>NZ_JBEZBE010000032.1:0-107483 GCF_040646935.1 Streptomyces sp. NPDC044984
ACCGAACTGCCCTCCTCCAACCCCGCCGTCCTCGCCTTCCTCCGCGAGTACGAGGACGACCTGGTGCTCTGCGTGAACAACTTCTCACGCTTCGCCCAGCCCACCGAGCTCGACCTGCGCGAGTTCGCCGGACGGCACCCGGTCGAACTGTTCGGCGGGGTGCGCTTCCCGGCCGTCGGCGACCTGCCGTACCTGCTGACCCTCGGGGGCCACGGCTTCTACTGGTTCCGGCTCACCCGAGTCGCATCCCGCACCGGCCGACGACTGTGAGCGTGTGCCGGGGAGAGGAGGCGTCACCATGACGAAGACCGCGTTCCTGCGGCCGCGAAGCGCGCCCGCCGAGCCCATGGAGTCGCTCACCGGGCTGCTGCGCGAGTGGCTGCCGCTGCAGCGCTGGTTCGCCGGCAAGGACCGGCCCGTCACCGACCTGGGTGTGCTGTCGACGACGGAGCTGTTCCCGGGCTGTCTGCACGTACTGGTGCACGCCGGTCACGGAGGCGTGCCCGCTCCCGGCGGCACGACCCCGGCCGGTGACTGCTACCAGCTCCTCCTCGGCGTACGGGAGCACCCCTCGCCGCGGCTCGGCAAGGCACTCATCGGCAGGGTGCCGGCCGGCCTGCTGGCCGGACTGACGGTCTACGACGCCCTCCACGACCCGCGCGCCGCCCAGCTGTTCCTGGAACGGCTGCGCCACCCCGGTGCGGCGGGCCCGCTGCGCTTCGAGTGCGACGGGTCCCAGCAGGTGCCCGCCGGTCTGGTGCCGCGCCTGATGACCGCCGAGCAGTCCAACTCCTCGCTGGTGTACGGCGACGAGTACATCCTGAAGGTGTTCCGGCGCATCCAGCCCGGGGTCAATCCGGATCTGGAGGTGCCGGGTGCGCTGGCCCGGCAGGGCTGTGACCGGGTGCCCGCCCCGGTGGCCTGGTTCCACACCACGCATCCGTTCAAGGCGACGCTCGGTGTGCTCCAGCCGTACCTGCGCAACGCCTCCGACGGCTGGACGCTGGCCCTCGACGCGCTCGCCTCCGGTGACGACTTCACCGCGCAGTCGCACGCGCTGGGCCGGGCCACGGCGGACGTCCACCTGGCGCTGTCCTCGGCGTTCCCCATCGGCGCGCCGGGCGAGAACGGGCGGACGGCGGCGGCGATGACCGAGCGGCTGGCCGCCGCGGCGCACGCCGTCCCCGCGCTCCAGCCGTTCGTGCCGGGGCTGCGGACCGCCTTCGCCGCCCTGGCCACCTGCGACGCCGGGCCGCCCGCCCAGCGCATCCACGGCGACCTGCACCTGGGGCAGGTGCTGCGGGCGGGGCGCGAGTGGTTCGTCATCGACTTCGAGGGCGAGCCGTCCCGGCCGCTCTCCGAACGGCGCAGCGCCCACTCCCCCGTGCGGGACATCGCCGGGATGCTGCGCTCCTTCGACTACGCCGCCCGCCAGCGCCGCCCCTGGCGCCCGGAGTGGGCGCGCCGCTGCCGTGAGGCCTACTGCGCGGGCTACGCCGCCCGCGCCGGCTGGGACCCGCGCAAGAAGCACGGCCTGCTCCGCGCCTACGAGACGGACCGGGCCGTGTACGAGGTGCTGTACGAGGCCCGGCACCGACCCGACTGGCTGCCCGTACCCATGGCGGCGATCGAGCGCCTCGCCGTGAGAGGAGACTGAAGCCGTGGCCCTGCGTGACACCCCGCTTCCCGAGCCGGCCGGGCCCGCCCCGTCCGCCACCGCGCCATCCGGCGCCGCACCCGCACCCGCCCTCGACCCGACCGACCGGGGGCGTCTGCTGGCGGGCGCCCACCACGATCCGCACGCGCTGCTCGGCGCCCATCCGGTGCCCGGCGGGATCGCCTTCCGGGCACTGCGCCCCTTCGCCCGCGAGGTGGGCGTGGTCGTCGACGGCGCGCGCACCCCGCTCGTCTCGGAGGGCGACGGCCTCTTCTCCGTCGTGCTGCCGCTGGACGCGGTCCCCGCGTACACGCTGACGGTGGCCTACGGCGACGACGAGGCCGTCGAGACGCACGATCCGTACCGGTTCCTGCCTGCGCTCGGCGAGTTCGACCTGCATCTGATCGGCGAGGGCCGGCACGAGGAGCTGTGGACGGCGCTCGGCGCGCACCCCATGACCCACCAGGGCGTCACCGGCACCCGCTTCACGGTGTGGGCGCCGAACGCGCAGGGGGTGAGGGTCGCCGCCGACTTCACCCACTGGGACGGCACGGCGTTCCCGATGCGCTCGCTGGGCTCGTCCGGGGTGTGGGAGCTGTTCCTGCCGGGCGTCGGCGAGGGCACCTGCTACAAGTTCGAGATCCACTCCCGCTACGGACACCGGTTCCTCAAGGCCGACCCGATGGCACGGCGCACGGAGGCGCCGCCGAACACGGCGTCCGTCGTGACGGCCTCGCACTACGAGTGGGGCGACGCCGAGTGGTTCGCGCGGCGGGCGGCGACGCCCGTGCACGAGGCGCCGTTCTCGGTGTACGAGGTGCACCTGCCGTCCTGGCGGCCGGGACTGACGTACCGCGAACTCGCCGAGGAGCTCCCGGCCTACGTCAAGGACCTCGGTTTCACCCACGTGGAGCTGATGCCGGTCGCCGAGCACCCCTTCGGACCGTCCTGGGGCTACCAGGTCACCGGGTTCTACGCGCCCACGGCCCGCCTCGGCACCCCGGACGACTTCAAGTACCTGGTCGACGCGCTGCACCGGGCCGGCATCGGCGTGATCATGGACTGGGTGCCGGCGCACTTCCCGAAGGACGACTGGGCGCTGGCCCGGTTCGACGGGGACCCGCTGTACGAGCCCGGGGACTCCCGGCGCGCGGAGCACCCCGACTGGGGGACGTACACCTTCGACTTCGCCCGCACCGAGGTGCGCAACTTCCTGGTCGCGAACGCCGTGTACTGGTGCCAGGAGTTCCACATCGACGGACTGCGGGTGGACGCGGTGGCCTCCATGCTCTACCTGGACTACTCGCGCGAGGACGGCGGGTGGGAACCCAACGCGTACGGCGGCCGGGAGGACCTGGCGGCGATGGCGTTCCTGCAGGAGATGAACGCGACCGTCTACCGGCGCTGCCCCGGGGTGGTGACCATCGCGGAGGAGTCCACGGCGTGGGGCGGGGTGACCCGGCCCACCGACACCGGCGGCCTCGGGTTCGGCTTCAAGTGGAACATGGGCTGGATGCACGACTCGCTGGAGTACGTCTCCCACGAGCCGGTGCACCGCAAGTACCACCACCACGAGATGACGTTCGCGATGGTGTACGCCTACAGCGAGAACTACGTGCTGCCCGTCTCGCACGACGAGGTGGTGCACGGCAAGCAGGCGCTGGTGTCGAAGATGCCGGGCGACTGGTGGCAGCGGCGCGCCAACGTGCGTGCCTACCTCGGTTTCATGTGGGCCCACCCCGGCAAGCAACTGCTGTTCATGGGGCAGGAGTTCGCCCAGGGCGCCGAGTGGTCCGAGAAGCAGGGCCCCGAGTGGTGGCTGCTCGACGACGGGTACCACTCCGCGGGCGACCACCGCGGGGTGCGGGACCTGGTGCGCGATCTCAACGCCCGCTACCGGGCGACCCCGGCGCTGTGGCAGCGCGACACCGACCCGTCCGGCTTCCGGTGGGTGTCGGTCGACGCCGCCGACGACAACGTCTTCGCGTTCCTGCGGTACGACGCCGAGGGCCGGCCGCTGCTCGCGGTGTCGAACTTCTCCCCCGTGGTCCGGCACGACTACCCGCTCACCGTCGGCGACGACGTGATCGCCTGGCAGGAGGTCCTCAACACCGACGCCGCGCACTACGGCGGCGGGGGCGTCACGAACCCGGACCCGGTCAAGCCCGAGGACGGCACCGTACGGCTCACGCTGCCGCCGCTCGCGACGGTGTGGCTGACGCCGATCACTGTGTGAGGGTCCGGCGACGCCGCCAGGTGTCCGACGCTCCGACCGGGGCATTCGGGGTCGTACGGCCGAGGGCTTCTCGGCTTCGTCACGGCAGGACACAGAAGGGCGGCACCAAGTGCGCACCGTCGGAGTGGAGGAGGAACTCCTCCTGGTCGATCCGGAGAGCGGCGAACCGCGGGCGATGTCCGCGGCGGTACTCGCCCGCGCCGCCCGGGACGGCGCGGAACAGGACGTCTTCGAGAAGGAACTGCACGAGCAGATGCTGGAGTTCGCCACGCATCCGCAGTCCTCGATGGAGAGCCTGCACGCGGAGATCGTCCGCTGCCGCGAGGAGGCCGCCGGGCACGCGGGGAAGATCGGCTGCACCGTCGCCGCCCTCGCCACCTCGCCGCTGCCGGTGAGCCCGTCCGTCGGCATCAACCGGCGGTACCAGTGGATGGAGGAGCAGTACGGCATAGCCACCCGGGAACAACTCGTCATGGGCTGCCACGTCCATGTGTCGGTCGAGTCCGACGAGGAGGGCGTGGGGGTCGTGGACCGGCTGCGGCCCTGGCTGACGGTGCTGGCGGCGCTGAGCGCGAACTCGCCGTTCTGGCAGGGCAAGGAGACGGGGTACAGCAGCTACCGCAGCCGGGTCTGGCAGCGCTGGCCGTCCGCCGGTCCGACCGAGACGTTCGGCTCGGCGGAGCGCTACCACCGGCGGGTCGCCGACATGGTGGCCACCGGCGTCATCCTCGACGAGGCGATGGTCTACTTCGACGCCCGGCTCTCCCAGCGGTACCCGACGGTGGAGATCCGCGTCTCCGACGTCTGTCTGCACGCGGAGACGGCGGCGCTGATCGCCACCCTCGCCCGGGGGCTGGTGGAGACCGCGGCACGCGAGTGGCGGGCCGGCCGGGAGCCGGTGGACCCCGGCGTCAGCCTGCTCCGGCTGGCCGCCTGGCAGGCGGCCAGGTCGGGGCTGGAGGGCGAACTGCTCCACCCGCGGACCATGCGCCGCATGCCGGCCGAGACGGTCGTGCGCGACCTCCTCGACCACGTCGCCGAGGCCCTGGAGGCCACCGGCGACCTGGAGCGCGCCCGCGAGGGCTGCGCACGACTGCTGCGCGACGGCAACGGGGCGCAGGTGCAGCGCGCCCTGCTCGAACGCACGGGGAGTCTGCGGGACGTCGTCACGGAGTGCGTGCGGCACACCCAGGGGGCAGGACGTACGGGGTCCGCTCCTCGCGGATGAGGGGATGAGGGGACAGGGGCGTCAGAGGATGAGGATGAGGGCGTAGACCAGGAAGAACGCCGCGATCAGCACCGCGACGGCGAGGATCACGGTCAGCGGGCCCTTGGCCCAGCCCTTGGTCGGGTTGTGCGTCTCCCGGGGGCCCGCCTCGGGCATGCTGCTCTCCGCGGGCGGGGTCTCGCCCGGGGGGACGCCGCCGCCCGGTTCGAGGCCGGTACTGCGTTCCGGTTCGGGATCTGGATTGACGTAGCTCATGTCGTCCGAGTCCCCCGAAAGTCCCGCGATCATCAGTGCGGACACACTTGTCGCGATCCCGGCGCGGGGGCGCTCCGGCTCGGCTACATTCAGGCACCGCCGATGACGCTACTCATCGGCCGAGTCACACCCCGTACACGTCAGGAGCAGCGCATGCGCGACCTCGCCCTCGCTCCCCCCTCGGTCTCGCCCCTGACCGGCGGCCTCGCCGACAGTCTCTTCGAGACGGCGGCCGAGCGCCCCGCCCTGCCGATGTTCGCCCGTCGCGCCCACCCGGCCTCCGCCACCTGGGAGCAGATCACCGCCGTCGAGTTCCGCGACGAGGTCGTCGCCGTGGCCAAGGGCCTGGTGGCGTCCGGGATCTCGCCCGGCATGCGGGTGGCGATCATGGCGCGCACCCGCTACGAGTGGACCCTCCTGGGCCACGCCCTGTGGACGGTGGGCGCCGAGGTCGTCCCCGTCCATCCGGCCTCCGCGCGCGAACAGGTGGAGTGGATCCTGCGGGACTCCGGCTGTGTGGCCGTGCTGGTGGAGGACGAGCAGGGCGTGATGACCGTCGGGCCGGTGTGCGCCGCGCTGCCGGGGCTGCGGCACGTCTGGCAGCTGGACGCGGGCGCGCTGGACCAGCTGGTGGCGCGCGGCGAGTTCATCCCGGCGGCCACGGTCGACTCGATGCGCCGCATCGTCCTGCCGGACTCCACGGCCGTCGTCGCCTACACCTCCGGCACGTCCGGCCACGCCCTGGGCTGTGCGCTGAGCCACCGCGGCCTGGCCTTCATGAGCGACACCCTGCTGGCGGGCTGGGGCCACGTCGCGGCGCCCCCCGGTGAGCAGGCCGCCGTCCTCGCCTTCCTGCCCTTCTCCCACGTCTACGGTCTGATGATCCAGGTGCTGTGCGTGCGCGGCGGCCTGCTGATGGGGCACGAACCCGACATCGGCGGGGAGTCCCTGTCCTCGGCCCTGCGCACCTTCCGGCCCACCTATCTGTACGCCGTCCCCTCGCTGCTGGAGAAGATCTACAAGAACTTCCTGCGCGCGGCGCAGCTGTCGGGCCGCGGCGCCCTGTTCGAGCGGGCGGCCGGCACGGCACGGGACTTCGCCGCCGCGCTGGAGCGGCAGCGGCTGGGCCGCGGTGCGGGGCCGGGCTTCGACCTGCGGCTGCAGCACGCCCTGTACGAGCGCACGGTCTACCGCAGGCTGCGGGCCGCGCTGGGCGGCCGGGTGCTGCGGGCCACCTCCGGGGGGTCGACGCTCAACCGCGACCTGTCCCTCTTCTACGAGGGGATCGGCATCTACGTCCACGACGGCTACGGGCTCACCGAGACCAGCGGCGGGGTGACGATGCAGCCGTTCGGGCGGGAGAAGTCCGGCACCGTCGGGCAGGCGCTGCCGGGCACCGAGATCCGGGTGGCCGACGACGGGGAGATCCTGGTGCGCGGGCCGTCGGTGTTCCAGGGGTACGTGGGGGACGAGGCCGCCACCCGGGCCGTGCTGCGCGACGGCTGGCTGGCCACGGGCGATCTGGGCCGGCTGGACGCCGAGGGCTACCTCACGATCACCGGCCGCAAGAAGGACGTCATCATCACGAGCAGCGGCAGGAGCGTGGCGCCGACGGCCCTGGAGCAGCGGCTGCGGATGCACCCGCTGGTCCATCAGGCCGTCGTCGTGGGTGACAACCGGCCGTGTGTGGGTGCCCTGATCACCCTGGACCCGGAGTTCCTCAGCGACTGGCGGGCGGCGCTGTCCCCGCCGGGCGACGCGCCGGCCCGGGAGGCGCGGGAGGAGAACGCGCTGCGGGAGGAGATCGCGCGGGCGGTCGCCGCGGCCAACAGCAGCGTGTCGCGTCCGGAGTCGATCCGGGTGTTCCGGGTGCTGCCCGAGCCGTTCGACGTGGCCAACGGGCTGCTGACGCCGTCGATGAAGCTGCGCCGGGACGAGATCGTGCGGCGCTACGCGCTGGAGATCGACGCGATGTACCAGTCGCGGACGCGTCCGCGACGGACGCCGGCCGTGGACGAGTCGTCCGGCTGGGACGACTCCGACAACGTCTTCCGCTGACCGCCCGGGGAGGGCCGGGCCTGTCCGCCGCCGCGCGGTGGGCGGGAGCCGCCGGACAGGCCCCGGAGAACGCTGCCGGTCGGTGACGGGTTTGTCACCGACCGGGCACGGGCATGCGGGCGCGTAGGCTCCGCCCGCGCGGGAACCCACAGTTCGAGGGGGCGCAGAAGCGAGAACGATCGCCCCGCGACGACGGGGCATGGAAGGCGAGATGGCACGCGAGCCGCGTAGGGACAGGACACTGGCTGCCGAGGACATCACGAGCCGCATCGCCAGCTTCCCGGGGGAGCTGCACGATGTGACGGACGCACGCCTGGTCGCGGAGGAGTTCCTCCTCGACCTGGCCCGTGTGTCGGCGCCGTCGGCCCCCGAGCACTGGGACGACATCCTGCTGGTGGTCACGGAGCTGGCCGCCAACGCGGTCCAGTACGCCCCGGGCCCGTTCCAGCTGCGTCTGCGCAGAACGTTCGACGGGGTGCACGTGGTGATGCACGACACCAGCACCACCGAGCCGGCCCCGCGGCCCTTCCACCCCCACCGCGGCGGCGGCGGTATCGGCTGGCATCTGATCCACACACTGTGCGACCAGGTCAGCGTCGTCAGCGACGACCAGGGCAAGGACATCCACGTCTTCCTGCCCTGGTGAGCCTATGACGGCGCGTCACGCAGGGGAACGAGCACGCTGACGGTCTTGCCGCCGCCGGGGCGCCTGCGGATCTCGATGTCCCGTGCCAGCCGGATCACCAGGGGCCAGCCGTAACCGCTGCCGCGGTGCACGTCCGGCAGGGCGCCGGTTCCGCCGGCGGCCTCGGGGACGACGTCGCTGTGGTCGTGGACGGCGATCCGCACGCCCTCCCCCGTCGTCCGCGCGTCGAAGCCGGCCAGTCCGGCGCCGTGCCGGATGGCGTTGGTGACCAGCTCCGACACGACGAGCGAGAGGTCGATCATGTCCTGGTGATGCGGGGTGCGGCCCTCGGCGTCCCAGTGGGCGCGCACCGTCGCCTCGGCGTGCGCCCGCGCGTCGGCGGCACTGCCCACCCCCGTGCCGCCGACCGGGCGCGTCTGTCGTGCGGTGGTCACCCGGTGGGGCTCTCGCGCGGCGGCAGCCGGTGATAGTAGTCACCGACCGCGGTGAGATAGGCGGGGTCCATGGTCTCGCTGTCGGTCCGGAACCGGGGCGCCTCCTTCACCTCGGCCCTGGTGCAGTCCAACGTCACCTGACGTTCCCCCGCGTGGACGTCCGCGACGACGCCGACCGGCACCAGGAGGCTGCGGCCGAACACCCACACCCCGGTGTCGACGACGAGGTGCCGCATGCCGTGGTGATCGGCCTGCCGGTCCACGTGGCCGATGGTGCCGTCGCTCGCGACCACGGTGTAGCCCGTGAGGTCCTGCTCCCGGACGTGGTCCAGGTCCGGCGCGTATGACCAGATGCTGTCGATGGGCACTGCTCCTTGCCTCCCCGATGACGACGGATCCCCTGGGCGACGCCCAGTTCCACAGCAGCAAATACCCGGCAGGGGCGCGCGCATTCGAAAGGCACGGACCAAAACCGCGCATCGGCGGCCCGGCGCTCCCCGTCCCGGCGCAACCAAGTCGAGTACCCGCCAAAAGCCGGAACATGCACGAGCTCCGGAACTTTTTCGGGCCGGTTCTCCCGACTGCGTCAGGCTTTGTTCCGTACCCGCTACCTGGGTTAGCCTTCGGCGTATTTTCTCATCGCGCACATCCGTGAACTGCGGAAACGCGCACTGACTCTGGTCGGAACGAGGGTGCGCATGACCAGCAAGAGCACCGAGGGGACCGAGGCGACGCCGGGGGACCAGGAGCTGAGGCGGCTCCTGGCGGGGCTGACGGCCGTACGGGACGGGGACTTCGGCACCCGGCTGCCGGACGACGCGGACGGCCTCATGGGGGACATCGCCAAGGTCTTCAACGGGATGGTGGACCAGCTGTCGGTGTTCACCTCCGAGGTGACGCGGGTGGCCCGGGAGGTCGGCACCGAGGGAGCGCTGGGCGGACAGGCGCAGGTGCCGGGGGTCTCGGGCACCTGGTCCGACCTGACGGACTCGGTGAACGCGATGGCGGGCAACCTCACCGCGCAGGTCCGCTCCATCGCCCAGGTGACGACGGCGGTCGCCAAGGGCGACCTGTCGCAGAAGATCACCGTGGACGCCCGCGGCGAGATCCTCGAACTCAAGAACACCATCAACACGATGGTCGACCAGCTCTCCGCCTTCGCCGACGAGGTCACCCGCGTCGCCCGCGAGGTCGGCACCGAGGGCCGCCTCGGCGGCCAGGCCGACGTGCAGGGCGTGAAGGGCACCTGGCGCGATCTCACCCACTCGGTGAACTTCATGGCCGGCAACCTCACCGGCCAGGTCCGCAACATCGCGCTGGTGGCGACGGCGGTCGCCAAGGGCGACCTGTCGCAGAAGATCACCGTGGACGCCCGCGGCGAGATCCTCGAACTCAAGAACACCATCAACACGATGGTCGACCAGCTCTCCGCCTTCGCCGACGAGGTCACCCGCGTCGCCCGCGAGGTCGGCACCGAGGGCCGCCTCGGCGGCCAGGCCCAGGTGCGCGGCGTCTCCGGCACCTGGAAGGACCTCACCGACAACGTCAACGTGATGGCGTCCAACCTGACCGGCCAGGTCCGTTCCATCGCCCAGGTCGCCTCCGCGGTGGGCCGGGGCGACCTGTCGCAGCGGATCAGGGTCGAGGCGGCCGGTGAGGTCGGGGCGCTGGCCGACGTCATCAACACGATGGTCGACACGCTGTCGGCCTTCGCCGACGAGGTCACCCGCGTCGCCCGCGAGGTCGGCACCGAGGGCCGCCTCGGCGGCCAGGCGCACGTGCCCCATGTCGCGGGCACCTGGAAGGACCTCACCGACAACGTCAACTCCATGGCCAACAACCTCACCGGCCAGGTGCGCAACATCGCGCTGGTGACGACCGCGGTGGCCCGCGGCGACCTGTCGAAGAAGATCGACGTCGACGCGCGCGGCGAGATCCTGGAGCTGAAGACGACCATCAACACGATGGTCGACCAGCTCTCCGCCTTCGCCCAGGAGGTCACCCGCGTCGCCCGCGAGGTCGGCACCGAGGGCCGCCTCGGCGGCCAGGCGGAGGTCGAGGGCGTCTCCGGCACCTGGAAGCGGCTCACGGAGAACGTCAACGAGCTGGCGGGCAACCTCACCCGGCAGGTCCGGGCGATCGCCGAGGTCACCAGCGCGGTCGCCGAGGGCGACCTGACCCGCTCCGTCAACGTGGAGGCCTCCGGCGAGGTCGCCGAGCTCAAGGACAACATCAACTCGATGGTGGAGTCCCTGCGCGAGACCACCCGGGCCAACCAGGAACAGGACTGGCTCAAGACCAACCTCGCCCGGGTCTCCGGCCTGATGCAGGGCCACCGCGACCTGCCCGTGGTCGCCGAGCTGATCATGGACGAGCTGGTGCCGCTGGTGTCGGCCCAGTACGGCGCCTTCTACCTCGCGGAGGACGGCGACGACGGCCCCGAGTTGCGGCTCGTCGGCTCCTACGGCTACCCCGACGACGACGGCCGGCCCACCCGGATCGCCTTCGGCCGCACCCTGGTCGGCCAGGCCGCGCGCAGCCGCCGCGCCATCACGGTGGACGAGCTGCCGCCGGACTACGTCACCATCTCCTCCGGGCTGGGGCAGGTGGTGCCGACCGCGCTGGTGCTGCTGCCCATCGTGGTGGAGGGCCAGGTCCTCGGCGTGATCGAGCTGGCGTCGGTGACCCCGTTCACCCAGATCCACCAGGACTTCCTGGCCCAGCTGATGGAGACCATCGGCGTCAACGTCAACACCATCGTGGCCAACGCCCGCACCGACGAGCTGCTCGTCGAGTCGCAGCGGCTCACCGCCGAACTGCAGGAGCGCTCGGCGGAGCTGCAGAGCCAGCAGGAGGAGCTCCAGCACTCCAACGCCGAGCTGGAGGACAAGGCCGCGCTGCTGGCGGAGCAGAACCGGGACATCGAGGCGAAGAACCTCCAGATCGAGCAGGCCCGGCAGGAACTGGAGGCGCGCGCCCAGCAGCTGTCGCTGGCCTCGAAGTACAAGTCGGAGTTCCTGGCGAACATGAGCCACGAGCTGCGCACCCCACTCAACAGCCTGCTGATCCTGGCCCAGTTGCTCGCACAGAACCCCTCGCGCAACCTCAGCCCGAAGCAGGTCGAGTACGCGCAGATCATCCACTCGGCCGGCTCGGACCTGCTGCAGCTGATCAACGACATCCTCGACCTGTCCAAGGTCGAGGCCGGGAAGATGGACGTCAGCCCCGAGCGGGTGGAGCTGCGCCGGCTCATCGAGTACGTCGAGGCCACCTTCCGGCCGATGACGATGCAGAAGAGCCTGGACTTCACCGTGACGACGGCGCCGGGCGCGCCGGCGGACCTGCTCACCGACGACTCGCGGCTGCGGCAGGTGCTGCGCAACCTGCTGTCCAACGCGGTCAAGTTCACCGAGCGGGGCGGCGTGGAGCTGCGGATCGAGCCCGCGCCGGACGACGAGGTGCCCAGCGGTGTGCTGCGGGGCGGGTCCGTGGTGGCCTTCCGGGTGCGGGACACCGGTGTGGGCATTCCCGAGCAGCACCTGGAGGCGATCTTCGGCGCCTTCCAGCAGGCGGACGGCACGACGAGCCGCAAGTACGGCGGCACCGGGCTCGGTCTGTCCATCACCCGGGAGATCGCGCACCTGCTGGGCGGCGCGGTGACGGTGGACAGCGTCGCGGGCCAGGGCAGCACGTTCACCCTGTTCCTGCCCGTGGCCCGGCCGGACTTCGAGGACCTGCTGCGTCCCTCGCCGCTCCCGGACGGGGACCTGGGCGAGGCCCTGCCGGAGGTGCCGGCCCGGCAGCCGGCGGCGATCGAGACGGGACCGGCGTCCGGCCGGCGTCCGCGGCGGCTGCTCGTCGTGGAGGAGCAGGCCCGGGGTCTGCTGACCCTGGTCGCGGAGAGCGTGGTCCAGGACGTCGCGCACGGTGACGGCACCTCCCGGCCGTCGGTCGACATCCTCACCGCCGTCGGCGCCCAGGAGGCGGCCGGTGCGCTGGCCGCCGACCCGTGCCACTGCGTGGTGCTGGAGCTCGGCATGGCCCCGGAGGAGGTCACCCGGTTCCTGGAGGCACTGCGGGGCGACGCCGCCCTGGCGAGCGTGCCGGTGCTGGTGCACAGCGGCCACCGTGCCGACGCGGCGGTGGAGAAGGAGCTGCGGTCCCGTGCCGAGGGCACCGCGCTGGAGTTCCTGTCCAGCCTCGACGAGCTGCGCGAACGCATCGCCCTGCACCTCTCCGCGGAGGAGCCCGGCGACGTGCTGTCGCTGGTGCGGTCCGACGAGCCGCAGCGGCCGGCGCCGCAGGCCGTGGTGGACGATTCGTTCTCCGGCCGCACCATCCTCGTCGTCGACGACGACGCGCGTAATCTCTTCGCGCTCAGCGGGATCCTGGAGCTGCACGGCTTCCGGGTGCTGCACGCGGAGAACGGCCGCAAGGGCATCGAGAGACTGGTGGACAACCCGGACGTGGCGCTCGTGCTGATGGACGTGATGATGCCCGAGCTGGACGGCTACGCCGCCACGGCCGAGATCCGCGCCATGCCGCAGTACGCCGAGCTGCCCATCATCGCCGTCACCGCGAAGGCGATGCCCGGGGACCGGGAGAAGAGCCTCGCCTCGGGGGCCAGCGACTACGTCACCAAACCGGTCGACACCCAGGACCTGATCGCCTGTGTCCGCCGCTGGCTGCCGGCATGAGCGCCGGGGAGCAGACGGACGAGCTGCTCGGCACGGCCCGGCTCGAGCGACCGTCGGCCGGACCCGCCGGGGTGTCCGCGGACTCGCCCGTGGGCCGGCTGGCGGCCACCGTGGACCGGCTCAGCCGGGAGGTGCGGGCCGCGCAGGCGGAGGCCGAGGGCCGGGCGCTGATCGAACTCGCCAAGGGCATCCTCGTCGAACGGCTGGGGTGCGGTCCCTCGCAGGCCGCCCGCCAGCTCGCCGAGCTGACCGAGCAGGCCGGGACGACCCAGCTGGAGTTCGCGGTCGAGGTCATCAACCAGGCCGCCCGGGACCGGATGTCCGAGGTGACGGACGCCTTCCTGGCCGCCACCCGGGCCGCCGAGGAGGCGGGGCGGGACCCCGCCGCCGTACGGCTGCGCGCGGCCGAGAGCGGGGTGCTGGCGGCGGACGACACCCAGGCCGTGGCCGAGTCCCTGCTGGCGCAGGCGCTGCGTCCGCTGGGCGCGGTGGCGGTGGCGATCTGGGCGGCCGGCGCCGACGGGTCGCTCACCCTGGCGGGCAGTGCCGGGTTCTCCCCCGCGGAGGCGGCGCGCTGGTACTACGTGCCGCCGGACGTGGCGACGGTCGCCCGGTGCGGTCTCGCGGAGCGCGACGGCCTGTGGATCACGTCGCTGGCCGAGAGGGGCCTGCCCAGTGTCGGCCGGCACCACCATCCGGACGGCGGCCGGGCGGCCCTGCCCGCCGGTACGGGGGGCCGGGTGTACGGCGTGCTGGAGATCGTCTGGCCGGATCCGCTGCCCGAGCAGCCGCCGCAGATCGTGCGCCAGGTGGAGGCCCTGGCGGAGCTGTGCGCGCACACCCTGGAGACGTACACGGCGCCCAGCGGCCCGGCCGTGCAGCCCCGGGTGCTGCCGGACGCCGCGGAGCTGATGGACCTGGCCGACGGACTGTACGACCCGGCTCTCGTCCTGGTGCCGCACCTGGACGGCCAGGGCAACCTGCTGGACTTCCGCATCCAGCACGTCAACAGCCGCTTCCTGGATCCGGCGGGCCGGCCGCGCGCCATGGTCAGCGGCGCGCTGCTCCTGGAGGCGTATCCGATGGCCGCCGGGAACAGTGAGCTGTTCCAGCGGATCGAGCGGGTGTACGCCACGGGTGAGCCGTTCCGCGCCCGGCGCATGAACCTGACCGCCCTCGTCGACCAGGTGCCGCTGGCGGCGGTCGCGGACATCAGTGTCAGCCGGCACGGCTCCGGCATCCTGTTCATCTGGCGGATCGAGGACGAGACGGCCCGCCTGGCGAGCCTGCTCCAGCACGCCCAGCGGCTCGGCCGGATCGGCGGCTTCGAGGAGAACCTGCTGACCGGGGAGATCACCTGGAACGGGCAGCTCTTCGACCTGTACGGGCGTCCGCAGTCCAGCCTGCCGGTGCCGCTGGAGGAGCTGCCGGCGCACGCCCACCCGGACGACGCCGTCACCATCGGCCGCTTCCTGCGCACGCTGCTGCACCACCGGCGCCCGGCGTCGGCCGCCTTCCGGCTGCAGCGCCCCGACGGGGTGACCCGGCACATCCGGGTCGTCGCCGAACCGGTCCTGGACACCGACGGCCGGCTGCTCACCACCCGGGGCGCCTACCAGGACATCTCCGCCCAGCACTGGACCGAGGTGGCGTTGGCGGCCACCCGCGACCAGCTGGCGCACACCGAACAGCAGGCCAGCGAACGCGACCGGCTGGCGCTGCAGCTGCAGCGCGCCATCATGCCGCCCACCCAGGCGCCGCTGCAGGTGCCCGGCCTCGACGTGGCCGTCCGCTACCGGCCGGCGGAGGCCGAGCAGCTGGTGGGCGGCGACTGGTACGACGCCGTGGTGCTGCCCTCCGGGCTGGTGCTGCTGTGCGTGGGCGACGTCGCCGGGCACGGCATAGAGGCGGCGACCAGCATGGTCGTCCTGCGCAACGCGCTGCGTGGCCTCGCGGTCACCGGGGCGGGCCCCGGTCAGCTGCTGTCGTGGCTGAACATCGTGGCGCACCATCTGACGGGCGGCGTCACCGCCACCGCCGTGTGCGGCCTGTACGAGCCGGCCTCACGCACGCTGCGGTGGGCGCGGGCGGGTCATCTGCCGCCGGTGCTGGTGCGCGGCTCCGTGGCCGCTCCGCTGCCGCTGGTGCGCGGGCTGCTGCTCGGTGCCGTGCCGGAGGCGGTGTACGAGGAGTCGGAGGTGCAGCTGGCCGCCGAGGACAACCTGCTGATGTACACGGACGGTCTGATCGAGCGCCGGGACCGCAGCGTGGAGGAGTCGCTGGCCCATCTGCTCACCACCGCCGCCTCGGCCCCGGACACGCTCGACCAGCGGCTGGACCGGCTGCTCACGTACAGCAGGTCGGACACGGACGACGACACCTGCATCGTGGGCATCCGGGTCGGCTGAGGGGGACGCCCCGGCCGGCCGGGCGGGCCGGGGCATGATCCGACGATTCGGGGGTACGCGCGGCTGCGCGACGAAGAGCTTGATCACCTTGTTGGAGGTACTCGTGCCCATTGCCCAGGACCCGTTGTCCGTCGAGGTGACCCTGCCGCGGGAGGACGTGGCGCTGCTCACCGTGGAGGGGTACTTGGACGTCGACACGGCGACCGAGTTCCAGCACCACCTGGCGAACCAGCTCCATCACGGCCGCCGGCACTTCCTGCTCGACCTGTCGGCGGTCCCCTTCATGGACTCGTCCGGCATGAACATCATCCTCCGGGTCTACCAGGAGGCCCGCGAGCTGCCGGGGAGCGTGCACATCATCTCCCCGACCTCCGCGGTGCGCCGGATCCTGGACCTGACGGGGGTGAGCATCACCGTGCCCGTCTCGGAGAGCGTCGACGAGGCGCTGGAGCGCGTGGACGCGCTGCCGGAGACCCCGGTCGAACCGGAGCTCTGAGCACGGCCCGCGGGGTCCGGCGCGGACGGCGTCGGAGCCCGGCCGGAAGGGCCACCCGGCCGAGGTCGTACCGCGGTCCCGGCGTTCGGGCGCGGTGCGACGCGATGACGACGAGGAGAGGAAACAGGTGCCGGAGCACGAAGCGGGCGGAGCACCCGGAACACCGGCGCACGAGGTCAGGGACTTCCTGCGGCGGCGGCGCGAGCAGATCGCCCAGCGGTGGGCGGACGAGCCCTTGTTCCGTACGGTGTTCACGGCCTCGCGCGACGAGGCGGTGGAGGCGGGGAAGGCGGTCGTCGACGCGCTGGCCCAGGTCGCCGACGCGCAGCGGGTCGAGGATCCGGACGCCGCGGGCTTCTCGGCGGTGCGCGAGCAGCTGGCCCGGATGGGGGCGGCCCGCTCCCGCGCGGGGCTGTCCAACACCCAGGTGTCGAGCGAGCTGGCGGCGCTGTGGCCGCCGGCCGAGAACCTCCTGGTCGCCGAATCGGACCAGGCGTCGCCCGAGGAACTGCGGGCGTGGTCGACCACGCTCAGCATGCTCCTGGGCACGCTGCGTCTGGTGGCCATGCAGACGGCGCTGAGCGAGACGCAGTCCCTCATCGACCGGCAACGGCTCCAGCTCCTCGAGGTGGCGACGCCGGTGATCAAGCTCTGGGACGGCATCGTGGCGGTGCCGCTGATCGGGACGCTGGACAGCGCCCGCAGCCAGGTGGTGATGGAGACCCTGCTGAACGCGGTCGTCGACCAGCACGCCCGGTTCGCGATCCTCGACATCACCGGTGTGCCGACGGTCGACTCCCTGGTGGCGCAGCACCTGATGAAGACGGTCGCCGCGGCCCGGCTGATGGGCGCGGAGTGCGTGGTGTCCGGCATCCGTCCGGCGATCGCGCAGACCATCGTGCACCTCGGCCTGGACCTCGGCACGGTGAAGACGCGGGCGAGCCTCGCCGACGCGCTCGGGTACTGCCTGCACGAGCTGGGGACGAACATCGTGAACGCGGCGTCCGACGGTGCGGGCCGGCGGTGAGCGAGGGATTCTCCCGCCCGGTCGCGGGACACGTGCCGGTCCTCAGGCTCGGTGACGTTCTGCTGGTCACCCTCCAAGGGGACCTGTACGACAGCACGGCGCACCAGCTGCAGCAGGACCTCTCCGAGACGATCGCCCGCAGCGGGGTCACGGGGGTGGTCATCGACATCTCCGGGGTGGAGGTCGTCGACTCCTTCCTCGGACGGGTGCTGGCCGAGATCGCGGCGCAGACCGAACTGCTGGCCGCGCGCACCGTGGTGGCCGGTATGCGGCCCGCGGTCGCCATCACCCTGGTGGAGCTGGGTCTGACGCTGCCGGGGATGCGGACCGCGCTCACCACCGAGGCGGCGTTGGAGCTTCTCGCGCAGCCCGTCGTGACGTCCCGTTCCGGCGGTGCGCGCGAGGGGAGTCCGTGATGCACACCGCCGCGGGCGTCGAGGCCCGCCTGCCCGTCCGGTCGGACATGGACCTGGTGTGGGTGCGTCAGCACGTGCGGCAGGCCGCCGCCCGGCTCGGCTTCGGTCTGGTGGACCAGACGAAACTGGTGACCGCCGCCAGCGAGCTGGCCCGCAACACCCTGGTGCACGGCGGGGGCGGCCTGATGGAGGCGTCGCACGTCACCACCGGCGGGGCCGACGGGCTGCGGCTGGCCTTCAGCGACTCGGGCCCCGGCATCCCCGACCTCGACCGGGCGCTCAGCGACGGCTACACCTCCGGCGACGGGCTGGGCATGGGGCTGGGCGGCGCGCGGCGCCTGGTGCACGACTTCGAGGTCGAGACCGTCCCGGGGGCGGGGACCACGGTGCGGGTGACGTCCTGGGTGCCCCGGCAGCCGCACCGGCGTGAGGACGTCTGATGCCCCGCGTCCGGTACGTGCCGGTGCAGGACCCGACCCGGGTGCGGGACGTCCGGGTCGCGGCGGAAGAGGCCGCGGCGGCGGCCGGTCTCGACGAGCGGCGCACCGCCGCCGCGGCGCTGGTGGCGACCGAGCTCGCCACCAATCTCCTCAAGCACGCGCAGGCGGGAGAGGCGCTCGTCGACGTCGTGGACCCGCCGGTACCGGGTGAGGGCCGGCCGGGACAGGTCGTGCAGATCACCGCGCTCGACCACGGGCCGGGCATCTCCGACGTGGACGGTGCGCGGCGGGACGGGTTCTCCACCACCGGCTCGCTCGGCGCGGGCCTCGGCACCTGCCGGCGTCTGGCCGACGACTTCGCCCTGCACAGCGCGCCCGGCCGGGGCACCGTGGCGGTGGCCCGCGTCGGCCCCGCCGCCGGCGCGGGCTCCGCCGAGGACCCCGGTGTGCGCGTCGGCGGTGTGAACGTCCCGTTCGCCGGGGGGGACTTCTCGGGGGACGCCTGGGCCTGGGTCAGGTCCGGTGACCGGCTGACCCTGCTGCTGGCCGACGGTCTCGGCCACGGGAGCGAGGCGGCTCGTGCCTCGACCGCCGCCGTCGAGGAGCTGCGCCACTGGGCCCGGCTCCCGCCCGCCGAGTGCCTGCCGAAGCTCCACACGGCGCTGGCCGGCACCCGGGGCGCGGCCGTCGCCGTGGCGCAGCTCGACACCTGGGCCGGGCGGTTGCGCTTCGCGGGGATCGGCAATGTGACGGCCCGGCTGCGGGAGGGCGACCGCTGGCGGACCCTGCTGTCCCGGCCCGGCATCGTCGGGGTGCACCGGCCGCTCACCGTCCGCGAGGAGGAGGTCGTCTGGACCGCGGAGAGCCTGCTGATCCTGCACACCGACGGTCTGCCCGGCCGCTGGACGCCGCCCCCGGACACGGGGCGGCCGCCGGCCGATCCGGCCGTGACGGCCGCCGTGGCGGTCCGGGACGCCGGGAGCCCGGCGCGCCCGGTGCGGGACGACACCGCCGTGGCCGTGCTGGCCCCCGCCCCGCCGGAGCGCCCATGACGCGCACCTGGCGGATCCGGACCGTCACGGACGCGGCACGCGCCCGTATCGCCGTGGCCCGGCTGGCGGCGGCGCACGGGGTGCCCACCGTCGAACGCGCCCGGCTGGCCGCGGAGCTCAGCGGCCGGCTGCGGCAGTGCCTCACCAAGGGCGGCGTCTGGGTGCTCACCCTGGACGGCCCCGGCCCGTCCGCCGGGGCGGGGACGCTGCACGTCTCGGTGGTGCCGGCACCCGGCGCGGGCGCCGCCGGCCGCGCCCCGTGGACGGTGACCGTCCCGTGCCCCGAGCCGGGCCGGATGTCCGACGCCGGCCCGGTGCCGGAGGACCCGGCCGGGCTGTCCGAGGCGCTGCTGGGCGCCGACGAGGACACGGCCGTGGTGCTGGACAAGCTCGCCGAGCAGGAGGAACTGGTCGCCTTCCACCGAGAGGAGCTGCACCAGACCAACCAGGGCGTCCTGGCGCTGCACGCCGAGCTGGACGCGGCGGGACGCGCGCAGCGCGAGGCGTTCGCCGCCGAGCGCCGGGCGCGTGAGGAGGCGGAGAACGCGCGCCGCAGGCTGACGTTCCTGGCGGACGCGAGCGCCGTGCTGAACGCCTCGCTCAACCACGACGAGATCGTGCGCCGGCTGCCGGAGCTGCTGGTGCCGCGGTACGCCGACCGCGTGGACGTGTGGCTGTTCGACCAGGAGGACGACCGGTACCGGCCCACGTCCCACCCGCGTGCGGCGGTCCGCGCGGCCCGCACCGGGCGGCCGCAGTACGCGGCCGGCCACCCCGGCGGTCTGCCCGGGGTGGACGACCAGCCCCCGTCGGCCCTGGATCCCGACCGGCCGCTGCTCTGCGTCCCGCTGCTGACCCGCCGGGCGCCGCTGGGGGTGCTGACGCTGTCGCCGCCCGGTGAGCGCTGGGACCCGGACGACGCCCTGATGCTGCTCGAGCTCGCCCGGCGGGCCGCCACCGCCATCGACAACGCCCGCCGCTTCGAGCACAACCGTGACATCGCCGAGACGCTGCAGCGCGCCCTGCTCACCGAGCTGCCGGCGACGCCGGGCCTGAGCCTGGCCGCGCGCTACCTCCCCGCCACACACGGGCTGAACATCGGCGGCGACTGGTACGACGCGTTCCGGCAGCGCGACGGCGGTCTGATCACCGTCATCGGCGACGTGACCGGGCACGGGCTGCACGCGGCGGTGATGATGAGCCAGCTGCGCACCGCGCTGCGCGCCTACGCCGTCGACGGCGACAGCCCCGGCCGGCTGCTGACCCGGCTGCACGGGTACCTGCGCCACCTCCAGCCCGACCTGTTCGCCACGGCGGTCATCGCGCGGTTCCATCCGGACGGGCGGTCGCTGACCTGGGCCGCCGCCGGTCATCCGCCGCCGGTGCTGCGGCTGCCCGGCGGGAAGGTGCGCGTCCTGGACGCCAAGCCCGGCGCGATGCTCGGCATCCCGCTGCGGCAGGACATCGCCGACCACACCGAGCGGCTGGCGCCCGGTTCGACGCTCGCGCTCTACACGGACGGGCTGGTGGAGCGGCGCGCCCGGGGCATCGACCCGGGCATCGAACGGCTCGCGGCGACCCTGGGCTCGTTCGGTTCCGCGGAGCTGGACGCGGACCTGGAGGACTCGGCGGACCGGATCCTGCACCCGCTGCTCAGCGACTCCGAACGCGACGACGACGTCTGCCTGCTCCTGTGCCACCTGCACGGCTGAACCGGCCGCCGGATCCCTTCCCGGTGCGTTCCGGCGAAGGTGCGGGCATCGTGGTGCCGAACAGGGGCACGCGTCAGTAGTCGATGTTCGAGGCAGACCCCCTGGAGCCGCAGGAAGGGATGGACACCGTGACACGACCCAGGATCCTGGTGGTGGGCGCAGGTTTCGCCGGCGTGGAGTGCGTGCGCCGGCTGGAGCGCAGGCTCGCCCCGAACGAGGCCGACCTCACGCTGGTGACGCCGTTCTCCTACCAGCTCTACCTGCCGCTGCTCCCCCAGGTGGCCTCCGGCGTGCTGACCCCGCAGTCGGTCGCGCTCTCCCTGCGCCGCAGCAAGAGGTACCGCACCCGGATCATCCCGGGCGGGGCCATCGGCGTGGACCTGAAGTCCAAGGTCTGTGTCGTACGGCTTGTCAACGGCGAGATCGTCGACGAGCCGTACGACTACATCGTGCTGGCCCCCGGCAGCGTCACCCGCACCTTCGACATCCCGGGGCTGACGGACCACGCCTTCGGGCTCAAGTCGCTCGCCGAGGCCGCCTACCTCCGCGACCACGTCATCTCCCAGCTCGATCTGGCCGACGCCAGCCACGATCCGGCCGAGCGGGCCGCGCGGCTGCAGTTCGTGGTCGTCGGCGGCGGCTACGCGGGCACCGAGACCGCGGCCTGCCTGCAGCGGCTGACGCACGCCGCCGTCAAGCGCTACCCGCGCCTCGACCCGGGCCTGATCAAGTGGCACCTCATCGACATCGCGCCGAAGCTGATGCCCGAACTGGGCGAGCGGCTCGGGCGCAGCGCGCAGGAGATCCTGACCCGGCGCGGCATCGAGATCTCGCTGGGCGTCTCCATCGCGAAGGCGGGCGCCGAGGAGGTCACCTTCACCGACGGCCGGGTGGTGCCCACCCGCACCCTGATCTGGACCGCCGGTGTCGTCGCCAGCCCGCTCATCGCCACGCTCGACGCGGAGACCGTCCGGGGGCGGCTCGCGGTCAACGCGGACATGTGCCTGCCGGGCCAGGACGGGGTGTTCGCGCTCGGCGACTCGGCGGCGGTGCCCGACGTGGCCAAGGGCGACGACGCCGTGTGCCCGCCGACCGCGCAGCACGCCCTGCGGCAGGGCAGGCACGTCGCCGAGAACGTCATCGCGACGCTGCGGGGTCAACCGACGCGGCCGTACGTCCACCACGACCTCGGACTCGTGGTGGACCTCGGCGGCACCGACGCGGTGTCCAAGCCGCTCGGCGTCGAACTGCACGGCCTGCCCGCCCAGGCGGTGGCCCGCGGCTACCACTGGTCGGCGCTGCGCACCGGTGTCGCCAAGACGCGGGTGATGACCAACTGGCTGCTGAACGCGGTCGCCGGAGACGATTTCGTGCGCACCGGGTTCCAGGCGCACAAGCCGGGCAACCTGCGGGACTTCGAGTACCTGGACGCCTATCTGACGCCGGAGCAGGTGCGGGAGCACGTCGCGGAGGCGGGCCGGGCCGCGCGGTGATCCGGGAGTCGGGAGACGGCCCGCGCCCGGCGGTGCCGGGACCGGGGTCCGGGTGCGCGACGGGAGAGAGTGCGGCGGCGTGAAGGCGGCGGGACGCCCGGTGCGGACACGGCTGCGGGACCACCTGGCGGCGTCCGACCCCGGCCTGCTGCGGCTGACGGCCGGACTGCGGACGGTGGGCGCGATCGCGCTGACGCTGGCCGTGCTCGCCTCGGCGGGGGTCGACGTCACCCGTCTGGTGGCGGGGGCGATGGCGGCGATGGTCGCCACCTTCGCCATCCGGGAGAAGCAGCGCGGCGCCCAGGCGGTCACGCTGGCCGCCGGCCTGCCCGTCGCGCTGGTCTCCGTGTCGCTGGGCGCGGTGCTCAGCGAGCGTGTCGTCGTCGGGGACGTCTTCTTCGTCGTGCTCATCTTCGCCGCGGTGTACGGCCGCCGGTTCGGGGACCGCGGGACCGCGCTCGGCCTGATCGGCTTCCAGGTCTACTTCGTGTCCCTGTTCGTCGGCGCCTCCGCCGCGCAGCTGCCGGGGCTGTGGGCGGCCCTGGCCGTCGCGTTCGCGTGCAGCGCCCTGGTGCGGTTCGCCGTCGTCCCCGTGACCCCCGCCGGTCTGCTCCTGCGGCTGCGCCAGGCCTTCCGGGCCCGGCTGGCCCGGCTCGTCTCCGCGCAGCTGGCGCTGCTGGACGCCGGTCCCGACGACGTGGACAAGGCCCTGGAGGACGTGCGGGAGGGCACCGCGCGGCTGCACGAGACGGCCCTGATGATCCAGAGCCGGCTGGAGGAGGGCACGCCGGACGAGTCGACGGCGCGGCTGGTGCAGCGCCGGATCGCGGACGCGGAGATCGCCGCCGAGCGGCTCGGCCTGCAGTTGCTGTCGGCGCGCAGTGCCGAGCGGGCGGACACCCTCACCCTGCACCTGCCCGGCGCGCCCGCCCCGGAGGTGGGCCGGCTGCCCGGCCCGGACGAGGCCACGGCCGCGCTGCGGCGGGACCTGCTCGCGCTGCGGGCGCTGGTGGTGCGCACCGGGGTCGGCGGGGCGGGCGTGGCGCAGCTGCGCAACCGGCTGCTCGGCTACCGGGACGAGGAGAACCTGCCGGTCGCCACCCCGGCGGTGCGGGACGTGTTCCGGGCCGTCGGCGAGACCGCGCGCGCCGTCATGGGGCTGCGCGTCGCGCTGGAGGGGCCGCAGGACGAGTCGGATGACAGCCCGGCGACGGCGCGCTCGCGGGAGGAGCTGGACGCCGAGGACGCCGCCATCGACGCCGGCGAGGAGAACGAGCCGGCCGAGGAGCCGAAGGGGCTGCGCCGGCCCACCACGCGCGCCGCCGTGCAGGTCTCGGTGGGCTCGACGCTGGCCATCGTCGGGGGCGAGCTGCTGTCCGCGCACCGCTGGTACTGGGCGGTGCTGACCTGCTGGATCGTCTTCATCAACACGGCCTCGACCGGCGAGATCCTGGTCAAGGGCTACCGGCGGCTGCTGGGCACGGTCTTCGGCGTCGTCGCCGGCATCCTGCTGGCCGCCCTGGTGGGCGGTCACACCTGGACGGCGTTCGCGCTGGTGCTGGTGCTGATCTTCGCCATGTTCTACACGGCGCCGCTGTCCTACACGCTGATGTCGTTCTTCGTGACGGCGATGCTCGGGCTGCTCTACACCCTGCTGCACACCTACAGCTGGGAGGTGCTGGTGCTGCGGGTGGAGGAGACGGCGCTGGGCGCGGCCTGCGGGGTGGTCGCGGCGGCGCTGGTGCTGCCGGTGAACACCGACCGGCGCACCAACGAGCTGCTGGTCACCGTGCTGGAGCGGCTCGCCGAGGTGACCGAGGCCGCCGTCGGCCAGCTCAGCGGCGGGCCCGCCGGCGACCTGCTGGACCAGGCACGGCGGCTGGACCAGGCGCTGGGCGACCTGCGCTCCGCCACCCAGCCGCTGACCCATCCGGTCACCCCGTTGCGGGCCCGGCGCACCACCGCGCGCTATGTGGTGGCGTTGCTCGAGACGTGCGCGTACCACGCGCGCTCGCTGGCGGCCACCGCGGAGCTGCTGCCGGCCCATCCCTCGATCGCGGCGGACCCCCGGCTGCGCGGGGCGGCGGGGCGCACGGTGCGCAACATCGTGACGATCGCGGACCGCGTCGCCGACGAGGACGTCACCGCGCCGGTCGAGACCGGGCCGAGCATCGCGTCCCTCCTGGGCGGCGACGGCACCGCCCGCTACGGCCGCGTCACCGGCCGGGTGCTGCGCCACCTGGAGCGCCTGGACGAGGCCGTGGTGGGCCTCGCCCGGCCGCTGGCCGTCCCGGTGACGGCACCCGAACGATGAGGAGGCCCGCGCGGTGCGCCCCGGTCACCCGGGGGTACGGCCCGCCGGGGGCGGCCCCTGTCCGGCTCTCGCCGGCCCCGCCGCCGCACGGTCCGCGGTGTGCGATGCGCACCCGCGTGTAGGGCCCCGGCGGCTGCCGGGGCCCTACACGCGGGTGCGGCGTGCGCGGGTTCAGAAGTCCGTGGGGAGGCCGCTGGCCTCGGCGATGCCTCGCAGCTCCTCGTTCTGGCGGTGACGGTCCCTGATGTAGTCGGCGATCTCGTCCAGGCGGGAGGGGTCGGCGGCGGTCGCCGAGTCGGTGACCACCCGGACCGGTCCGGTCTCGTCGACCTCCAGCTCGACCACCTCGTTGTCCAGGCGGCCGGTGACGGCGGTGGCAATGACGAGGGCGGCCTCGTCGCGCACCTCCTGGGGCAGTTCCTCGTCCCCGCCGTCCAGCGCGAGGTCCAGACCGGACAGCCGGTGTTCCTCGATCGCCTGGAGGACCGGCTCCACCACGTGGAGCAGAAGCCGGTAGTCCTCGGTGTCCATCCGGACCCGCAGGAGGTCGAGGTAGACGTCCACGGGCCTGCCTTCCGGGGGAATCTCGGATTCACTCATCCGCTTCGAGTTCCCCGCACACCGCGGGTCATACGGCGGCCGGGGCACCGGCCCCGGCGGGCGCGTCCTGCCCTGCCGTCGCCAGCCAGCCGCGCGCGGTGGTGAGCGCGTGGCGCACGTCGCGGGTGCCGGTCGACACGCACAGGGTGTACGCCAGGTCGCCGATCCGCGGGTCCGGGCCGGCCGGTCCGCTTCCGGCCGCCGTCAGGGTCTCGTACTCCTCGACGAGCCGGCGCAGCACGGTGGGGTGGGGCTTCAGCATGTGTCTCGCTTCCTGGTGGAGGGGGCGGGCGCCGCTCACGCCGTCGCCGAGTGTCCGCCGGTACCGCGGCGGCCGGTGCGCTGTCCCATCGCGTCGGCGCGCACCCGGGCGCAGCTGCGGCTGATGAGACGGGAGACGTGCATCTGGGAGATGCCCAGCCGGTCGGCGATGCGGCTCTGGGTCATGTCCTCGAAGAAGCGCATGTAGAGGATGGCGCGTTCGCGCTCCGGCAGCTTGCGCAGGCCCTCCTTGGCGGACTCCCGGTCGACGACGATGTCGTAGGAGGTGTCCGCGGCGCCGAGGGTGTCGGCGAGGCTGTAGCCGTCGTCGTCGGACGACAGTTCCGCGTCCAGGGAGAGGGTGCTGAAGCTCTCCAGGGCCTCCATCCCGGCGCTGACCTCCTCCTCGGTCAGCCCGGTGTGGGCGGCGATGTCCGTCACGGACGGCTCGGGGCTGCCGGGGTTCTGGGTGAGTTCGCGCCGGGCCACCCGCACCTTGTTGCGCAGTTCCTGCACCCGGCGGGGCACGCGCAGGGCCCACATCCGGTCGCGGAAGTGCCGCTTGACCTCGCCGGTGATGGTGGGGACGGCGTAGCTCTCGAAGGCCCCGCGGCTCGGGTCGAAGCGGTCGATGGCCTTCACCAGGCCCAGGGCGGCCACCTGGCGCAGGTCCTCGACGGACTCACCGCGGTCGCGGAAGCGGCCGGCGATGCGGTGGGCCATGGGCAGCCACGCGGTGACGAGCTCGTCACGGACGGCGTCCCGCTCGGGGCCGTCCTCCAGGGAGGCCAGCCGGGTGAAGAGGGCGGCGGTGTCGGGGGCGTCGTCGTGCCGCCGGCGGGGCGCGGCGGTCGTCGTGTCGGAGGGGCCGGAACGATGGGCGGTCGTGTCAATGAGCATGCGGTTCGCTCCCGAACGGTGGTTTCAGGGATCTACCGCGGGAGGGTCGCCGCCGGGACGCCCGGAGGGTCCACAGCAGCCGTACCACTCCCGCTGGCGCGCCTCCGGTCCGAAGCACGAACCTCCGATTGCCCCCTCACCGGTGGAACAAACTCCGCTTCGTCACGTGATGTGCCGGGGCCCGTTCCGGCCGGTCAGGGCAGGGGCACCACGGCCGTGATGCACTTGCCGCCGGCGGGCAGATCGGACACCCGGATGTCGCGGGACAGCCGGCACACGATGGGCCAGCCGTGACCGCCCGGACGGCGGCGTCCCTGCCGGTCGGCCGGCTCCACGGCGACGGGCAGCTCGTCGCTGCGGTCGCTCACCGACAGACGCACTCCGAGGCCGCTCACGTCGACCTGGAAGTCGGTGACCCCGCCGCCGTGCAGCATGGCGTTGGTGGTGAGCTCGGAGGCGACGAGCAGGACGTCCGCCAGGGCCTCGGTGTCGCAGGGGGTGCGGGTGGCCCGGCAGCGTTCGGACACCGCCCGCGTGACGGCCTCGCGGACCTCGGCCGGACGGCACGGGCAGGGGAATCCGTCCCGGCGCGCGCCGGGCGGTTCGAGGGGTTCGGTCGTGTACTCCTCATACATCGTGCGGCTCCCTGTACATCGTGCGGCTTCCTGATCGGTGACGGGATCGACGGAGAATGCCTCGGACATCCCTTTTCGGCTCACCTGTCCCGGTACCGGCAAACCTCCTGTTCGTTCGCCGAACACGTGTCATCCGATCGGCGCACGGGGGTACGCGAACGGTATGACCGATGTGGTGGACTCGGACGAACTGATGCGGCGCATCCAGCGGGCACGGGCCTGCGCGGCGCAGGAGGAGCGGACCTGGCGGTCCCGGAGTGACGAGCTCGGACGGGCGGACACCGGCGATCCCGGCGCGGCGCGCGACGCCGAGGTGCGCGGGGTGGCCTACGGGGTCGTGCTGCGGGTGCTGGACGAGATCCTGACGCCGGGCAAGCACGCGGCGGAGGGCTGAACGGGGGGCCGGGCCGCGCGGATTGGCCCCCGCCGTTCCCGGGCACCCGGGGTCCATGACGGTCGATCACAGCCGGGCGCCGGTTCTGGAAGCACTGGAGGAGTACCACCGCAGCGGACGGCTGGGCTTCACACCACCCGGGCACAAGCAGGCCCGCGGGGCGGATCCCGCGGTGCGCGAGGTGCTCGGGGACGCGGTGTTCCTGGGCGACGTGCTGGCGTCGGGCGGTCTGGACGACCGGCTCGTCCGGGGCCGGGTGCTGCAGCGGGCCCAGGAGCTGATGGCCGACGCGGTGCACGCCGAGCACACCTTCTTCAGCACGTGCGGGAGCTCCCTGTCGGTCAAGGCGGCGATGCTGTCGGTCGCGGGGCCGCACGAGAAGCTGCTGATCGGACGGGACGCCCACAAGTCGGTGGTGTCCGGGCTGATCCTGTCCGGGATCGAGCCGGTGTGGGTGGAGCCGCGGTGGGACGCCGCACGGCACCTCGCGCACCCGCCGTCGGCCGACGACTTCGACCGGGCCTTCGACGCCCACCCGGACGCGCGCGGGGCGCTGGTGACCAGCCCGACGCCGTACGGCGCCAGCGCGTCGCTGCGGGACATCGCCGAGGTGTGCCACCGCCGCTCGCGCCCGCTGATCGTGGACGAGGCCTGGGGCGCGCATCTGCCCTTCCATCCCGATCTGCCGTCCTGGGCGATGGACGCGGGCGCCGACATCTGCGTGACCAGCATCCACAAGATGGGCAGCGGTCTGGAGCAGGGCTCGGTGTTCCACCTGCAGGGCGACCTGGTGCCGCCGGCGCTGCTGGGCATGCGCGCCGATCTGCTGGGGACCACCAGCCCGTCGGTGCTGATCTTCGCGGGTCTCGACGGCTGGCGGCGCCAGATGGCCCTGCGCGGCAAGGAGCTGATGGGGGCGGCGCTGTTGCTCGCCGACGGGGTCCGGGCCGCGATCGAGGAGATCGACGGCATGCACGTCAACGACCGGGACGACTTCTGCGGCCCGGGGCTGGCGGACGACTTCGACCCGCTGCCCGGGGTGATCGACCTCGAGGGTCTCGGCATCACGGGATACCGGGCGGCGGACTGGCTGCGCGAACACCGCGGTATCGACGCCCACCTGGTGGACCACCGCCGGATCGGGATGCAGATCACCCACGGCGACGACCGGGAGACGACCGGGGAGCTGCTGTCGGCGCTGCGGGACCTGGGGCGGGCGGCGCGGACCCTGCCCCGGGCGCCGGAGGTGGACGTGCCGTCGCCGGGCGAACTGCGGATGGAGCAGGCGCTGCTGCCGCGGGACGCGTTCTTCGGCCCGGCCGAGGAGGTGCCGGTGGCCCGGGCCGCCGGACGGGTCGCGGCCGAGATGATCACGCCGTACCCGCCCGGCATCCCGGCCGTCCTGCCGGGCGAACGGCTCACCGGGCCCGTGCTCCGCTATCTGCGGACGGGGCTGGCCGCGGGCATGCACCTGCCGGACCCGTCGGACCCCGCCCTGGACACGGTCCGGGTCGTCGACGAGCGCGCCGACCGGAGCCGGTGAAACAGGTCACGCGGCCCGATTACCTGGGCGCCACCGAAATGGTTTATCGTTCATTCATACGTGGTGGCGGAGTCGACACCCGTCCTCCGGACACCACCGCTTACGGCCCTGGCTGGCTTCCCCCGTCCAGCCAGGGCTTTTTCATGCCCGGGCGGGACCGGCGACAGGAACCGGACTTCTCGTGTCCGCCGAGGTGCCCCGAACGGCCGCAGCGGCTGAAATGAACGTAGGGAAAGCACCGGAACCGAATGCCCGGCGAGGAGCCCCGCGCCATGACCAAAGCGATCAAACTCCTGACCGCCCTCCCCCCGCCGCAGCGCGAGCGCCTGATGACACTGGCGCGGGAGGTGTCCTTCCCCGAGGACACCCGCATCTTCGAGGCGGGAGGCGTCGCCGACCGGTTCTGGGTGATCCGCTCCGGCGCGGTCTCGCTGGACCAGCGGGTGAACGACCTGCACCGGGTGACCGTCGCCGGCCTCGGCGCGGGTGATCTGCTGGGCTGGTCGTGGCTGTTCCCGCCCCATCGGTGGGACTTCGGCGCCGTGGCCTTCAGCCGGGTGCGCGCCTACGAGTTCGACGCGGCGGCCGTGCTCCGGCTCTGCGAGGAGGACCCGCCGCTCGGGATGGCCCTGGTGCGCAGTGTCGCCGAGGTGCTCGCCCACCGGCTGGAGACGACGCGCGGCAAGCTGATGGAGCAGTACGCGATGCACCGGCGCGGCGGGGCGCTGTAGGGCGGCCCCGCACCCGGCGGCGGCGGACGGCGGGCATCGCGGCGGCCGCACGGGGCCGGAGCCCGCGGCCCCGTGCGGCGGTGTCAGGCTCCCGCGACGAGCGTGAGACCGAGGACGATCATGGTGGCGGCGACCAGCCCGTCCAGGACCCGCCAGGCGGTGGGCCGGGCCAGGAAGCGGCTCAGCAGACGGGCGCCGAAGCCGAGCGCCGCGAACCAGCAGACGCTGGCCAGTACGGCGCCCAGGCCGAAGGTCCAGCGCAGCGGGCCGTGGTCGGCGGCGACCGAACCCAGCAGGAACACCGTGTCGAGGTAGACGTGCGGGTTGAGCCAGGTCATCGCGAGGCAGGTGAGCACCGCCCGGCGCCGGGAGCCCGCGGCCTCGCCCTCCGCCTCCAGCCCGGCGGCGGCCGGGCGGAACACCCGGCGGGCGGCCAGCGCCCCGTAGCCGAGCAGGAACGCGCCGCCGATCCAGCCGACCGCCGTCAGGGCGCCGGGCCAGGCCACGACCACCGCGCCGACCCCGCCGACGCCGAGGGCGATGAGGGCCGCGTCGGACAGGGCGCAGATGCCGACGACGGTGAGGACGGCGTCGCGGCGGACGCCCTGGCGCAGGACGAAGGCGTTCTGGGCGCCGATGGCGACGATGAGGGAGAGGCCGGTGCCGAATCCGGCGGCGGCGGTGGTGAAGGCGCTGGTCATGCCGAGGACGCTACGGGGGGAGGACCCTGCAGTACAGCTAAGGATTCTTACGTACCCTTAGCCGTCGTGATGACGGATCTTCCGCTGGACCAGGTACGGACCCTGCTCGCCGTGGTGGACGAGGGGACGTTCGACGCGGCGGCCGCCGCGCTGCACGTCACGCCCTCGGCGGTGAGCCAGCGGGTGAAGGCGCTGGAACAGCGCACCGGGCGGGTGCTGCTGCTGCGCACCAAGCCGGTGCGGCCGACCGAGTCGGGCGAGGTGCTGGTCAGGCTCGCCCGTCAGGTAGGCCGGCTGGAGCGGGACGCGTACGCCGAGCTGGGGCTGAGCGGGGCCGGGGAGCCGACCCGGGTGCCGGTGGCGGTGAACGCGGACTCGCTGGCGACCTGGTTCCTTGGGGCCCTCACCCGCCTGCCGGCCGACTCCCGGCTCCGCTTCGAACTGCGCCGGGAGGACGAGGCCCATACGGCGGCGCTGCTGCGGGAGGGGACGGTGATGGCCGCGGTGACCTCGTCGCCGGACGCGGTGCCGGGCTGCTCCGTGCGGCACCTGGGGCGGATGCGCTATCTCCCGGTGGCGGAACCGGAGTTCGCCGCACGGCACCTCGCGGGACCGCTGCGGGAGGTGCTGCCCGGGGTGCCGGTGGTGGTGTTCGACCGGAAGGACGACTTCCAGGACGGCTTCGTGCGCCGGCTCACGCGCGGACGCGCCGAGGCGAGCGCGCTGCGCCACTACGTGCCGACCTCGGAGGGCTTCGCCGAGGCGGTCGCCGCGGGCCTGGGCTGGGGCATGGTCCCCGAGGCCCAGGCGGACCCCCTGCTCCGGGCCGGCCGGCTCACGGTGTTCGCCCCGGGCCGGGAGGTCGACGTCTCCCTGTACTGGCAGCAGTGGAAGCTGGACTCCCCCGCGCTGGCGGCGGTGGCCGACGCGGTCACCGAAGCGGCGGCGGAGGCCCTGCGCCGCTAGGCCGGGCCGTCCCCGGCGCCCTCCAGGAGCGTGTCCGGCGTCGTCGGGCAGGCGCCGGCGCCATTGACCTCTTGCCGTCACGAGGCGTTGTATCTCCGGTCGGGCCCCGCACACGTCCCGGATCCACGAGGATCCACGAGGCAGGGAGGGAGTGCTCCGTCATGCGCGTACTGCTCGTGGGAGCCGGCGGGGTGGGCACCGCCGTCACCCGGATCGCGGCCCGGCGGCCGTTCTTCGACCGGATGGTGGTGGCCGACCGCGACCCGGCCCGGGCCGGGGCGGCGGTCGCCGCGCTCGGCGGGGAGGGTGCCCGGTTCCGCGCCGAGCACGTGGACGCCGGCGACGAGGACGGGGTGGTGGCGCTGCTCGCACGGCACGGCTGCGACGTCCTGCTCAACGCCACCGACCCCCGGTTCGTGATGCCGCTGTTCCGGGCCGCACGCCGCGCCGGCACCACCTATGTCGACATGGCGATGTCGCTGTCCCGGCCGCACGCCGAGCGGCCGTACGAGGAGTGCGGGGTCAAGCTCGGCGACGAGCAGTTCGCGCGGTCCGGGGAGTGGGCGGCGGCCGGTGCGCTGGCCCTGGTCGGCATGGGGGTGGAGCCGGGCCTGTCGGACGTGTTCGCCCGGTACGCCGCCGACGAACTCTTCGACGGGATCGAGGAGATCGGCGTCCGCGACGGCGCGAACCTCACGGTGGACGGCCACGGCTTCGCGCCGTCCTTCAGCATCTGGACCACCATCGAGGAGTGCCTCAACCCGCCCGTGGTCTACGAGGAGGACCGCGGCTGGTTCACCACCGAGCCGTTCAGCGAGCCGGAGGTGTTCGACTTCCCCGCGGGCATCGGCCCGGTGGAGTGCGTGAACGTCGAGCACGAGGAGGTGCTGCTCGTCCCGCGCTGGGTCGACGCGCGACGCGTCACCTTCAAGTACGGCCTGGGCCGCGAGTTCATCGACACGCTCAGGACGCTGCGCCTGCTGGGCCTGGACCGCACCGAACCGGTGGCCGTGCCCGGCCCGCAGGGCCCGGTGCGGGTCTCCCCCAGGGACGTGGTGGCCGCCTGTCTGCCCGACCCGGCGACGCTGGGCGGGCGGATGCGCGGCAAGACCTGCGCCGGCACCTGGGTGCGGGGCGTGAAGGACGGGGCGCCGCGCGAGGTGTACCTGTACCACGTGGTCGACAACCAGTGGTCCATGGCGGAGTACGGCTGCCAGGCCGTGGTGTGGCAGACCGCCGTCAATCCCGTCGTCGCCCTCGAACTGCTCGCCGGCGGCGCCTGGTCGGGCACCGGCGTGCTCGGCCCGGAGGCGTTCCCCGCGGAGCCGTTCCTGGACCTGCTGACCGCGTACGGCTCGCCCTGGGGGCTGCGCGAACAGTGACCGCGCACGGCGTTCCGTTGTTTCACCACCGGTCGACAGGTGACCCGAAAAGGAGTAAGGCGCTCAAAAGGGCGTCTGTCCGCCTTCACACCGATCGCAGGTGACTCTCGATGGACAACTGGCGCGCACGTGCGGCCTGCAGGACCGAGGACCCCGACCTCTTCTTCCCGATCGGCACCACCGGCCCCGCCCTGATGCAGGCCGAACAGGCCAAGGCCGTGTGCCGACGCTGCCCCGTGCGGGAGCAGTGCCTCCAGTGGGCACTGGACACGGGGCAGTCCATCGGGGTGTGGGGCGGTACGAGCGAGACGGAGCGCCGCGCCCTGAAGCGCCGCATCGCCGCGCGGCGCTCCTCCGGCTAGCCGTACGCTCGCGGTACCTCACCGGAAGGAGCCGGCCATGAGCGTGCGCGTGCGCCGTGTCTACGAACCGCCCGAGCCGGACGACGGGGTCCGGATCCTGGTCGACCGGCTGTGGCCGCGCGGTCTGGCGAAGGACGCGGCGCGGGTGGACGAGTGGCCCAAGGGGCTGACCCCGTCCACCGGGCTGCGCCGCTGGTACCACGCGGACGACCGGCCGTACGGGGAGTTCCGCGAACGCTACGAGGCGGAACTGGCCGCCCCGGAGGCCGCCGAACTCCTGGATCACGTCCGCGAGCTCGCCGGGAAGGGCCCGGTGACCCTGCTGACCGCGTCCAGGAACCCGGAGACCGGTCACGCGGAGGTGCTGGCCCGTCTGCTGGAGGAGTGAGGCGGGCCGCGCGTCCTACGCCGTCCGGTCGGCCGCCGCCCGCCCCGCCGCCCGACCCGAGAAGAGGCAGCCGCCGAGGAAGGTGCCCTCCAGGGCGTTGTAGCCGTGGACACCGCCGCCGCCGAAGCCCGCCACCTCGCCGGCCGCGTACAGGCCCTCGACGGGCCGGCCGTCGGTGCCCAGCGCACGGGAGTCCAGGTCCGTCTGGATGCCGCCGAGGGTCTTGCGGGTGAGGATGTTCAGCTTGACGCCGATCAGCGGGCCGGCCGCGGGGTCGAGGATGCGGTGCGGGGTGGCGACGCGGCCGAGGCGGTCGCCGATGTAGCGGCGGGCGTTGCGGATGCCCTGCACCTGGGCGTCCTTGCTGTAGGCGTTGTCCATCTGCAGGTCGCGGGCCTCGATCTGGCGGCGCAGGACGGCCGCGTCGAGCAGCGGTTCGCCGGTGAGGGCGTTCATCTTCTCGACGAGCTGTTCGAGGGTCGGGGCGGTCACGAAGTCGGCGCCCTTGCGCAGGAACGCGTCCACCGGCCCGGGGGCGCCCTTGCCCAGCAGGCGGGTGCGCAGGAAGCCGGCCCGGTCCTTGGCGGTGATGTCGGGGTTCTGCTCGGAGCCCGACAGCGCGAACTCCTTCTCGACGATCCGCTGGGTGAGGACGAACCAGGAGTGGTCGTGTCCGGCGATGTCCTCGGTGGTGCGCAGGTGCTTCAGCGTGCCGAGGGTGTCGTAGCCGGGCAGACAGGGGTCGGGCAGGCGGCGGCCGAGGGCGTCGAACCACATCGAGGACGGCCCCGGCAGGATGCGGATGCCGTGTCCGGGCCAGACCGGGTCCCAGTTGCGCAGCCCCTCGGTGTAGTGCCACATGCGGTCCCGGTTGACCAGGCGCACCCCCGCGCGGGCGCTGATGTCGAGCATCCGCCCGTCGACGTAGGCCGGGACCCCGGTGACCATCTCCCGGGGCGGGGTGCCCAGCCGCTCGGGCCAGTACCGGCGGACGGTGTCGTGGTCGGCGCCGATGCCGCCGCTGGTGACGATCACGGCCTGGGCGGTGAGCTCGAACGCGCCGATCGCCTCGCGGCTGGAGGCGACCCCGCGCGGCGCGTCGTCCTCGGCCAGTACGGTGCCGCGCACCCCGCGCGCGGTGCCGCCCTCGACGACGAGTTCGTCGACCCGGTGGCGGTGGTGGAAGGTGAGCAGTCCGTCGCGCGCGGCCTGCCGGGCGTACCGGACGAAGGGGGCGACGACACCGGTTCCGGTGCCCCAGGCGATGTGGAACCGGGGCACGGTGTTGCCGTGGCCGTCCGCGCGGAGGTCACCGCGCTCGGCCCAGCCGACGGTGGGCAGGAAGGTGATGCCGTGGCCGTCCAGCCAGGACCGCTTCTCCCCCGCTGCCCACTCGACGTAGGCCCTCGCCCAGCGCACCGCCCAGGAGTCCTCGTCGTCGAGCCGGTCGAAGCCCGCGCTGCCCCGCCAGTCGTTCCAGGCGAGGTCGAAGGAGTCCTTGATGCCCAGACGGCGCTGCTCCGGTGAGCCGACGAGGAACAGCCCGCCGAAGGACCAGAAGGCCTGGCCGCCGAGGTTGGCGGCGTTCTCCTGGTCGACCAGGGCGACCCTGCGGCCCCTGCTGGTCAGCTCGTGGGCCGCGACGAGGCCCGCGAGTCCCGCTCCGACGACGATGACGTCGGCGTCCATGGCGACCGTCCCTTCCTGTTGCGCGGTGGCTGTCATCCGGTGAGCAGCGCGGTCAGCAGTTGTCTCAGCCAGGCCCGGGCGCCCGCGACGTCCCGGTCCAGGAGCAGTCGGGTGGTGACGCCGTCGTAGGCGGCGACCACGGCGTGCGCGGCGCCCTCGACGTCACCGAGCACGGCGGGCAGTCCGGTGTGGCCGCGGGCCCGGGCGAGCCGGTCCGCGACCGCCCGCCGCAGCCGTGCCCGGTGCTCCAGCAGGGCGCGCGCCACCTCCGGGTCGCGGGCGGCGTGCACCAGGAAGTCGGTCTTCACCAGCAGCCAGTCGCGGTCCAGGAGCAGGACCTCGGTGACGCGGTCCACGGCGGCGGGCACGTCGAGGTCGGGGCCGTCCTGGGCGAGGGCCCCGGCGACCTGCTCGGCGATCAGTTCGGCGCGCTCCGTGTACAGGGCGAAGAACAGTTCGTCCAGGCCGGCGAAGTTGGAGTAGAAGGCGCCCCTGGTGTAGCCGGCGGCCTCGCAGACCTCCTCGATCGAGACGTGCCCGAAGCCCTTGGCGGCGAAGACGGAGAACGCGGCCTCGAGCAGGTTCGCGCGCGTGCGCAGCCGGCGCCTGGTGACGCGCCCCGCCGTACCGCCCACCGTCATGGCCGTCCCTTCGTCCGATACGGGAACGTATCCGATACACCGGTGTATCGAAAGGTCCGGGAACCGCGGAGTTCACACCGGAGCCCTGTCCTCCCCGCCCCCGCTCCCCCACGCTGGGCCGCACCCGGGCGGGGAGGGACCGATGGGCGCGGACGCGGAGCGGGGGCCGGGGGCCGGCCGGCGCGGCGAACTGGACGTGCTGCGCGCCCTCGTCGTCCTCGGGCTGGTGTTCTTCCACACCGCCCTCGTCTTCTCCCCGGACGACGACTTCTACGTCAAGAACGCCCGGACCACGGACGCCGTCACCGTCCTCGCCGGGTTCGGTGTGGTGTGGGCCATGCCCATGCTGTTCCTCGTCGCCGGTCTCGGTGCCCGGCACTCGATCCGCCGCCGGGGGCCCGGCGGGTTCGCCCGGGAACGGCTGCTGCGCCTGGGCGTCCCGCTGGTCTTCGCGACGGTCGTGCTGTGCCCCCTCCCCCCGTGGCTGCGGCTGCGCGCCGCCGACCCCGGGTACGACGAGTCGTACGGGCGGTTCTGGGCGCGCTTCCTGTCCGTGCGGCCGGACCTCGCCGACTTCCCCTTCGTCCTGGAGGGCGACCACTTCGAGACCGGGCACCTGTGGTTCGTCGTCCTGCTGCTCGCCTTCTGCCTGCTGCTCGCGCCGGCCGCCGCCCGGCTGGCGGCCGGGGCAGACCGTGTGGCACCCGCGCTCCGGAGCCGCCCCGCTTTGCTCCTGCTGCCCGCGCTGCCGCTCGCCGCCGTCAACGCGCTGCTGGGCATGGAGGAGGGCTTCGCGGGCTGGAACCGCTGGGCCTACCTGCTCTTCTTCGTGCACGGCTTCGCCCTCGCGGACGACGAGCGGGTGCGGGAGGCGACGCGTCGCGCCGCGGTCCCCGTGGGCGTGCTGGGTGTGGCGCTGTTCGCCGGGACCGCGCCCGGTTTCGTCGCCGGGGACGACCCGTTCACCGCGTGGACCCCGTCCGCGCTGATGACCAGGGCACTGTTCGGAGCGGCCGGCTGGTGCTGGGTGATCGCGATCCTCGGCCTGCTGGACCGGCCGCGGCACCCGCGCGTCCGGAGCGTCCGGAGCCGGATCCTGCCGTATCTGTCCCTCGCCGCCCTGCCGCTGTACGTGCTGCACCAGCCGGTCGTGGTCGCCCTCGCGTACGGCGTGGTCGGCTGGTCCGCGCCGATGGCCGTCAAGTACGCGGTGATCGTGGCCGCCTCCCTGGCCGTGGTCCTCGCGCTGTACGAGTACGGGGTGCGCAGGTGGACGGCCACCCGGTTCCTGTTCGGGATGCGCCCGGACCCGCGCACCCCTCCGCCCGCGCCCGCGCGGTGATCTGCTTTCCTGCTCTCCTCGGACGGCAACGACTCGAACTCGGGACGATCATGCGAGCAACCGTGCGGCACGTCGCGGACGGCACCTTCCTGGTGCACGGCACGAACACCAACTGGGTGATCCTGACCGAGGGGGACGCCGTCACGCTGATCGACACCGGCTACCCCGGCGACCGCGAGGGACTGCTCGCCTCCCTCGCGGAGGTGGGGAGTTCACCGGAGGCGGTGACGGCCGTGCTGATCACCCACGCCCACAGCGACCACCTGGGGTCCGCCGAGTACCTGAGCGCCGCGTACGGCACTCCCGTCCACGCCCACAAGGCCGAAGTCCCGCACGCCCGGCGGGACTTCCTGCACCAGGTGACCGTCGGGCAGGTGCTGCGCAACGGCTGGCGGCCAGGCGTGCTGCCGTGGGCGGCGCACGCCCTGCGCTCCGGCGGGACGGCGGACGTGGCGGTCACCGCGCCCGAGCCGTTCCCGGAGTCCGGTCCGGGCCCGCTCGACCTGCCCGGCCGGCCCGTGCCCGTGCACACGCCCGGCCACACCGCCGGGCACTGCGCGTTCCACTTCCCGCACACCGGGGTGGTGGTGTCGGGCGACGCCCTGGTGAGCGGCCACCCCACCTCGCGGACCGAGGGGCCGCAGATGCTGACGGACATGTTCCACCACGAACGCGCCACCGCCGTGGCGTCGCTGGACGTCCTGGCCGGGCTGGACGGCGACCTGCTGCTGCCCGGGCACGGCCCGCTGCACGAGGGGCCCGTACGGGACGCCGCCCGGCTGGCCCGGGAGCGCGCGCAATAGGGTGAGGTGACGCCCGCCCGCGAGACGAGGACACCACCGCCATGGCACTGCAGATCAACGCCACCAACCCGGAGCACCCCGCGCTCCTGTTGGAACTGCCGTGGCACCTGCCGCTGGAGGAGTGGCCCGAGGAGTACCTGGTGCCGCTGCCGCGCGGCATCTCCCGGCACGTGGTGCGCTACGCGCGCGCCGGCGACGAGGTGATCGCGGTCAAGGAGCTCGCCCGGCGGCCGGCGCTGCGCGAGTACGAACTGCTGCGCGACCTGGACCGGATCGGCATCCCGGCGGTGGACCCGCTGGCCGTGGTCACCGGCCGCATCGACACCGCGGGCGAGCCGCTGGAGAGCGTCCTGATCACCCGTCACCTCGGCGGCTCGATGCCGTACCGGTCGATGTTCGAGACGACGCTGCGCCCGGCGACCATGCACCGGCTGATGGACGCGCTCGCCGTGCTCCTGGTGCGGCTGCACCTCGCCGGGTTCGCGTGGGGCGACTGCTCGCTGTCCAACACGCTCTTCCGGCGCGACGCGGGCGCCTACGCCGCCTACCTCGTGGACGCCGAGACCGGGGACCTGCACCCGGAACTGAGCGTCGGCCAGCGCGAGTACGACCTCGATCTCGCACGCGTCAACATCAGCGGCGAACTGCTCGACCTGGAGGCCTCCGGGGCGCTGCACCCCTCCGTCGACCCGATCGAGTTCGGCACCGGGATCTGCGCCCGCTACCAGAGCCTGTGGCAGGAGCTGACCCGCACCTCCGTCTACCCGGCGGGCAAGCACCACTACATCGAGCGCCGCATCCGCCGGCTGAACGACCTCGGTTTCGACGTGGCCGAGATGCAGATCGAGCACGCCTCCAACGGCGACACCGTCACCTTCGTGCCCAAGGTCGTCGACGCCGGCCACCACCAGCGGCAGCTGCTGCGCCTGACCGGCCTCGACGCCGAGGAGAACCAGGCCAGGCGGCTGCTGAACGACCTGGAGAGCTGGATGGCCACCCAGGACGACTACGCGCCGGGCGACCCCCTCGGCGCCCGCCCGGAGGTCCTCGCCCACCGCTGGGTGCGCGAGGTCTTCCGGCCCACCGTGCGGTCCGTGCCGCCGGAGCTGCGCGGCCCGATGGACGCCGCGGAGATCTACCACGAACTGCTCGAGCACCGCTGGTACCTGTCCGAGCGGGCGCAGCACGACATCGGGCTCGACACGGCCGTCGAGGACTACATCAGGAACATCCTGCCGAAGGCGCGGGAGACGCTCCAGCCGACGGACGACTGACCCGGCGGTCCGGCCGCGTCAGGCCGGCGGCACCACCGCCACCGGGCAGTCCGCGTGGTGCAGGACGCCGTGGGCCACCGAGCCGATCCGGGCGCCCACGGCCGTGCGGCGGGCGCGGCGGCCGACCACCATCAGCTGGGCGGTGCCCGCCACCGACAGCAGCACCTGTCCGGCGCTGCCCATCTCGACGTGCTCGATCACGTGCACGTCGGGGTAGCGCTCCCGCCACGGCGCGAGGGCCGCCGCCAGCGCCTTGCGCTCGTACGGTTCCAGGCCGCCGGCCTCGTCGAGGAGCCGGAGCGAGGCGGGGCTGTAGGCGAACACCGGCGGCAGGGTCCAGGCCCGTACGGCGCGCACCGTGGCCCCGCGCCGGGCCGCGGTCTCGAAGGCGAGGCCGAGCGCGGCGGCGCTGTCCTGCGGGTCGCCCTGCTGGCCGACCACGATCTCGTGCCCGGCGACCTCGTCCGACGCCTGGTCCCCGGCCCGCACGAACACCACGGGACGCTCGGCGTCGACGATCACCTGCTGGCCGACCGAGCCGACCAGGAAGCCCATGATCCGCCCGTGCCCGCGCGAGCCGAGCACCAGCATCTCCGCGTCCGCGGCGACACCGGTCAGGGTGCGCACGGCGTCGCCCTCCAGGACGTCCGTCGTCACGGCGAGACCGGGGTGGCGTTCGCCGACGGCGCGGACCGCCTCCTCCACCGACGCGCGGACCCACTGCTCCTGTGCCGCCCGGTCCCCCGTGTCCACCGCGTCGTGCGCCTCGAACCGCCAGGCGTGCACCACCCTGAGCGGCAGTCCCCGGCGGACCGCCTCCCGCGCCGCCCAGGCCAGCGCGGCGAGGCTCTCCCCGGTTCCGTCGATCCCTGCCGTGATCGGGCGCGTCATGCGGTTCCCTCCCGGTGTCGTGTCCGAACTCTCGTGTTCCCAGTCTTCCCCACGCCGCCGTCCCCGCCGCACGCGGTCGCGCCGCACGGGAAGATCACGCATACCCGAGCGCACCGGCGCGACCGAACATACGATGGGCGGGGCCGGTGCGGTGGCCGCGGCCGGACCGGGGACCGCCGCGCCGGGGATCCGACCGCACGACGTGGGGGACGTATGGCACAGGCCGCCGAAACGGCGCGGACCGTGATCATGACCGTGGACGACGACCCGGGCGTCTCCCGCGCCGTGGCCCGGGACCTCAGACGGCGCTACGGGGCGTCGTACCGGATCGTGCGCGCGGAGTCCGGGGAGTCAGCGCTGGACGCGCTGCGCGAACTGAAGCTGCGCGGCGACCTCGTCGCCGTGATCCTCGCCGACTACCGGATGCCCCGGATGAACGGCATCGAGTTCCTGGAACAGGCCCTCGACATATACCCGGGCGCGCGGCGGGTGCTGCTCACCGCGTACGCCGACACCGGCGCGGCGATCGACGCGATCAACGTCGTCGACCTCGACCACTACCTCCTCAAGCCGTGGGACCCGCCGGAGGAGAAGCTCTACCCGGTCCTGGACGACCTCCTCGAGGCCTGGCGGCGCAGCGACCACCGGCCGGTGCCCAGCACCAAGGTGGTCGGGCACCGCTGGTCGGCGCGCTCCTCGGACGTGCGGGAGTTCCTGGCCCGCAACCAGGTGCCCTACCGCTGGTACTCCGCCGACGAGCCGGAGGGCCGGCGGCTGCTGGCCGCCGCGGGCGAGGACGGGACGCGGCTGCCGGTGGTGATCACCCCGGACGGGACGCCCCTGGTGGAGCCGGAGTCCGTGGACCTCGCCGCCCGGGTGGGCCTGGCGACGACCCCGGAGGCCGACTTCTACGACCTGGTGGTGATCGGCGGCGGCCCGGCGGGGCTCGGCGCGGCGGTCTACGGGGCCTCCGAAGGGCTGCGGACCGTGCTGGTGGAGCGGTCGGCGACCGGCGGGCAGGCCGGGCAGTCCTCCCGGATCGAGAACTACCTGGGCTTCCCCGACGGCGTGTCGGGGGCACAGCTCACCGACCGGGCGCGGCGGCAGGCGACGAAGTTCGGCGCCGAGATCCTCACCGCGCGGGAGGTGACGGGTCTCGAGGTCAGCGGCGGCGCCCGGGTCGTACGGTTCTCCGACGGTTCGGCGGTCGCCGCGCACAGCGTGATCCTGGCGACCGGGGTGTCGTACCGGCGGCTGGCCGCCCCCGGCTGCGACGAGCTGAACGGCTGCGGTGTCTTCTACGGGTCGGCGCTGACGGAGGCCGCCGCCTGCCAGGGCCACGACGTGTACATCGTCGGCGGCGCCAACTCGGCCGGGCAGGCCGCGATGTACCTGTCCCGGTTCGCCAAGTCGGTGACGCTGCTGGTGCGCGGGCCGGATCTGACGGCGTCGATGTCGTACTACCTGATCCAGCAGATCGACCGTACGCCGAACATCTCGGTGCGGTGCGGCGCGGTCGTCGAGGGCGCGCACGGCGACGGCCGCCTGGAACGGCTGACGCTGCGCGACACGGACAGCGGGCAGACCGAACTCGTCGACGCGCAGTGGCTGTTCGTGTTCATCGGCGCCGCCCCGCTGACCGACTGGCTGGGCGGCACGGTGCTGCGGGACGAACGCGGGTTCATCCTCGCCGGGCCCGATCTGGCCCCCGACGGGCGGCCGCCGGCGGACTGGGAGCTGGACCGGCCGCCGTACCACCTGGAGACCAGCGTGCCCGGCGTGTTCGTCGCGGGTGACGCCCGCGCGGAGTCCGCCAAGCGGGTCGCGTCCGCCGTCGGAGAGGGAGCCATGGCCGTGATGCTGGTCCACCGGTACCTGGAGCAGTCGTGAGCGGGCGGCCGTTGCCGTGCAGCCCCCGGGAGATCGGCTCCCTGTTCCTGTTCGAGAAGCTCACCGCCGAGCAGCTCGGCCGGCTCTGCGGCGAGGGGCGGGTGGAGGGGTTCGACCCCGGCCCGGTCTACGCCGAGGGCTCCCCCGCCACCTGCTTCTACGTGATGCTGGAGGGCACCGTCGTGCTCTCCCGCCGGGTCGGCGGGGACGACGTGGAGGTCAGTCGCACGTCCCAGCGCGGGGTGTACGCGGGGGCCATGCAGGCGTACCTCGGGGACCGGGTGCGTCAGGTCTACAACAACTCGATGCGCGTGACGGAGCCGACGCGGTTCTTCGTGCTGCCCGCGGACACGTTCGCGAGCATCATGCAGGAGTGGTTCCCGATGGCGGTCCACCTGCTGGAGGGGCTGTTCTTCGGTGCGAAGAGCACCCAGCGGGCCATCGGCCAGCGGGAACGGCTGCTGGCGCTGGGCTCGTTGTCGGCCGGGCTGACGCACGAGCTGAACAACCCCGCCGCGGCGGCCGTACGGGCGACGGCGTCGCTGCGCGAACGCGTCGGCAAGATGCGGCACAAGCTGCGCGTCATCTCCGCGGGCACCTACGACCGCGAGACCCTGGCCGACCTGATCGACATCCAGGATCGGACGGCCGAACGGGTCGCGAAGGCGCCCGTGCTCAGCCCGCTGGAGGCGTCGGACCGGGAGGACGAGCTCTCCGACTGGCTGGACGACCACGGCATCCCCGACGGCTGGCGGATCGCCCCGGTGTTCGTCCAGGCCGGGCTGGACCTGGACTGGCTGGATCAGGTCGCCGCCGCCGTCGACGAGGCGACGCTGCCGTCGGCGGTCGGCTGGCTCAGCTACACGGTCGAGACGGAACTGCTCATGGACGAGATCGCGGACTCCACGAACCGGATCTCGCACCTCGTCGACGCCGCCAAGCAGTACTCGCAGCTCGACCGCGCCCCCTTCCAGGTCGCCGACGTGCACGAACTCCTCGACAGCACCCTGCTGATGCTGTCGGGGAAGTTCGGGCGGCGGATCAAGGTGGTCAAGGAGTACGACCGGACGCTGCCGCGGATCCCGGCGTACCCGGCGGAGCTCAACCAGGTGTGGACCAACCTGATCGACAACGCGGTCGCCGCCATGAACGGCGCGGGCGGTCAGGACCGGCCGGGCACGCTGACCGTGCGCACCGCGCGGGAGAACGACCGGCTGCTGGTGGAGTTCGGCGACACCGGCACGGGCGTCCCGCCGGAGATCCGCGACCGGGTCTTCGACCCGTTCTTCACCACCAAGCCGGTGGGCGAGGGCACCGGACTGGGCCTGGACATCTCCTGGCGGATCGTGGTCGACAAGCACCACGGGACCCTCCGGTTCGAGTCCGAGCCGGGCGACACCCGCTTCCAGGTGCTGCTGCCGCTCACCGCTCCGGCCCCCGACGACACCCCCGAGGAGTCCGCATGACCGGTGACCACGCCATCGACCCCGGCGTCCCTCCGACCGGCCCGGGCTGCGCCGACTGCGACGCCGCGGGCGGCTGGTGGTTCCATCTGCGGCGCTGCGCGCGGTGCGGCCACGTCGGCTGCTGCGACAGCTCGCCCGGGCAGCACGCCACGGCACACTTCGAGGCCACCGGGCATCCCGTGGTCCGCAGTTACGAGCCGGGCGAGGAGTGGTTCTGGGACTACGCCGCCAACGAGCTGTACGAGTCCGGCCCCGATCTCGCCCCGCCCGTGAGCCACCCGGCCGACCAGCCCTCGCCGGGTCCGGCGGGACGGGTGCCGTCGGACTGGGCTCAGGCGCTGCGCCGCTGAAGGACCGCGGCCGGGAACCCGCGGCCGCCGCCCGTCGTTGTCCGGTCACCCCCACCGGTCCGTGTACGACGACAGCAGGGCGGCGCGATGCAGGAGTTGGTCCCCGGCGGGAATCTGGCCCTCCCGGGCGGTGCCGTGACCGTCCGGGTGCCCGGCCCCTTCGACGTGTCCGCGCTGATCACGGACGACGGCGGAAAGGTGCGCGGCGACGGCGACTTCGTGTTCTACAACCAGCCGTCCGCGCCGGGCGCCCGGCTCGGCGGGGACACCCTGACCGTCGACCCGGCGGCGCTGCGCCCGGGCGCCACGCGCGTCACGGTGGCCGTCAGCCCCGCCGGCCCCGGCACCCCGCTGAGCGGGCTGCCCGCCCCCGTGCTCCAGGTCGCCGGCGCCGGCGGCCGCCCGCTCGCCCGGTTCTCCCCGCCCCGGGTGCGGCAGGAGGCCGTGCTGCTCCTCGCGGAGATCTACCGGCGCGGCGGGGACTGGAGACTGCGCGCCCTGGGACAGGGGTACGCCGACGGACTGGCCGGGCTCGCACGGGACTTCGGGGTCGAGGTGACGGACGACGACGGGGCGGCCGCCCCGCGCACGGCGCCCGCCGCCCCGGCCGCCCAGGACGGCTTCCTCGGCCTGGTGAACGCCGCCCGGGCCGCCGCCGGTTCGCCTCCGGTCGCCCATGACGCGCGGCTGGCCGGCGCGGCGCGGGAGCACGCCGGCATGATGGCGCGGGGCGGCCGCCTCGCCGTCGAGGGCGTGGACGGCGTCTCCGTCCACCAGCGGGTCGTCGCCGCCGGGTACCCGTACCTCACCGTCGGCGAGCACCTGGTCTCCGGGCCGCTCACCGTCGACCGGTTCGTCGACCACTGCCTGCGCCACGACGCGGCCCGCCGCACCGTGTGCGACCCTTCCTTCACCCACGCCGCCGTGGCGTCCCGCGACGGGTCAGGCGACACCTACTGGACGGCGCTGTGGGCCAGTCCGCTCACCCCCGGCGGACTGGACCGCACGGCCGGCGAGGTCATCGACCTCACCAACCGGGAGCGCGCCCGCGCCGGACTGCCGCCCCTGTCCCGCGATCCCCTGCTGACCGCGGCCGCGCAGGCGCACAGCGCCGACATGGTGGCCCGCGACTTCTACTCCCACACCGCGCCCGACGGCGGCGAGCCCTGGGACCGGGCCGCCGCCGCGGGCTCGGCGCTGCGGACGATCGGCGAGAACATCGCGTGCGGACAGCGCTCGGCCGCCGAGGTCGTCCTGGGCTGGATGAACAGTCCCGGTCACCGCGCCAACATCCTCAAGGCCGGTTTCACCCGCATCGGCGTCGGATTCGCGGGCGGCGGCCGGGCGGGCACGTACTGGACCCAGCTCTTCGGCGGCTGACGGCGCCGGTCCCGGTGCCGTCAGCGCACGATCCTGGCGGAGGGAGGGAGTCCGGGCGAGGATGCCCCCTATGAAGGGTGACCTGTTTTCCAATCAGCACATGGTGCAGCCGGCCTCGGCCGCGGGCATGACCGTCGAGAACGCCAAATGCATCCGCTACACGGTCGACGGCGAGATGCACGCCCGGCAGGGCGCGATGATCGCCTACCGCGGCGACCTCCAGTTCGAGCGCAAGGGCCAGGGCGTCGGCGGCATGCTCAAACGGGCGGTGACCGGCGAGGGGCTGCCGCTGATGGCGGTCCGCGGACAGGGCGAGGCCTGGTTCGCGCACGAGGCGCAGAACTGCTTCGTCGTCGAGGTGGACCCCGGCGACGAGTTCACCGTCAACGGCCGCAACGTCCTGTGCTTCGACTCCACGCTGTCGTACCGCATCGCGACCGTGAAGGGCGCCGGCATCAGCGGCGGCGGGCTGTTCAACAGCGTCTTCACCGGGCACGGCCGGCTGGGGCTGGTGTGCGAGGGGAACCCGCTGGTGATCCCGGTGTCGTCGCAGTACCCGGTGTACGTGGACACGGACGCGATCGTCGGCTGGACCGCGGGCCTGGCCACCTCGCTGCACCGTTCGCAGTCGCTGGGCTCGATGCTGCGCGGCGGGTCCGGCGAGGCCGTGCAGCTGATGCTGCGGGGCGAGGGGTACGTCGTCGTCCGGCCCAGTGAGGCGACACCGCAGAAGGCCCAGCAGCACTGAACGTCGTTGACCTCGGCCGTCGCGCGGGTCAGGGTGGGTCACGGCGCGGATCACCACCCCCCGCGCCGGAGAGGTGACAGTCGTGATCGGGATCGCCGACATCGAGACCGCGGCCGAGCGGATCGCCGGGCACGTGGTGCGGACCCCGACCGTGCCGAGCCCCGGGCTGTCGGCGCTGCTGGGCGTCCCGGTCACGGCGAAGCTGGAGCTGCTGCAGCGCACCGGTTCGTTCAAGGTGCGGGGCGCGGCGGCGAAGCTGCTGTCGCTGAGCGGGGCCGAGCGGGCCGCCGGGGTCGTCGCGGTGAGCGGCGGCAACCACGGGATCGCCCTCGCGGTGATGGCCGCGGCCCTCGATGTGAAGGCCACGGTGGTGATGCCGCGTTCCGCGCCCCTCCGGGCCGTGGAGATCGCGGAGTCCGCGGGCGCCTCGGTGCGGGTGACCGACGACATGGACGGCGCGTTCGCGCTCATGACCCGGCTCCAGCAGGAGGGGCTGACCCTGGTCCACCCCTTCGACGACCCGGTGGTGATCGCGGGTCAGGGCACGGTGGGGGCGGAGTTCGCCGCGGACGCCGGTGACCTCACGGACGTCCTGGTGAGCATCGGGGGCGGCGGGCTGATCGCCGGGGTCGCGGCGGCGCTGCGGGCGCTGCGGCCCGGGGTGCGGGTCTGGGGCGTGGAGACCGAGGGCGCGCAGGCGATGTCCGAGGCGCTGGCGGCGGGCGGCCCGGTACCGGTGAAGCTGACGTCGATCGTGTCCACGCTCAGTGCCCCGGCCGTGTCCCCGCTGACGTACGAGCATGTGGCGGAGCTGGTCACCGAGGTGCTGGTGGTGCCGGACCGGGAGGCGGTGCGGGGCTCGCTGGAACTCGCGGACCACGCCAAGGTGTGGGCGGAGCCGGCGGCCGGCTGTCTGCTGCCGGCCGCGCGGCGGGTGCTGGAGCGGGTCGGCGAGGGGGCCCGGCTCGGTCTCGTGGTGTGCGGCGGCAACGCCACCACCGGCGACATGATCGCCTGGGCGGAGCACTTCGAGCTTCGCTGAGCCGCCCGCTGAACGGACCCCGCCCGCTCCTCCGCACCCCTGGGGGAAGCGGGATCCGGCGGTTCGACGGGGGACGGCCATGGGCCGGGCGCACGTCTCCACGGAACGACCGGTCGCCGGACGCTACCGGCTGGCCGAGATCATCCACCGCGAGACCAACCGCGTCCGCCGGTACGCCGGCGATCTGCGGACCGGCCGCCCGTGCCCGGTCACCCGGGTGGGGCTCCCACGGGACGCGGCCGGCGCACGCCGACCGCGTCCTCCGTGTGCCGCGGGCGACGGAGGGCGTGGCCCGGTTGTGCACCGGCCGGATCTCCACCGTCGTCGACACCGTCGAGGAGTCCGGCTTCCTTCGGCGTCCTCCCCCTTGCGGACCTTCCTACGGACGTTCCGGCCCGCCGCGGACCGAACCGCGCGGGGCGCGCAGCTTGTGCAGGGGCCACGCGTGCAGCGGGCGGGTGAGCCAGCGGGCGGTGAAGGTCCGGCCGGTGCGGGAGCAGGTGACCCGGAGGCGGTGCGGAGTCTCCAGGAACACCAGGTCCACGACGAGGGTGTCGCCGTCGGTCCAGCCGCCGCTCGCGGCGGTCGGGACGGGCTTCTCGGCGGTGGTCCACCCCTGCCCGCCGGAGAACCGGGCGTCGAACCGCGCGCCGTCCTCGGTGAGGCTCAGTGTCCAGCCGCCGTCGGCGTCCGCCGTGACCTCGGCCGCGGTCAGCTTCGGCTGGCCGGCGCAGATCCCGCCCTCCGGGGTGAACGCGGCGCCGGACCAGTCCCCGGCCCTCTCCGGCGGCACGGGGCCGCCGTCGGCCGGGGGCAGGGCGAGCCGGCCGAGGCGCTCGCGCAGGGCGGTGTCCGCGGCCTCGCGGCCGGTCAGCGGCCCGGGGCGGAAGGCGGGCAGGAGGTGCCGCCAGACCAGCTCGAGGTACTCCTGCATCCGCTCGGTCGCCGTCGTCACGGCGACCACCGCGTCGTGCTCGGGCAGGACGAGGCAGAACTGTCCGTAGGCCCCGTCGCCCCGGAACCCGTGCCGGGAGATCCAGAACTGGTGTCCGTAGCCGCGGTCCCAGTCCTGCCGGTCCGTCTCCCCCATGGCGCCGGCGGTCGGTATGTGGGGGTGGGAGGCGCGGGCGGCCCATCCCCCGGGCAGCAGCCGTTCGCCCTGCCACACGCCGTCGTCCAGATACAGCTGGCCGAGCCGCGCCACGGCGTCGGTGGCGGCGTACAGCCCGCTGAAGCCGATCTCGCGGCCGGTCCGGTCCCGCTGCCACAGCGCCTCGCCGAGGCCCAGCGGGTCGAACAGCCGGGGCCGCAGATAGCCGGTGAGCGTCTGCCCGGTGACCCGTTGCACGATCGCACCGAGGGTGTACGTGCAGGGCTGGTTGTACGCGAAGACGGTGCCCGGGTCCCGTTGCGGCGGCTGGAGCAGGAATCCGCGCACGGGTTCGGCGGGGTCGGCGGCGAAGGCCGCGTCGACGGTCTCGCCCTCGTGGCCGCTGGCCATGGACGCCACGTGCCGGACCAGCATCGCCCGGCTGCGCGGGTCGGTGATGCCGGCCTCGAACTCCGGGAAGTACGACAGCACCGGGGCGTCGAAGTCGAGCAGTCCCTCGGCCTCGGCGAGGGCGGCGGCGGTCGCCGTGAAGCTCTTGCTGAGCGAGTACAGCAGGTGCGGGCGTTCCGCGGCGTACGGCGCCCACCAGCCGGCGGCCACGAGGTGGCCGTGGCGCAGGATCATCAGGCTGTGCGGTTCGATGTCCGGGGCGGCTTCGAGGGCGTCGAGGAAGGCGTGGACGCCGGACGCGTCGACGCCCTGGGCGGCGGGGTCCGCGGTGGGGAGCGGGTGGGCTGTCATGGGAGGCATCCTGCCCGCCCCCCGCCGGGTGATCCATCGTTTTCCCCGCCCCGGGCCGGGGGACCCGGGCGGCATGGTGCGAATCGGATACACGATGATGACCGAGCAGGCCGGGCCCCGTGAGCTGGTCGACCACGTGGTGCGGGCCGAGGAGGCCGGCTTCGACTTCTCGGTGACCTCGGATCACTACTTCCCCTGGCTGGCGTCGCAGGGGCACTCGCCGTACGCCTGGAGCGTGCTGGGCGCCGCCGCGCAGGCCACCTCGCGCATCCCGCTGATGACGTACGTGACGTGTCCGACGTTCCGCTACCACCCGGCGGTGGTGGCGCAGAAGGCGGCGACGGTGCAGCTGCTGTCCGAGGGCCGGTTCCGGCTGGGGCTCGGCTCCGGCGAGAACCTCAACGAGCACGTGGTGGGCGGCGGCTGGCCGTCCGTGGACGTGCGGCACGAGATGCTCGAGGAGGCGGTGGAGATCATCCGCGCGCTGTTCGAGGGCGGCCACGTGAACCACCGGGGCACCCACTTCGACGTCGAGTCGGCCAAGCTGTGGGACGTGCCGGACCAGCCGCCGCCGATCGGCGTCGCGGTGTCCGGGAAGCGGTCCTGCGCCCTCGCGGGCAGGCTCGCCGACCTGGTGATCGCCACCGAGCCGGAGGCGGAGCTGCTCGACGCCTTCGACCGGCACGGCGGGCGGGGCAAGCCGCGGGTGGGGCAGCTGCCGGTGTGCTACGACCCCGACCGGGACGCGGCCGTCGAACGCGCCCACGACCAGTTCCGCTGGTTCGGCAACGGCTGGAAGGTCAACTCGGAGCTGCCGCACCCGGACTCCTTCGCGTCGGCGACGCAGTTCGTCCGGCCCGACGACGTCGCCGGGTCGATCCCGTGCGGCAGCGACCCGGCGGACTTCGTCGAGGCCGTCCGCCCCTACGCCGAGGCGGGTTTCACCGAGATCGCCCTGGTGCAGATCGGCGGCGAGTCGCAGCCGGCGTACCTGGACTGGTCGGAGAAGACACTGCTGCCGGCGCTGCGGGACGCCCTCGGCTGACGCCCCGGCGGCCCTCACGGCCGGTGATTCACCCGTAGGGCCGAGCATCTTGCGTGGATGCGGGGTACTAGAGGGCTCTACGTCGGTACTTCCGGAGGCCCCTTCGTGAACTCGTTCGTGCACAAGACTGTGGTGGTGGAGCTCCAGGCCGGCGACACGGACCGCTTTCCCGTGCTCGCCCACCTGAGCTACGAACCGTCCGACCCGTTCGCCGTCACCATCGTCTTCAGCCACGACGGCCGGGTCCTCGCCCGCTGGCAGCTGGACCGGGAGATGGTCACCGAGGGTCTCGCCCGCCCGGTGGGCATCGGGGACGTACGGCTGCGGCCGGAGTCCCGGGGTGTGGGGCGGGAGCTGCGGATGGAGTTCCTCGGTGAGGCGCACGCCGACGGCGGGCGTCACCACGCGGTGGTGTTCGCCTGGGCCGAGGCCGTGGGCGCGTTCCTGCACGAGACCCGGCTGGTGGTTCCGCCGGGGCGCGAGGAGGTTCGCGTGGACGACTTCCTCGCGGACCTCCTCACCGGGAAGTGATCAGCGCGTGGTGTGCCGGTGCCGCGTCCACATCGGCAGGCCGAACCAGCACAGCAGGTACCAGCACACCACCCCGGCGACCAGGTACGGGACGAAGTCGTCGTGGGTGGCCACCCGCAGGATGAGCAGCAGCGAGGAGCTGGTGGTGGCGAGCAGCAGCAGGAGGCCCAGCATGGTGAGCCGGGAGGCCCACCGCACCGCCTGCGGTTTGATGCGCCGTCCGGAGACGAGCCGGTGCAGGGAGACCGGGCCGATGAGCGCGCCGGTGGCGCAGGCGCCCAGCACCACCGTCACGATGTAGATCGTCTGGTCCGTGTCGGACAGGGCGGCGTACGTCGGGGTGAACACGACGGTCAGCAGGAAACCGAAGAGGATCTGCACCCCCATCTGGGCGACGCGGATCTCCTGTATGAGCTCCGTCCACATCCGGTCCGCTCTCTCCTCCGCGGTCTCGTCCCGCCCCCTGCGCGTGCTCGCGCCCTGCTCCGCGTCCGACACGGTGGCTCCCTTCCGTAGGTCTCCCTCCCCGCATGCCCCGAAAGCCGCCGCCCTCCCAGGGCGGCCGCCGGTTTGCGGACCCGGGGCACGGTTACCCGGGCGGCCGATGACACCGAGGCCAGGAGGTCGTGGAACGCATGTCGGACACCCAGCTCACCGTGACGATCGGCGGCGGGGGCGTCGACGACGCCCGGACGGTCGTGCGGGCCCTGGAGGACACCTTCGGGGCGGCGGACCAGCATCCCTCCGGGGAGCACGCGACGGTGCGCGTGGCGACGTTCACCGGAGAGGGGCGGGAAGGGACCGGTCCCACGGAGGCGGGGGCGCTGTCGGCACCGGTGACCGTCACCGTGCAGGGCACCCCTCGGGCGGTGCGGCGGGCGAGCGACACCCTCGCGCGGTCCTTCACGGCGCGCGACGAGGGCGCCGCCTCCGGCGACCAGGAGCAGGAACGGCAGCTGCTCCTGGAGCCGTGACGTCCGCGGCCGCTACCAGCGGGCTTCGACCTGGTCCTTGATCCGCCGGTCGTAGAGGTCCCGGATCGCCGTGAGCGTCGCCCCGGGTAGCTCGGGGAGCCGGGCGGCGGCCGCGTTGGCGCGGGCCTGCTCGGGCGTGCGGGCGCCGGGGATGACGGTGGTGACGCCGGGCTGCCCGATGATCCAGCGCAGGGCCAGCTGGGCCGGGGTGTATCCCTCGGGGGCGAGCGCGGCGAACTCGGCGGCGGCCTCGACACCGGTCGCGTAGTCGACGCCGGAGAAGGTCTCGCCCTGGTCGAAGGCCTCGCCGTGCCGGTTGTAGGTGCGGTGGTCGTTCTCCGGGAAGACGGTGTCCTTGGTGTACTTGCCGGACAGCAGTCCGGAGGCGAGCGGGACCCGGGCGATGATGCCGACGCCCGCCTCGCGGGCGGCCGGGACCACCTCGAGCAGCGGCTTCATGCGGAACGGGTTGAGGATGATCTGCACGCTCGCCACGTTCGGCCGGGCGATCGCGGTGAGCGCCTCCGCGCAGGTCTCCACGCTGACGCCGTAGGCGGCGACGCGCTCCTCCGCCACCAGGGTGTCGAGGGCGTCGAAGACCTCGTCGGTGGAGTAGACGGGGGTCGGCGGGCAGTGCAGCTGCACCAGGTCGACGCGGTCGACGCCCAGGTTGCGCCGCGAGCGGTCGTTCCAGGCGCGGAAGTTGTCCAGCACGTAGTTCTGCGGGATCTGGTCGACCCGGCGGCCCATCTTGGTGGCGACCAGTACGTGCAGGTCGGGCCGTCCGCTCAGGAACGACGCGATGGTCTGCTCGCTGCGTCCGTCGCCGTAGACGTCGGCGGTGTCGAAGAAGGTGACGCCCGACTCGGCGGCGGCCTCCAGCACCGCGAGGGCTTCCTTGTCGTCGACGTCGCCCCAGTCCGCCCCGAGTTGCCATGTGCCGAGACCGATCACGGAGGCGTGCTGTCCCGACCTGTCGAATGTGCGCTCGTCCATGGACGTCAGTCTGTCATCCGTCCCGGCCGGGCGACGGGGCGGCTCCGCTTCCGCGCGGGCCCGGTCAGGCGCTCTGGGCCGTCCGGCAGTCGGGGTGGCCCCAGCCCTTGTCGTTCTTGGCGATCGGCTCCCCTGCCGCGTAGGACCGCCCGCACGTGCAGCGGCCCGGGAACTTCGCCTTGATGGTGCGGGCCGAGGAGCCGCCGCGCTGCCGGGGGGTCTTCGCCCCGCCGGACCCGCGCTTGGCCGCACCGCCCGCCGGGCGGTCCGGGGCGGCCGGCGGCTCGGGCGAACCCAGTGCGCTGCCGGCGTCCTGCTGGACGGTGGCCGCCTGGCTGGCCGCGCGGTCGGCGAAGTCGTTGAGCCGGTCGCCGTCGACCTGGTGGGCGGGGACGTAGCGGAACTCGACCGAGCGGTCCTGGAGGAGTCCGTCGATGCGGACGACGAGTTCCTGGTTGGCGACCGGCTTGCCGGCCGCCGTGCGCCAGCCGTTGCGCTTCCAGCCGGGCAGCCAGGTGGTGACGGCCTTCATGGCGTACTGCGAGTCCATCCGCACCTCGAGCGGTACGGCGGGATCGGTCGCCGTCAGCAGCCGCTCCAGGGCGGTGAGTTCGGCGACGTTGTTGGTGGCCGTGCCGAGCGCGCCGGCCTCCCAGCGGACCGGCGCCTCGGACGCGTCGGCGACCACCCAGGCCCAGCCGGCGGGCCCGGGATTTCCCTTCGAAGCCCCGTCGCACGCGGCCACAACTCGTTCACGCATGCGCCCGATCATGCCATGTCCGGGCGGGCGTGCCGGTCCCGCTCCCCCGGGCCGTGGACGCGGAGGCGCGCCCCGTCCCCGAACCGCTTCGAACGGTGGGAGAGCACGGCGGGGAAGAACGCGCCGGACTCCCCGGGGCACGGGTGAGGACCACCGCCCGCAGCGGGCGCCGGGCCCGGCACGGGTGCCTCCGGGATCACACGGGTGATCGGGGAGGGCCTCCGCCACGGCCGGCCGGGGCCCGCGGTCCGGACCTCACTCGCCCGCGTACGCCTTCTCCAGGGCGGCGATGTCGAGCTTGCCCATCGTCATCATGGCCTTCATGGCGCGGTCCGCCTTCCGCCGGTCCGGGTCGCCGGCCATCTCGGTCAGCCGGACCGCGTTGACCTGCCAGGAGACGCCGAACCGGTCCTTGAGCCAGCCGCAGGGGCCGTACTCGCCTCCGCCCTCGACGAGCTTCTCCCAGTAGTGGTCGATCTCCGCCTGGTCCGCGCAGTCGAGCTGGAAGGAGATCGCCTCGTTGAACGTGAACTCGGGTCCGCCGTTCAGCGCGACGAACCTCTGGCCGTTGGCCGTGAACTCGACGGTGAGCACGGAACCCTCGGTGCCGGGCGTGGCACCGGTCTTCCGGACGACGGCGCCGAGGCTGGAGTTCTCGAAGACCGAGACGTAGAAGTTCGCGGCTTCCTCCGCCTGGCCGTCGTACCAGAGACACGTGGTGAATCCGTCGGTGTTCATGGGCACCTCCCGTGGATGGATCGCGGTCATGGGTGTCGACTCCCGCGCGCCGCGGAATTCATCGGTGCGCGGCGGACCGGGAGCGGAACGGGCGCTCTGCCCGTGGCGAATCTGCCGCGGGCAGAGATTTCCCCGCCGGCCGGACCGTTCCGTCGACAGTGGGTGACACGCGGTCACCCGGGCCGCGTTCCGACGAGCGACCACCAGGAGCGCCGATGTCCCCGTTCACCGCCGGCCCGTGGCCGGCCCCGCTGCCCCGGGCCGAGGAGGGCGACACCCCGCCGACCCGGTTCGACGACCATCTCGCCGCCCAGCTGCTCGCGCAGCGCATCGTGCTGCTCGGCACGCAGGTCGACGAGGTGTCGGCCAACCGCGTGTGCGCGCAGCTGCTGGTCCTGTCCGCCGAGGACCCGCGCACCGACATCAGCCTGTACATCAACAGCCCCGGCGGCTCGGTCCACGCGGGCCTGGCCATCTACGACACGATGCGGCTGATCCCCAACGACGTCTCGACCCTGGCGATGGGCTTCGCGGCCAGCATGGGCCAGTTCCTGCTCTGCGTCGGCACGCCGGGCAAGCGCTACGCCCTGCCGAACGCGCGCGTCATGATGCACCAGCCGTCGGGGGGCATCGGGGGCACCACCGCCGACATCGAGATCCAGGCGGAGAGCCTGGAGTTCACCAAGCGGACCATCGAGCGGATCACCGCCGAGCACACCGGCCAGACCCCGGAGACCATCTCCCGGGACGGCGACCGGGACCGCTGGTTCACCGCCGAGCAGGCCAGGGAGTACGGGATGGTCGACCGGGTGGTGGAGTCGCTCGCCGACGTCCGCCCGGCCGCCGCCCGGCCCAGGATGGGACTGCGGTGATGGGGACGTACACGATTCCGAACGTCGTCGAGCGCACCCCGCAGGGCGAGCGGTCCTACGACGTGTTCAGCCGGCTGCTGGCCGAGCGGATCATCTTCCTGGGCACGGAGATCGACGACGGGGTCGCCAACGTGGTCATCGCGCAGCTCCTCCATCTGGAGTCGGCGGCCCCGGAGAGCGAGATCGCGGTCTACATCAACTCCCCCGGCGGCTCGTTCACCTCGCTGATGGCGATCTACGACACGATGACGTTCGTCCAGGCTCCGATCTCGACGTTCTGCGTCGGGCAGGCGGCGTCCACGGCGGCCGTGCTGCTGGCGGGCGGGGACCCGGGGCGGCGGTTCGTGCTGGAGCACGCGCGGGTGCTGCTCGGGCAGCCGGCCACCGGTGGCACGCGCGGCACGGCGTCCGACCTGGCGCTGCGGGCCAAGGAGATGGTGCGGATCCGCTCCCAGGTGGAGGAGGTGCTGTCCCGGCACACGCACCACGACGTGGCGACCCTGCGGGCCGACATGGACCGCGACAAGGTGTTCACCGCCGAGGAGGCCGTGGCGTACGGCCTGGCCGACGAGGTGCTGGCCCGGCGCCTGGTGGGCGTGTGAGGCGCCGGGCGCCGCGGGTCAGGCGGCCAGGCACAGTCCGTTGTGGGCGGAGCCGGACACTCCCCGGCCGGTGACGGTCCGGCGGCCGGTGACGCGGACCAGCTCTCCGTGGGCCCGGGTCAGCAGGTCGCCGAGGCCGAGGCCGAGCGCCTGGGCGGCGGCCGCGAGGACCTCCGAGGAGGCCTCCTTGCGGCCCCGCTCCACCTCCGAGAGATAGGGCAGGGAGATCCGGGCCGCGTCGGCGACGTCCTTCAGCGTCCGTTCCTGGGCGAGCCGCTCGCTGCGCAGCACGTCGCCGACGAGGTCGCGCAGCAGCGGCTCCCTGGGCGCGGGTGCCGGCTCCGGCCGCGACGGGCCGGGGCGCAGGGGGATGACACGGGCACGGTCCGGCGCGGGGCCGGTCAGCTCTTGATTGGTCACCTCCTCAGCCTAGGAATTCCGGTCCCGAGGGGAAGGGAGCGGAGTTCCGCCCTGAGTGAAGGCGTTCCCGGGCGCGGCCCGGGCTGCCGCGCGGGCCGCGCCCCCGTACCATCGGACGTACGAGTGACGACCGGTGCGCGCCGCGGTTCCGAGCCTCTCGGAACACGGTGGGCATGGGTCCGCGTGACCTGGGTACCCGCAGGGCTCAGGCACATGTCAGCCGTGACGTCCGTGGGGAGAGGTAATGAGGACCGCCGTGATCCGGTCGCAGGCGCAGGTAGCGGAGATGCACACCGAGGCCGGGACGGGTGACGGAAGTCCGCTGGACGTGGTGGATCCGCGCGCCGTCGCCCCGCGCGACGCCAGGGAGCTGTCCCGCCAGTTCTTCCGTCGCATGGCGGAACTGGAGGAGGGCACGCACGAGTACCAGTACGCGCGCAACACCCTCATCGAGATGAACATGTCCCTCGTCCGGTTCGCGGCCGGGCGGTTCCGCGGCCGCGGCGACGACATGGACGACATCGTGCAGACCGGCATGATCGGCCTGATCAAGGCCATCGACCGGTTCGAGCTGTCCCGCGAGGTCGAGTTCACCTCCTTCGCGCTGCCGTACATCGTCGGTGAGATCAAGCGTTTCTTCCGGGACACCACGTGGGCCGTGCACGTGCCGCGCCGGCTCCAGGAGCTGCGCGTCGAGCTGGCGAAGGCCCGCGAGGAGCTGGCCAGCCGGCTGGACCGGGAGCCCACGGTCGGTGAGCTCGCCACGCTGATGAACATCACCGAGCAGCAGGTCGTCGAGGGGCAGATCGCCGCGAACGGGTACAACTCGTCGTCGCTGGACGCCGCCCTCACCGGTGACGGCCCGGAGAACGGCGAGGCCGTCCTGGCCGACTTCATCGGGATCGAGGAGGAGGGGCTGCGCCTCGTCGAGGACTTCCACTCGCTCGCTCCGCTCATGGCCGAGCTCAGCGAACGCGACCGGGAGATCATCCACATGCGGTTCGTGGAGGAGGCCACCCAGGCGGAGATCGGCGAGCGCCTCGGCTGCTCGCAGATGCATGTGTCCCGCCTGATCAAGCGGATCATCACCCGGCTGCGCGAGGGCATGCTGGGCGAGCTCGGCTGTGCCTGACCTCGGCTGCGCCTGACCGGGCGGACGACGACGCGGCCGGTCAGGCGGCGCCGAGCTCCAGCACGGCGCGCACGCACTTGCCGACCGGGACGCGCTCCACACGGACGTCCCGTGCCAGCGCGCGGACGATCTCCAGACCGTGCCGGCCGACGCGTTCGGGGTTGCGGGGGAAGACCCGGGGCAGGCTGGCGCTGCTGTCGTAGACCGCCACCGTGAGCGAGGTGTCCGTGCCCTCCAGCTCCAGGATGTACGGTCCGTCGCTGTGCCGGTCCGCGTTGGTGACCAGTTCGCTCACCACCAGCAGCACCGCGCCGTCGGCCCGCTCGTCGATCGTGGCGCACCACTCGGTCCGCAGCTGCTGGAGGAAGTGCGCGGCGAACGTCCGCGCCTCGGCGATGCATCCCGGCTCGCCGGTGAAGTGTGCCGCCCGCCGCAGCGGTTCCACGGGCACGTCGAAGCCAGTCGGTATCACTGCCCCGTCCAGGTGGTAGGTCATGCTCGTTTCTTTCCGCGAAGCCGGGTCGACCGGACGAATCTGCACCAGTCCTGGTACCCCGGCTCTCGCGGCGCAGTCCCCCTGATCGGTGTTCGGCTCCGCGGGGTGGAGGACCCGGGTCGGTGTTCGGCTCCGCGGGGCGGGAACCCGGGCTCCACCGGGGTTCGGCGGAAGGGGCGCCATGAACGGACTGACGGCGGTGCGGAGCCTGACGACGCTGCCCGTGGTGACGCTGGGCGGCGATGCCGTGGCGCACGTCAAGGACACGGTCTTCGACCCGGCGGCCGGGCGGATCGCGAGCTTCACCCTCACCGGCCGGACCCTGATGTCGGGCCCGCTGCCGCGGGACCTGCCCTGGCCGGCGGTGCACTGCCTGGGCCCTCACGCGGTGATGGTCCGCGACGAGGGGGCGCTGTGCGACCTGCCGCTGTCGGTGGCGCGCCGTGACGCCCTGCGCGGGCGGCTGCTCGGGGCGCAGGTGCTGACCGACGAGGGCGACCTGGTGGGCTCGGTGCTCGACGTGCTGGTCGAGGGCGGTACCAGTGGCCGGCTCGTCGCGTTCCGGCTCGCCGCGCACCGGGAGCTGGTGCACGGCTCCCGGCACCGCCGGCACCAGGTGTACGTGCCGCGGGGCGAGGTCCTGAGCGTCTCCGGCCGGACGCTGGTGATCCCGGCGCACGCGACGGCGTACGTCACCGGCGACCTGCCGTCCTTCGTCGCCCGGGCCGGCGCCCGCCACGGGCTCGGGAGGGGCGCGGTCCGATGATGCTGTTCTCACGGGTGCACGGGCTGCCCGTCCTCACCCCGGGCGACGCGGACCGGGTCGGGGCGGTGCGCGCGCTGACGGTCGACGCGGCGTCCAGGGAGGTCACGCACGTCCGGATACGGCGCGGGCGGCTGCGCAGGGAGGCCGTGGTGGCCTGGGCCGACCTGGGCGCGGCCGGCCCGGACATGCTGATCGCGCGCCCGTCCGGCCGGCCGGCCGAGGTCCCGCCCCACCGCGACCTGGTGGGGAGCAGGGTGCTCACCGAGTGCGGCGAGGAGCGCGGCACCGTGCTCGACGCAGCGTTCGATCCGGTCACCGCCCGCATCGAGGCGGTCCTGACGACCCTCGGCGAGCTGCCGGCCGAGCGCCTGCTGGGTCTCGGGGACCACGCCCTGGTGGTCCGGACGGGCGACGGGCACCACGCGGAGGACATGCCGCGCGGACGGACCTCCCGGCGGGCGGGGGCGGGCGGGGCTGCTTAGCGTGCAGACGTGAGCTCACGCACCTTCTCCGGCCGTCCGGCCGCCCGTCACGGCTGGGCGCAGGCCCTCGCCGCGGTACTCGGCGCGCTGATCACCATGGGCGCGGTGGCCTCGCTCGGGCTGTGGGCGGCGGGTGCCGGGGACCTTCCGGGCGGTTCCTTCCCTCCGGTGGTCGCGGCGACGGTGGTCGCGGCCGTCGGCGGCTCGGTGGAGCTCTCCGGGGACGCCGGTGAACTGGCCGGCACGGAGGGCGGTCTGACGGTCGTCCCGCTGTCCGTCACCCTCGTCGGGGCACTGGTCGTCGGCCGGGCCTTCCTGCGCCCGCTGCGGCACCACGCGGTCGCCGGGGCGCCCGAGCTGGCCGGGTGGGCCGCGAGGATCGCCGCCCTGTGGCTGTTCGCGCTCCTCGGCCTCGCGCTCGCCGCGCGGCACACGTTCGAGCTCTCCCTCGGGGACGGCCCGCTCGGTGACCTGGGTGACCTGTTCGGGATCAGGCCGGTGGTGGGGTTCTCCACCGACGTGCCGCCGACCGTCCTCGTCGGCCTGCTCTGGCTGGCGGGGGTGCTGGTGGTGTCACTGCTGGTGTCCCGGGGTGCCCCGCTGCCGGCCGGGCTGCTGCGGTTCCAGACGTCGGCGCGTCCGGCAGCGCAGGCGATGGTGCTGCTGTTGCTGGCCGCCGTCGTCGTCTGCCTCGTCATCGCGCTGGTCGTCGCCGCCACCCGGGGGCACCCGGCCGAGACGTTCGCCGTGATCCTGCTGGGGCTGCCCAACGTGGCCTGGCTGGCGCTGACGATCGGGCTCGGTGCCACCTGGGACGGCAGGGTGGAGGGGCCCTTCGGGCTGCCCATGCCGCGGGTGCTCGACGAGGTGCTGCGCACCCCGGACGTCTCCGCCCTGAACCTGCGCACGCTCACCGAGCACGACGGCGGGAGGTGGTGGTGGCTGTTGGTGGTGGACGCGGTGCTGCTGCTGGCCGCCGCGTCCGTGACGGCGGCCCGGTCCCCGGCCCGGGTCCCCGCCTGGCGGCACGCCGCGCGCATGGCGCCGGCACTGGCGTCGGCCGTGCTGATGATCTGCCTCATGGTCCGGATCTCCGCACGGTTCGGCCTGTCCGTGCTCGGCATCGGTGACCTCGGCGAGGGCTTCTCCGGCCAGGTGCTGCTGAGGCCGCGGCTGTGGAGCGCCCTGGGCCTGGCCCTGCTGTGGGGCCTGGTCACGGGTTTCGCGGGGGCGCTGTCGGCGCGCGGGGTACGCCGGAGGGGCGGGGCCGCGACGAGGCCCCGGCAGGAGGCGTAGCGGCGGCCAGGGCCCTGGCGGGGACGGCGCCGGCCCGTGGGGCGAGGTCGGGGCGGCCGGCGGTCAGTGGCGCGGGGCGACGTGCGGGGGACGGAATCCGGGGCCGTCGTCGCCGGCGCCTACCCCCGCATCACGGCCGGCTCGTGGCGCCGCAGCAGACGGGACACCAGCAGGCCGAGGACCAGCGACAGGGCGAGCAGCATGCCGACGGCGAGCAGCCACACGTCCACCGTGTGCACGAAGAGCGGATCACGGCTCAGGTCGCCGGGCGAGAGCGCGGGGAGCCCGATGGTGCCGGCCATCGCGGCGAACCCCCAGCGGGCGGGTACCAGCCAGGCCAGCTGCTCCAGCACGAGCACGCCCTCGAGCGGCAGCAGGGCGCCGCAGAAGACGACCTGGACGATGGCGAGCAGCACCAGCAGCGGCATCGTCACCTCCTCCTTGCGGACCACCGCGGAGACCAGCAGGCCGAGCATCATCGCGGTGAAGGCGAGCAGCGCGACGGCGACGGTGATCTCGACAAGGGGCGGCATCAGCACGCCTTCGCCACCGGGTGCGTTCAGGTCCACACCGAGCAGTGCGACGAGGGTCAGCACCACGGCCTGGAGCACGGTGACCGTACCGAGCACGACCACCTTGGACATCAGGTACGCCGATCTGGACAGGCCCACGGCCCGCTCCCGCTGGTAGATCACCCGCTCCTTGACGAGTTCGCGCACCGCGTTGGCCGCGCCGGTGAGGACCGCGCCGACGCACAGGATGAGCAGGGCGTTCATGGCGGACCTGCGCGTCAGCTCGCTGCCCGCGAGGGCCCGCGCCATGGCGCCCATCACGAACGGCAGCGCGATCATGACGGCGAGGAAGGTGCGGTCCGCGGCGAGCGCGGCGGTGTAGCGGCGGACCAGGGTGCGGAGCTGGGCGCCCCAGCCGCGCGGCCGGGGCGGGGGGCCCACGGTGACCGGCTCCTCGCGGGGCCGCTCGGGCTGGGCGGCGGCCTCGACGACGTACCGCCGGTGGAAGAGGGAGTCGTGGTACTGCCCCTTCCAGTCCCGGTCCCGCTGCTGCTCGAACGCCTCGAAGGCCTCCGGCCAGTGCTCGAAGCCGAAGAAGGCGAGGGCGTCGCCGGGAGGGCCGTAGTAGGCGACCCTGCCGCCGGGGGCGAGGACGAGGAGGCGGTCGCAGACGTCCAGGCTGAGCACGCTGTGGGTGACGACGACGACGGTCCGGCCGTCGTCGGCGAGGCCGCGCAGCATGCGCATCACCGAGCGGTCCATGCCGGGGTCGAGGCCGGAGGTCGGCTCGTCGAGGAAGAGCAGTGACGGCTTGGTCAGCAGTTCCAGCGCGACGCTGACCCGTTTGCGCTGTCCGCCGGACAGGCTGTGGACATGCTGGCGGGCCCGCTCCCCGAGGCCGAGTTCGCGGATCACCTCGTCGACCCGGGCCCGTCGTTCGGCCTGGGCGGTGTCCTGCGGGAAGCGCAGCTCGGCGGCGTAGGACAGGGCGGCGTGGACGGTCAGCTGGGTGTGCAGGATGTCGTCCTGCGGGACGAGGCCGATGCGCTGGCGCAGCTCGGCGTAGTCGTGGTAGAGGTCGCGGCCGTCGTAGAGGACGGTGCCGTGGTCGGCGGGGCGCTGACCGGTGAGCGCGTTCATCAGGGTGGACTTGCCCGCACCGCTCGGGCCGACGACCGCGAGCAGGCACTTCTCCCCCACCGGGAAGGAGACGTGGTCGAGGAGGCGCTTGGCGCCCCGGTCGACGGCGACGGTGAGGTTCTGGACGTCGAGGGAGACCTCGCCGGTGTCGACGTACTCCTGGAGTTCGTCGCCGATCAGGCAGAAGTCGGAGTGGCCGACGCCGACGATGTCGCCGGGGCGGATGTCGGCCCGGTCGACCGGCACGCCGTTGAGGTAGGTGCCGGTGTGGCTGCCGAGGTCGACGATCTCGTACGAGCCGTCGGCGTGGAGGTGCAGTTCGGCGTGGTGCCGGGAGACGATCAGGTCGTCGACGACCAGGTCGTTGTCGGGGTCCCGGCCGATGCGGACGGTGCGGGTGGGCAGCGGCCGTACGGAGGCCGGCTGCCGGAAGGTGTGGGTGAGGGCGGGATGGGAGACCGCCTGCGGCCGGTCGCGCGCGGGGGCGGCGAGGACGGCGCGGGGGCCGTCGTCGGGACTGCCGAAGTGGATGACGTGGCCGGGGCCGACCTCCCGGGTGCGGATGCGCTGACCGTCGGCGTAGGTGCCGTGGGCGCTGTGCTCGTCCTCGACGGTCCAGCGGCCGTCCTCGGGACGGAGCACCGCATGGTGCCAGGAGACCCGGGCGTCGTCGAAGACGATGTCGCTCGACGGGTCGCGTCCCACGTGGTAGTCGCGGACCGGACTCATCACGGTGGAGCCCGTCTCGGTCTCCAGGACGAGCTCCGGGGCGACCGGCCGCTCCGCCATGACTGGATTCTACCCATTGGCCCGTTCGGGTGCCCGGTGTCACCGGCCGGGGCGCGGCCGTGCGCCTCAGGCGACGGGAACGCCGAGCACCCGGGCGGCGCGCTGCATGCGCAGGGCGTCCACGGACTCGGCCAGCAGTTCGTACTCGGTGGTGTCGTCACCGGTGGCGACGCGCACCATCCGTCCGGCGGCGAGCGTCTCGGCCACCTCCTCCTGCCGGGCGACGTCGCCGCACCAGGTGCGCAGCACGGCGGGTACGTCGGGCACGCCGTCGGCGACGGGGACGAGCGCTCCCGGCGGTAAGTGCTCGGCGTCGGGCTGCGGGTCGAGACGCTCGGCGATCCAGAGGGCGCGGTCGCGCAGCCACCACAGGGCCAGGGCGAGGGTGGGCGCCCGGTAGGTGCCGAGCGGTACGCCGATGCGCCGGCCGTCGCAGATCCCGTACGCGGTGACATGGCACAGGAATTCGTCGTGCACGTTCCCTCCCCCGCTGCGTCGCTCGCCCGCCGGGCCGGGCCGGCTGCCCGCCTCGTGGCTCGCATGCTGTGCGTGAGGGCGCCGTCGCGCGGTGTGAAGCGCTCTCGATGTCGAGTATGTTCACCGCTGAAACACTGTCACCATATGTTTCCGGCCAGTCTCCTGGCATATTCACGGCCGTCGCTGGCCGAAACGGTGCGGGTGTGGCCGAGGGAGCGCATGTGACCTCGGAGGTGGTCGACCGGGATCCGCTGTCCGACCGGCGGGCACGGCCTCCCCGGGGAATCCGCCGTGGCCACGGACGCCCACCGCCACGACGCCGTCGGCCACGGGCCGGGCGGCCGCACGACGCCCGGCCCGCACCGGTGCCCCTACTGCTTCACGACCGCGTCGATGCGGGCCAGCTCCTCCTCGCTGAAGTCGAGGTTCCGCGTGGCGGTGACGCTGTCCTCGAGCTGCTGCGGGCTGCTCGCGCCGACCAGGGCGGAGGTGAGGCGGCCGCCGCGCAGCACCCAGGACAGCGCCATCTGCGCCAGGGTCTGGCCGCGCGAGGCGGCGATCTCGTCGAGCGCGCGCAGCCGGCCCACCAGCTCCCCGGTGACGGCGTCGGTGTTCAGGAAGGGACTGTCGCTCGCGGCCCGGGAGTCCTCGGGGATGCCGTCCAGGTAGCGGGCGGTCAGCAGGCCCTGCTCCAGCGGGGAGTAGGCGATGGAGCCGACCTGGAGCTCGTCCAGGGCGTCCATCAGCCCCTCGTCCTCCGGACGGCGGTCGAGCATCGAGTAGCGGGGCTGGTTGATCAGCAGCGGGGTGCCCAGCTCACCGAGGATGCGGGCGGCCTCGCGGGTCTGCTCCGCGGAGTAGTTGGACACACCGACGTACAGCGCCTTGCCCTGCTGGACCGCCGAGTGCAGCGCGCCCATCGTCTCCTCCAGCGGAGTCTGAGGGTCGAAGCGGTGCGAGTAGAAGATGTCGACGTAGTCCAGACCCATCCGGCTCAGGCTCTGGTCCAGCGAGGAGAGCAGGTACTTGCGCGAGCCCCATTCGCCGTACGGGCCGGGCCACATCAGGTAGCCGGCCTTGGTGGAGATCACCAGTTCGTCGCGGTACGGCGCGAAGTCCGCCTTCAGGGCCTCGCCGAGGGCGGACTCGGCCGCGCCCGGCGGGGGCCCGTAGTTGTTGGCGAGGTCGAAGTGGGTGACGCCCAGGTCGAAGGCGCGGCGCAGGATGGCGCGCTGGGTCCCGGCCGGACGGTCGGGACCGAAGTTGTGCCACAGGCCGAGCGAGAGCGCGGGGAGCTTCAGGCCGCTGCGGCCGGTGCGCCGGTAGGGCATGTCCGCGTAACGGTCGGGGTGTGCGGTGTACAACACGACTCCAGAGGGGTTGGCACACGTCTTGGACGGTTCCGTCGAACCGCCCGTCCACTCTGTCGCGACCTGCGGGCAGTGGTCCAACAGAAGAATCCGATGGAATTCAGCGGATACGCTTCTCAATCATGGAACTGCGTCACCTCCAGCACTTCGTCGCCGTGGCCGAGGACCAGCACTTCACCCGCGCGGCGGAACGGCTGCTGGTCTCCCAGTCGGGCCTGTCCGCGTCCATCCGCGCCCTGGAGCGCGAGCTGCAGACCCCGCTGTTCGTCCGCACGACCCGCAGGGTGACGCTCACCGAGGCCGGCCGGGCGCTGCTGGCGGAGGCCGAGCGGATCCTCGCCCAGGTGCGGGCCGCGCACGAGGCGGTGGCCGCGGTGCAGGGCGTGCTGCGCGGCACGCTCGCGGTCGGCGCCGAGCAGTGCATCGCCGGGGTGAACGTGGCGGAGCTGCTCGCCACGTTCCGGCGGCTCCACCCGGACGTGGAGATCCGGCTGCGGCAGTGGGGGTCGGCCGCGCTGGCGGAGGAGGTCGCGGCGGGGCGGCTGGACCTGGCCTTCGCCTACCGGACGGAGGCGGACCCGGAGCAGCTGCGGTCGGTGCCGTTGACCAGCGAGCCGATGACGGTGCTCTGCCACCCCGGCCACCGTCTCGCGCGCGCCGGGGCGCCGCTGACCCCGCGCGATCTCGGCGACGAGGTCTTCGTCGACTTCCACCCGGACTGGGGTCCGCGCCGCGCCACCGACGCGGCCTTCGCCGCCGCGGGCGTACGGCGCACGGTGGCGCTGGAGGTGAACGACGTGCACAGCCTGCTCGACCTGGTCGACGAGAACCTGGGCGTCGCCGTCGTGCCGCGGCACTTCCGGCACAAGCGGGAGGCCCTCACCGCGCTCCCGCTGAAGGACACCGGGGAGGCGGTGTACGAGACGGTCGCCCTGGTGCCGTCACCGCGGGCGACGAGTCCGGCGGCGCGGGCGCTGATGACCCTGCTGGACGACGGGGGCGCGTGAGGCGCGCGGATGCGCGAGGGTAGGGGGCATGCATGCCAAGGACATCCTCATAGACGGCTTCGGCCGCGTCCGGGAAGAAGTCCACTCCGCCGTCGAGGGCCTCGGTCCCGACGACCTGAACGCCCGGCCCGGCCCCGGCGCGAACTCCGTCGCCTGGCTGGTCTGGCACCTCACCCGGGTCCAGGACGACCACGTCGCCGACGCCTTCGGGCTCGACCAGGTGTGGCTCTCCCAGGGCTGGGAGAAGCGCCTGGACCTCGGCCTGCCCCGCCACGACACGGGGTACGGCCACACCCCGGCGGAGGTCGCCGAGGTGCGGGTCGGCTCCGGTGACCTGCTGACCGGCTACCACGACGCGGTGCACGAGCAGACCCTGGGGGCGCTGCGCGCGCTGGCCGCCAAGGACCTGGAGCGCGTCGTCGACGAGGGCTGGGATCCTCCGGTGACCCTGGGCGTACGGCTGGTCAGCGTCCTGTCCGACGATCTGCAGCACGTCGGACAGGCCGCGTACGTGCGGGGGCTGACTCAGAGCACGGACTCGTAGCCGGGCAGGACGACGTCCCGGATGAGCGCGTTCCGCTCGTCGAACGGGAGGAACGCGCTCTTCACGGCGTTCACCGTGACCGTGCGCAGGTCCTCGGCCGTCCAGCCGGCCTGCTCGACCAGCAGGGACATCTCCCGCGTCATGGTGGTGCCCGAGACGAGGCGGTTGTCGGTGTTGAGGGTGACGCGGAAGCCGAGGTCCTTCAGCGCGGTGATCGGGTGCTCGGCGATCGAGGTCGCGGCGCCGGTCTGGAGGTTGGAGGTGGGGCACATCTCCAGCGCGATCCGGCGGTCGCGGACCCAGCCGGCGAGGCGGCCGAGCTTGCCCTCCACGATGTCCTCGGTGATGCGCACCCCGTGCCCGATGCGCTGGGCGCCGCACACCTGGAGCGCCTGGTGGATGCTGGGCAGGCCGTGGGCCTCGCCGGCGTGGATGGTGAAGGGCACGCTCTCGCGGCGCAGGTGCGCGAAGGCGTCGAGGTGGTCGGCGGGCGGGAAGCCGTCCTCGGCGCCGGCGATGTCGAAGCCGACGACCCCGGCGTCCCGGAAGGCGACGGCCAGGTCGGCGGCCTCGCGGACCCGGTCGAACATCCGCATGCCGCAGAGCAGGGTGCCGACCCGGACGGGCGTCCCGGCGGCGGCGGCCTTGGCCATGCCGGCGGCGAGGCCCTCCTGGACGGTCTCCACGACCTCGCGCATCGTCAGCCCGCCCCGGGTGTTCAGCTCGGGGGCGTAGCGCACCTCGCCGTAGACGACACCGTCGGCGGCCAGGTCGAGCACGTACTCCTCGGCGGTGCGCAGCAGGCCCTCACGGGTCTGCATGACGGCGAGGGTGTGCTCGAAGGTGGCGATGTAACGGACCAGGTCGCCGGAGTTCGCGGCCTCGACGTACCAGGCGGCGAGCTCGTCGGGGTCGGTGGTGGGCAGGGTGTGGCCGACGGCCGCCGCCAGTTCCACGACGGTCGCGGGGCGCAGACCGCCGTCGAGGTGGTCGTGCAGCACCGCCTTGGGGAGGCGGCGGAGGGTTTCTGCGTCTATGCGCGTAGATGACATGTGCGGTCTTTCCTCGGCGGGTCGTTCGGCGGGAAGGCGGAGCGGATCAGGGGGTGGCGGGCTGGAGCAGGTCCCAGCGGTTGCCGTACAGGTCCCGGAAGACGGCGACCGAGCCGTACGGCTCGTGGCGCGGCTCCTCCAGGAAGGTCACGCCGGCGGCGGTCATGCGCGCGTGGTCGCGGGCGAAGTCGTCGGTGTACAGGAAGAAGCCCACGCGCCCGCCGGTCTGGTCACCGACCCTGGCCCGCTGGGCCTCCCCCTCGGCGCGGGCGAGCAGCAGCCCCGTGCCGGTGTGCCCGGCGTCCGGCTCGACGACGACCCAGCGGCCGCCGTCCGGCCTGGGCGCGTCCTCGGCGAGCCGGAAACCGAGCGCCCCGGTGTAGAAGCGGATCGCCTCGTCGTAGTCGTCGACGACGAGGGTGACCAGGGGGATGCGTCTCATCGTGACCTCTCGAAGGGGGATTGACCGGAGAGGTTATACGTAAAACCGCCGGGCGCGCCAGTCCCGCTCCGGGGAGGCCCCGGAGCGGGACCGGCGCGGGACCGGAGCGGGACCGGAGCGGGACCGGAGAGCCGGCTACGGATACGCGTAGGTGTTGAGGGCGGTGACGGCGGCCGCCGGGTCGCCGAGGTCGTAGCGGTCCACGGCGAGGTAGTTGGGCTTCTTGCGGGCGGCCGGCCGGCAGAACCGGCGGGCGCGGTCGGCGAGCTTGGAGTTGTCCGTGCCGGCGGTGGAGGCGATCGTGGTGTCCCGGAAGTGGTTCATGACGAACAGGGGGCGGAAGCCGGGTTCGGTGCGGGTCAGCGGGATGGTGGTGTCCGCGTCGTACCACCGGCTGTAGCAGGACCAGTCGGAGGCGCCGACGCCCGGGCCCATGGACCAGTGGTTCTCGACGGTCCACTCCCGCTGGTACAGCACGCCGAAGGTGTCCCGGGTCGTTCCGGCGGCCCGGTCGGCGGCGCGGCTGTGGTCAGTGAAGATCAGCAGCCGGTGCCCGGCGGCGGCCAGCTCCCCCATGGTCGGCCAGCCGTTCTCCCGGACACCGGTGCGGTCGGGCCGGTAGAGCACGTCCGACAGCCCCTGGACGCGGGCGAGTTCGGCGCGCAGGACGCCCGGGTCGACGTAGTCCTCCAGGAAGACGGTGACGAACTGATCGGGGTGGGCGCGCAGGAAGTCGACGATCCGCTGGAGGTCCACCCACAGGGCGACGGGCCTGCTGACCAGGGTGCAGCTGTTGTGGCAGAGGATCGCGCCGTCCGGGGTCTGGTGGATGTCCAGCATGAATCCGCGGACGCCGTCGGCGAGTTGGCGCTCGATGCCCCGGTTCTGGTTGGGGAAGAGGTCGATGAAGGGCGGGGCGAAGCCGCCGTCGACGCCGTTGGCGTAGGCGTTGTGGGCGGTGAGGAAGGTGACCTCGTCCAGGGTGCGCAGGTCCCACGGCGGCAGGGGACGGGTCACCGGGTCGACCGGGGTCAGGTACCAGGTGGCGAGGTCACCCGTGCCGGTGCCCACGGCGAGCGGGGCGGGATGGTTGGCGCCGGAGGGCTTCGGGACGACGGTGAGGCGGCGGTCGGTGCCGGGGACCGTGAGCGTGAAGCGGTCCGCGCCCACGGGGGCGATCTCCCAGCGCGCCTCCGGGCTCGCGCAGGCCACGGTCCGGGCCTGGTCGCCGGCGCGGCCGAGGCAGGTGCCGGGGCCGTCGGTGTTCTCCAGGGTGCCGTCGGCGCGCAGGTTCCACTGCTGGTGGTCCTCGTCGCCGCGCGGTCTGTGCTGTTCGACCGCGCCGGAGGCGTCGGCGGCGTTCAGTCCGGTCGTCGCGCTCTGGACGTAGTAGGCGCCGGGCGGCGGAACCGACGCGGCGGCGGCAGGTAGGGGTGCCACGACCGTCGCGGCCAGCGCGGCGGCCGTGACGGTCGTGGTGAGCAGGGCGTGGGGGGTGCGCATGGTGGCTGCCCTTCGTCCGGGGGACGGCCCGCGCACGTGCGGTGCGCGGGCCGCTACCCGAGGCTCTTAGGTCAGGTGCATGACAGCACGCCGAACGGTCGGGCGTCAGCAGTACAGGTTGCCGCCGGGTGACGTTCCGAGGATCTGGGTGAACTGCTGGTACTTGGTCACCCGGCTCTGCACCTGCGCCGGGTTCCGGCCGTCGCACTCCAGGGAGCCGTTGATGCTGCGGATCGTCTGGCCGAAACCGGCCTGGTTGACCATGGCGTTGTGCGGGGTCATGGTGCCCGGCCCGGACTGGGTGTTCCAGTACCACAGGGCGGTCTTCCAGGCGACGGCCGCGTCGTTCTGCACCAGCCAGGGGTTGCCCAGGAGGTCGATGCCGAGCGCGTCGCCCGCCGCCTTGTAGTTGAAGTTCCAGCTCAGCTGGATCGGTCCGCGCCCGTAGTACGCCGCCTGGCCGGCCGGGCAGCCGTACGGCTGTCCCCAGTCGCAGTAGTGCGGGTAGTTGGCGGTGTTCTGCTCCACCACGTGCACCAGACCGCCGGTCTCGTGGCTGACGTTGGCCAGGAAGGCGGCGGCCTCCTGCTTCTTCACCGTGTCACCGCCGGTGTTGGCGAAACCGGGGTAGGCGCTCAGCGCGGCGGTGAGCCCGCTGTAGGTGTAGAAGGGGTTCCGGTTCGGGAACATCTGGTTGAACTGCGCCTCGGTCACCACGAAGGTGCCAACGGGCGTTCCGGGGCCGTTGTCACAGGCGTACGGCTCCCAGTACCAGGTGCTGATGACCGGGTCGTACCCCGGATTGGCGTGCTCGGCGATGTACGCCCGGCCGTCGGTGTAGCGCACGATGTCACCGGCGTTGTACGACCTTCCGGCCACCCAGTTCGGATAACTGGAGCACGAGGCGGCGGAGGCGGTGGCGGCGGGGAGCAGCACCGGCGCGCTGCCGGCGAGGACGAGAGCGGCGGTCACGGCGGCGATGCGTCTTCTCGACAAGGGAACGACTCCTTCGCGGAACGCGGCCGCTCCCGGGCGGGGGCACGCCTGAGCGGGACCTCGCCCGCACATGCCGGCGGGGCCGGTCACGGCAGTGGGGGCGGCCGTGGTGGGGGGTGTGAGAGCACACTCAACCGCTTTGGTCTGTACCAGTCAAGGGTTTAGACCAGTCATCGCGGCGCGGACGCGTCCGCGGGCTCGCGGCGGCCGGGCCGACGGGTCGCACCGGCGGCCGGCCCGTGCCCGAACTCCCCGGCGCCGGGTGCCGGACACGCCGTCCGGCCCGTTCACCGGGCCGGCCGCGCGGCCGTCCGCGGGCGGGCCGTGCGGAGGTGGTCCGCGGCGGGGACCGCGACCGGACCCGACTCCCCACGAGCCCTACACATAAAGGAAAAATAAGGGCAGAATGAACCTACGCGGCTCTTACCGCATACCGCACCAGACGCGGTCAGGCCTGCTAGTCGAAGGAGACGACCCATGGCCAACGTCTCACACCCCCGCGGTGACATCACGAGCCACCCCGATGCCTCGGAGATGCGGGCACGGTACGACCGCATGCTCGGGGGTCGTGATGTGGCCCTCGTGGACGGACCGGTGTTCCTGCTCGGTCTCTACTGCGCGGTGTCCCCGTGGATACTCCACTACACGACGAGCCAGCCCGCGCTCGTGACCCACAACCTGATCGTGGGCATCGCGATCGGTCTGCTCGCCCTGGGGTTCACCGCGGCCCCGGCGCGCATGTACGGCCTCAGCGGGGCCATGTGCGCCCTGGGCCTGTGGATGATCGTCTCGCCGTGGATCGTCGGTAGTGACCCCGACGCCGGCGTCATCTGGAACAACATCATCATCGGCGCCCTCACCCTGATCCTGGGCACGGCCTGCGCCGCCACGGCCGCCAAGACCGCCCGCCGGTCGTAGGAGGGCCACGAAAGGAGCCGAACGCCGGTCCGCGCCGATCGCGGACCGGCCCTCTCGCGTCCGGGCGGGACCGTCGCGGCGGCCTTCGGGGCAACCTCGGGGCGGCCTTCGGGGCGGCCTTCGGGGCGGCCTTCGGGGCGGCCTTCGGGGCGGCCTTCGGGGCGTCGCCCGGGTGGAGCGGCCGCTCCGGATCGGCCTCACCGCACCGGAAGCGACCACACCGGAAGCGACCGCGCCGGAACGCGCGAGGACCGGCCGCAGACGGAATCCGGCGGTCCGCGTCAGCGGCGCGACAGCCACTGCTCGTACCAGGTCACCGTGGCGTCCACGGTCTCCTCGAGCGGCGTCGGCGTCACGCCGAAGGCCTGTTCGAAGGCCGAGGAGTCCATGATCTGGGGCTCGGTGTACTGGTAGAACATCTCGGCGAGTTCGGCCATGAAGACCTCGTCGAACGGGCCGAAGGGGCGCGGCTCCTCCAGGACGACCACCTTCAGGGGCCGGCCGGTCCGCTTCTCGATCATGGCGTGGATCTCACGGGTGCTGACGGCGGGCGCGGTGGGCAGATGCCACACCCGCCCGTCGCCCTCGGGCCGCTCGCCGAGGACGGCCAGACCGGCCGCCACGTCCTCGATGCCGCTGTAACTGTGCGGCAGGTCCAGGTCACCCGCCCCCATCACCTCGCCGCCGGTGAGCGCCCCCGGGAAGACGGCTCCGCCGAGGGACGAGTTGAGCACTCCGGGACCGACGAAGTCGGCCGAGCGGCCGAGGACCACCCGGGCACGGCCCTCCCGGTGCGCGGCGAGATACCGCTCGTCGAGCGTGGCGCGCATCCGGCCCTTGCGGCTGGTCGCCCGCCAGGGGGTGTCCTCGGTCATCACCGCTCCCCCGGTCGGGCCGTACGGGTAGATCGTGTCGAGGACGACGAGCCGGGCTCCGGACTCCTCGACGGCGGCGAGCACCGCCTCCTGGATCCGCGGCATCACCTCGACCTGCAGGTGATAGGCGACGTTGGCGCAGTGGTACACCACGGCGGCGCCGGCGACGGCCGCGCGTGCGCCGTCGGCCGTGCCGACGTCGGCGGCCTGCCGCCGGACCCCCTCGATCTCCGGCCCGTCCCCCTTCCGGGAGACGAGCCGGACGGCGTGACCCCGCCGGACGAGCTCCCGGGCGAGGGTGGTTCCGGCGGGACCGGATCCCAGGACGGCGTGCAGGGGGCGGGAGGCGGGGGCGGCAGCGGGCATGACGGTCTCCTCGACGGACGGCGCGAGGGATCACTTATCGGCCCTCACAATTGTTAGAGACTATAACTCTCGCAATGAGGGATTGCAGTGACGGGCCGTACCGCCCCGACCTACCGCACGGGCACGTACACGTACGGCGTGGTCGTGGTCAGAGGGGTGAAGCCGAGGCGTTCGAGGATGGGCCGGCTCTGGCTGGAGGCGTCGACCTGGAGATAGCGGTAGCCACGGTCGGCCGCGACCCGGGCCCGGTGGGCCACCAGCGCCCGGTAGATCCCCCGGCCCCGCCACCGCGGCACGGTCCCACCGCCCCACAGCCCGGCGAACGGGGTGCCCGGCACCAGCTCCATGCGCGCCGCGCTCACCGGTTCGCCGCCCGCCAGGGCCACGACGGCGACGACGGTGCCGGGGTCGGCGGTGAGCCGGTCGAGCAGGTACCGGCGGAACCGGGAGACATCGGTGCCGAACGCCTTCGCCTGTGCTTCCGCCATCAGGTCGACGCCCGCCCGGTCGGTGACGGGCACGATGCGGACCCCCTCGGGCGGCTCCGCGTCCAGGGCGAGACCGGCGACCTCGCCGACCATGAGCGTCTCGGCCGGCTCGGGGACGAATCCGGCCGCCGCGAGTCGCTGCCCGAGGTCCGCCGGCCGGTCGTGTCCGTACAGCTTCCACTCGAACTCGCGGCCGAGCCCGGTGAAGTGCGCGATCTGCTCCGCGATCACCACGTCCGCGTCCGCCGCCTCCAGGGCGGACCAGACGACACCGTTCCAGCCGTGCGCGGGTCCCTTCTGGCGCACCACGGCGCCGGCTCGCTCCACCTCCGCGCCGGGGCCGTCGGGCCGCGCCCCCTCGCGCACCTCACGGTCGAACAGGGCCAGTACGTCAACTTGATCCGTTTGATCCATGCGCCGGACCCCATCATGGGGCGATGTCCGGGGCAACGGGATTACCGTTGCTCCCGGTCGGACGAGACGAGGAGGCCTGACCATGGTCGTGCGGGACGAGGAACTGCCGTACCTGCGGCGCTGCGTGGAACTGGCGGCCGAGGCGCTGGAGTCCGGTGACGAGCCGTTCGGTTCGGTCCTCGTGTCCGGGGACGGCACCGTGCTCGCCGAGGACCACAACCGCGTGGCCTCCGGGGACCGCACCCGGCACCCGGAGTTCGAACTGGCCCGCTGGTCGGCCGCCCGCATGACCCCCGCCGAACGGGCCGCGGCCACGGTGTACACCTCCGGCGAGCACTGCCCGATGTGTGCCGCCGCCCACGCCTGGGTGGGCCTCGGACGCATCGTGTACGTCGCCTCCTCCGAGCAGCTGGCGTCCTGGCTCACCGAACTGGGGGTGCCAGCCCCGCCGGTGCGGACGCTGCCCGTCGCCGAGATCGCCCCGGGCGTGACCGTGGCCGGCCCCGTCCCCCGGCTGGCGGAGGAGGTCAAGGAGCTGCACCGGCGGTTCCACCGCGGACGCGGCTGACCCACGGGGCCGGCCGTCTCTCCGGACGGTCCGGCCGTACGTCCGCAGCCGTCTCACCTCATCGGGCGTCCCGCCGCCGGCCGGCCCGGCCACGGGCCGCCGGGCTCGTGGCGGCCGGGTACCCGGCCGGACCGCCCGGCGTACTGTCGCCGGGCCGGCGGGCGGGAGCCCCGGGGCCCGCTTATGGTGGGCGAGGGCGCCGGTCGGGGCGTCCCTGGAGGCATCGATGCTGGCCAAGCTGTCCAAGCGACCCTCGGTCCGGCGCCGCGCGGTGCGGCCCACGGTCCGGCGCTGCGCGGCCACCGGGGCGGTCGGGCTGGCCCTGCTGGGCACGGGACTGACGGCCACCGGCCGGACGGACGCCGACCTCGACCGGTTCCACGACCAGAAGATCACGTGGTCGGCCTGCGAGGGCACGGACCTGCCGAAGGACATGCAGTGCGGGACGGTCACCGTGCCGCTCGACTACGCGAAGCCCGACGGGGGCACCCTCGAACTGGCCCTCGCCCGTTACCGTGCCTCCGGCGACCCACGGGGCTCGCTGCTGCTGAACTTCGGCGGTCCGGGCGGTTCGGGGGTGCTGGGACTCGCCCGGGGCCGCGAGGACTTCCTGGGCCTGACCGAGGACTACGACGTGGTCTCCTTCGACCCGCGGGGCGTCGGCCGTTCCGCGCCGGTCAGCTGCGGCGCCGACGCCACCGGTCAGGCGCTGGAGGCCACCGACGGCGAGGAGACCGCGGATCCGCGCGACACGCTGCGCAAGCTGCGCGAGGTGGCCGCCGAGTGCGCCGAGCACTCGGGCCCGGTCCTCGAGCACATCGGCACCGTGGACGTCGCACGCGACCTGGACGTGATGCGTCAGGCGCTCGGCGACGAGAAGCTCAACTACCTGGGATTCTCGTACGGGACCCGGCTCGGCGCGGTGTACGCCGCCAAGTTCCCCGACAAGGTCGGCCGCATGGCGCTCGACGGCGTGGACACGCTGACCGAGCCGCTGGCCGAGCAGGGGCTGGCCGGTGCCCGGGGGCAGCAGACCGCGCTGGACAACTTCCTCACCTGGTGCACCGAGGAGCTCTCCTGTCCGTTCGGGCAGGACGCGCGCACGGCCCGCACACAGGTCGTGGAGCTGGTCGACTCGCTCGACGAGAACCCGGTGCCGACCGACTTCGGTTACGAGTTCACCGGTCAGGACCTGGTCGCCGCCATCGGGCAGGGCCTCTACACCAAGGAGACGTGGCCGCTGCTGCAGCGGGCGCTCGCCCAGCTCATGGAGGACGGGGACACGCGCGGGGTGGAGGCCCTCGCGACCGGGGGGATGGCGCCGCCCGTGCCCCATCGGGCCGACCACCCCCTCGTCGACGAGGAGGACGTGCCCCTGGACAACCTGCCGGCGGCGCTGATGGCGGTGAACTGCGCGGACGACCCCGAGCGTCCGGACGCCGAACGCCTGACCCGGGACCTGGCCCGGCTGCGCGGCGCCTACCAGGAGGCCTCGCCGGTCTTCGGGCGGTACCGGCTCGCCCAGGTGGTGCTGTGCTACGGCCGCCCCAAGGGGACCGACTACATCCGCGAGCGGGTCAAGGACCTCGACACGCCGAAGATGCTGCTGGTCGGCACCCGGGGCGACCCGGCCACGCCGTACCGCTGGACGGTGGAGACGGCCGAGCGGCTCGGCCCCTCCGCCGTGGTGCTGGACAACCGGGCGGAGGGGCACACCGGCTACGGGGCGTCCGAGTGCGTCCACCGCAAGATCGACGACTTCCTGCTCTACGGCTCCCTGCCGCGCAGCGGCAGTTCCTGCGGATCCGAGGACGACGGCCGCCTCTGAGCGGCTGCCCGGCCCCGGGGACGCACAGGCCCGCTTTGCCCCGAATGCCCTGTCGGTGAATCCGCCCTATGGTGCTGTCATGGAGCACGATCTGAGTCCCACGGCCCTTGCCGAGCTTCGTCGCCCGCGCCCCTACCCCGCGGTGTCCGTGCTGACGCCGACGCACCGGCGCGAGCCCCTCAACACCCAGGACGCCGTCCGGCTGCGCAACGCGGTGGCCGAGGCCAAGAAGAAGCTGGAGGCCGATCCCGCGGTCACCCGGGACCGGCGCACCGATGTGGCCCGGCAGCTCGACCGGGCCCTGGCCGAGGTCGACCTGTCGCACTCCGAGGACGGCCTGGTCATCTTCGCCGCCCCGGGCGAGCACCAGGTGTGGTCGCTCGCCCGCAGCGTGCCCGAGCGCATCGTCCTCTCGGACACCTTCCTGACCCGCAACCTCGTCTCCGCCCACACGGCGCAGCGGCCGTTCTGGGTGCTGTCCGTCTCCGCCGACCGGTGCACCCTGTGGAGCGGCGGCGTGGACCGGGTCGTCGAGGAACGCGCCGGCGGCTTCCCGCTGATCCGGGAGCAGCGGAACTTCGACCCCGAGCGGCAGGAGTGGATCGGCGACCAGCCGAGCAGCTTCCGGAACGAGGACACCCGCCGGTTCCTGCGCGAGGCGGACACCGCGCTGGGGAAGCTGCTGCGCCACCACCCGCGGCCGCTGTACGTCACCGGTGAGCCCGCCGCCCTGTCCCTGCTGGGCGAGGCCGGCAGTGCGGCCGGGGACGCCGTGCACGTCCCGCACGGCGGCCTGGCGCACGGCACGCCCGAGGCGGTGTGGCAGGCCGTGCGGCCGGTGCTGGAGGCCGAGGCCCGCAGGAGCACCGAGGACGTGGCGCGGTCGCTGGAGTCGGCCCGGGGCCGCAAGGAGTTCGCGGCCGGCGTCGACGAGCTGTGGCAGAGCGCCCGGGAGGGCCGGGTCCGGCTGCTGGCCGTGGAGGAGAACTACCGGATCACGGCGCGCGACACCGGCGACCATCTGGTCATCGCCGAGGACGGCGACCTGGACGCCCGCGCGGACATCGTGGACGAGATCGTCGAACAGTGCCTGGAGACCGGCGCCGAGGTCCGCTTCGTCCCGGACGGCGCGCTCGGGGACGCGGACGGGATGGCGGCGGTGCTGCGCTACTGAGGACGGGGCGACCCACCGGTCACCCACGCGCGAACACTTGTCCGTCGAACGCGTGAATGAGTGACGGCGGCCGACCGACGGAGCGTCATATCACTTGCGTACCATGGGAGTTGAGACGCCCGTAGCGCCTCTGACGTATTCCCGCGGGTAACCCGGTGAAGACGGTGACATATGCCATGGGCACCGCCTTATCGTGTGTTGCCGAATCCCTTACGGGCCGTCGCGGGCTGTGCGAGAGTCGTAACGGTCCTCCCTCCGCCTGAAGGCCGTACCGTCCCCGCATCGGAGTGCGTCATGCCGTCCCACCTCTCCGCGGACCGCCCAGCCGCCCAGCCGCCAGGACGCGGCCCGGTCGACGCGCTCATCTCGCAGACCCGGCGGCTCAAGGGCGAGGTCGACGCCGCACGCCGGGACGGTCCGGCCGACGCGGCGGACCCGCGGGAACGCTGGCGACGCGCGCTGTACGACCTGGCGCTGCATCAGCTCGACGACCTGGACGGGCACCTGGCGCAGCTGCGGGACGACCCGCTCCCCGTGCCGGCGCAGGCACCGCACGACGCCCTGCTCAGCCGGGTCGGCAGCGCGGAGTGGGACCTGCTCACGGACGAGGTGCGCTGGTCCGGGGAGCTGTACCGGATCCTGGGCCGCGACCCGGCCGCCGCGCCGCTCACCCTCGACGAACTGCCCTCGCTGGTGTTCGAGGAGGACCGGCCCAGGCTGACCGCGATGGTCACGGACTGTCTCGTCGACGCCCGGCCCATCGACGGGGAGTTCCGCGTCGTACGCCCGGACGACGGTGTACGGACCGTGCACATGATGGGCGAACCGGTACTCGGTGCCGACGGCAGCACCGCCTCGATGTGGGCGGTGCTGCGCGACGTCAGCGAAGTGCGCCGTTGCCGGCGGGCGGTGAGCGAGACCCGTGACTCGCTGCACCGCCAACGGCACGCCGCCGCGCGGACCGAGCACCGGCTCGCGGTCGAGCTGCAGGAGGCCGTGCTGCCGACGTGGCACGGCCCCCTGCGGTTCCCGCAGGCCGGCCCGGGAAGCCTCGACCTCGCCGCGGCCCACCTGCCGCCGTCGGCGCACGCGCGGATCGGCGGCGACTGGTACGACGCCCTGGAACTGTCCGACGGTACGACGCTGCTCAGCGTCGGCGACCTGACCGGGCACGGCGTCGGCGCGGCCTCGGGCATGGCGATGCTGCTCGGCGCCGTGCGCGGCATGGCGATGACCGGCACCGCGCCGGGACCGCTGCTGGCCTGCCTCAACCGGTTACTGGACACCACCGCGCAGCCGGCCCTGGGCAGCGCCGTCTGTCTGCGCTACCGGCCCGGGACCCGCTCACTGCTGTGGGCGCAGGCCGGGCACCCCGCCCCGCTGCTGTTCCGCGGCGGGACGGGGCGGGCGCTGGACACGCCGGACGGCGTGCTGCTCGGCGCCGTCTCGGGCGCCTCCTACGGACAGGCCGAGGAGACCCTCGACGCCGGTGACGTGCTGCTGCTGCACACCGACGGGCTGGTGCCCGGACACGCCGGAGCCACGGCCGCACACCGTCTGCTCGAACTGGCCCCGCGCTTCGCCGCCGCCCGCACCGCACAGGACTGCGTCCGGGCGGTCGCGGAGGAGTTCGGCGAGCGGGAGCGCGACGACGCCGCCTGTGTGCTCGTCGCCCGGGTCACCCCGTAGCGAGCGAGCCCGCGGGCCGGACCGCCCTCACGCCTGGGCGCTGCCTCCCTTGCCCCTGGGCCTGGGCAGCACCAGCTCGATCTCCTCCCTGAGTTCCTGGATCCTCGGGTACGAGGCGTACTCGGCGGTGAGCCGGTACATCTGGCGCAGCCGGTCCCAGGTGCGGCGCGAGGAGTTCTGGCCCATCGACACCAGGGCGAGGCGCGCGAACCGGTCCGCCTGCTCGGGATCGTCGGCGATGAAGCACGCGGAGGCCATGGACAGGAAGTCGAAGATCTTCGACCGCTGCTGTGCCTCGACCCGCAGTGCCAGCGCCTTGTCCGCGTAGTGCTGGGCGTGCACGGCCGCGTCCGGCTCGAACTCCGCGAGCGTCCGGTACGCCAGGGCCTGCATGCCGTACAGGTCCGCCTCGTTGAACAGCTGCATCCAGTTCGGCGGTGGCACGTCCCCCTTGTCGGAGACGAAGAGGTCCTCCGCCTGTCCCAGGGTGCGGCGCATCGCCTGGCCCTTGCCCATGGACGCCTGCGCCCAGGCCTCGATGGTGTGGAACATGGCGCGGGTGCGCGGCAGGACCTCCTCGCCCGAGCCGGACTGGGCGAGTTCCATCAGGTCCATCGCCTCGTCGGGCCGGCCCAGGTGCACCATCTGCCGGGCCGCCCGGGAGAGCGCCTCGCCCGCGCGCGGCCGGTCGCCGCCCTCCCGGGCCGCGTGGGCGGCGATCACGAAGTACTTCTGGGCCGTGGGTTCCATGCCGACGTCGTGCGACATCCAGCCGGCGAGGACGGCGAGGTTGGCGGCGACGCCCCACAGGCGCCGCTGGAGATGGGGTGGGTGGTGGTAGGCGAGGATGCCGCCCACCTCGTTGAGCTGGCCGACCACCGCCTTGCGCTGGAGACCGCCGCCCCGGGCGGCGTCCCAGGCGCGGAACACCTCCACGGAGCGCTCCAGTTCCTCGATCTCCTGCGAGCCGATCGGGGCGGCCTCGTAACGGTCGAACCCGGCGGGGTCGACGCGCAGGGGGTCGTCGAGTCGGGGAGCGTCGGCGGTCAGGGCCGGATCGGTGTGCAGCCAGTCGTGCATGGCGCTGCTGAGTGCGGAGCCCGCGGTGAGCGCGGCACCCGCGCCCACCAAGCCGCGTCGGTTGAGCATGAGGTCCATTCCCGTGAATTCGGTGAGGACCTCGGCTGTCCGCTCGGGCGCCCACGGCACTCCGTCGGGATGTTCCGCACTCCCGGGGCGTGGCCGTTTCCCCGTACGCCCGTGCCGGACCAGACCGAGGTCCTCGATGGTCACGACACGGCCGAGACGCTCGGTGAACAGGGCCGCCAGCACCCGCGGTACGGGATCGCGCGGGATCTCTCCCATGTCGATCCACCGCCGCACCCGGGAGGTGTCGGTCGCCAGCTGGGGGTGGCCCATGGCCGCCGCCTGCCGGTTGACCAGCCTCGCGAGTTCGCCCTTGGACCAGCCGGCCAGGCCGAACAGGTCCGAGAGCCGGGTGTTGGGTTGTCCGCTCACGTCAAGCCCCCAGGTTCTCGGCTGAGTTGACAGTAGCCCGGTGCGGGTTGCCGGGCGACTATTCGCCAGGGTTCGCCAGGGTGCGCCAGATGGTGTGCCAGGGGGCATCGGGTGTCGAGTAGGAACGCGCCACCACGACCCCGTCGCCACAGGGGCATTCCCCAGGGTGCGCCCGGGCGGCCGGGCCGGGTGGTGCGCTGACGTCGCAGGCACACGAAGGGATCTGTATCACCCATGTACGCAGCATCGTCCTCCGTGTCCGCCCCGCCCCGGCCGCTGCGCCCCCGTCCGTCGGACAGCGGCCCCTACCTCGCCCCCGCGCGCCCGGCGAACCCCGTGCTCGGCGCGGGCGGCGTACGGCGCACCGCGGGACCGGGCATCCAGCCGCTCAGCGGGAGGCTCGACCTGTCCGGCCCGCAGGGCGCCCAGCTGCGCACGGCGATCGCGTCGGTGCACCGCATCTGCCCGGAGTTCGCGCCGGTCCAGGTGCTGCGCCGCACCGGCCGGTCCGTCCTGCTGGTCGGCACCGCCGGCCGGAGCACCGCGGTCGCCAAGTGCTTAGTGGACCACTCCCCCGCGTGGAGCGAACGGATCCGCCACGAAATAGCGGCATACCGCTCGTTCGTCCGGCACCGCCCGCCCGTGCGGGCGCCCCGGCTGATCGCGGCGGACCCGGACAACGGCACGCTGGTGATCGAGCGGCTGCCCGGCCGGGTGGCGGCGCTCCAGCGGCACCCGGTGGAGGCACCGCCGCGGGCGGACATCAGGGCGGCACTCGGCGCGGTCTGCCGGCTGAACTCCTGGCGGCCGCCGGCCGGGACGTTCGACGCGCCGCTGGACTACGCGGCCCGCATCTCCCGGTACCACGAACTGGGTCTGCTCACCGACCGGGACCTCGGCGACCTGCAGAAGCTGCTGCACGGCATCGCGCTGGCGACCGGCCGGCAGGGCATGGGCCAGTTCTGCCACGGCGACGCCCTGCTCTCCAACATCCTGATCTCACCGGCCGGTCCGGTGCTGGTGGACTGGGAGCACGCGGGCTGGTACCTGCCGGGATACGACCTGGCGACGCTGTGGTCGGTCCTGGGGGACGCGCCGGTGGCGCGGCGTCAGATCAGCCAGATCGCCCAGTCGGCGGGGCCCGCCTCGCGGGACGCCTTCCTGGTGAACCTGATGCTGGTGCTGACCCGGGAGATCCGTACCTACGAGACGGCCGTACAGCGTTCGATGCAGGACACGTCCCCCTCGGCCCCGTCCGGCGAGGAACACCGCCTGCTCCTCCGCCGCCTCCACGACGACTGCCAGATGGCCCGCCGAGCAGTACGCGCAGCGGTGGGCACCCGCTGACCCCCCCCATCACCCCAACCGCGCCCACCCGTGCCGCCCCAGCTGCGGGCAGTCGTGCCGCTGGGGCGGCACGGGTGGGCGATGGGGTCCCCCCGCTCGAGCGAAGCCGAGAGTGGGGGAGGCACCCCGCAACGCCGGGCTGCGCAACACCCCCCGCCCCACCACTGGCGTACACCACTGACGCCCCGCAGGCCTGGCACCCACCACCACGAAAGCGACGCGCACCCCCATTGACAAGGTAATACGCGCCTCCCCGGGCATGATTGACGGATCATCAGCTGACCGGTACCACTGACACACCGCTCGGCTCCCGTCACACGCACCGCCGCCCCAGGAGGCCGCATGAGACGACCCGTCCCCACCCGGATCGCCATCCGCACCCTCGCCGCAACCGCCCTCACCCTCCCCCTCCTGGGCGCCGCCCCCTCCGCCGTCCCGCCGAGCACCGCCCACCTCCAGCACGCGTTCGCCACCGCCGCCGCCGAGTACGGCGTGCCGCAGAGCGTGCTGCTGGGCGTCTCCTATCTCCAGTCCCGCTGGGACGCCCACGGTGGCGCCCCGAGCGTGACCGGCGGCTACGGACCGATGCACCTCACGGACGCCCGCACCGCGCTCGCCGCCTCCGACCACCACTCCTCCGGCACGGAGGACCCGCGCGGCGACGAGGCCCGCCCGCCGAAAAGTCCCGGGGCACGAGCGGCACGGACCGAGGAGCTGCCGGACCGGCTCACCACGCTGCCGGAAGCCGCCCGCCTGACCGGCCTCAGCCCCGAACGCCTGCGCGAGGACCCGGCCGCGAACGTGGCGGGCGGCGCCGCCCTGCTGGCCGAGGCCCAGCGCCGGCTGGGCGGGCCGAGCAGCGACGACCCCGCGGACTGGTACGCGGCGGTCGCCCTCTTCTCCGGCGCGGACGACACCGCGTCGGCGGCGGCGTACGCCCACGAGGTGTACGAGGTGATCCGCGCAGGCGGGGCACGGGTCACGGACGCCGGGCAGCGGGTGGTCCTGGGCGCCCGCCCGGACCTCGCACCCGACACCGCGGCGCTGGAGCGCGCCGGACTGCGCACCGCCTCCGCCGCCGGGACGGAGTGCCCGAGGACGGTGTCGTGCGAGTGGGTCCCGGCCCCGTACGAGGAGTTCGGCGACGGTGACTACGGCAACCACGACCTGGGGAACCGGCCCGCCTCGCAGCGCATCCGGTACATCGTCGTCCACGACACGGAGGGCGCCTGGGAAGGCGTCCTCGACATGGTGCAGGACCCCGCCTATGTGTCCTGGCAATACAGTCTGCGCTCCACGGACGGCCACATCGCCCAGCATGTGAAGGCGAAGGACGTGGCCTGGCACGCGGGCAACTGGTACGTCAACGCGGGGTCGATCGGTCTGGAGCACGAGGGTTTCCTGGCGGATCCCGACGCCTGGTACACCGAGGCGATGTACCGGTCCTCGGCCCGGCTGGTGAAGTACCTCGCCGAGAAGTACGGCATCCCACTGGACCGGCAGCACATCCTCGGCCACGACACGGTGCCGGGGACGACCACCGCCACCATCCCCGGCATGCACACCGACCCCGGACCGTACTGGGACTGGCGGCACTACTTCGAACTGCTGGGCGAACCCCTGAGGGCCACGGCCGGCGAGAACGCCGGCGTCGTCACGATCCGGCCCGACCACTCCGCCAACCGGCCGGTGTTCACGGGCTGCGAGCGGGCGGGCGAGCCGTGCGCCGCCCACGGGTCGAGCGCGGTGCGGCTGTACTCCGACCACGCCGAGGACTCCCCGCTGATCAGGGACATCGGCCTCGGCTCCGCCCCGACCACCGGGGTGAACGACCTGTCCTCGCGGGCCTCCACGGGCCAGCAGTACGCGGTCGCCGACCGCTGGGGCGACTGGACCGCCATCTGGTACCTCGGTCAGAAGGCCTGGTTCAGGAACCCGGAGGAGCAGCCGACCGCCGTGCCCGCGAAGGGGAGGGTCGTCACCCCGAGGAAGGGCCTCGGCCCGGTGCCGGTGTACGGAAGGGCGTACCCGGAGGAGGCCGCCTACCCGGAGGGCGTGCCGGCCCAGGCGGTGTCGCCGCTGCCGTACACGGTGCCCGAGGGGCAGAAGTACGTGACCGGGGGCAAGGTGCCCGGTGAGTACTACTACGCGGTGACCTTCGACGAGGCGTCCCACCAGGTGGTGCGGGGCGAGGACCTGTACTACGAGATCCAGTTCGGCCACCGGGTCGGCTTCGTCCGGGCGGCGGACGTGACGGTGACGTCGTCGTAGCGGTGCGGGGGCGTAGCGGGAGGGCCGGGTTCCCACGGAACCCGGCCCCTTGTGTCAGCCCTGCTGGAACAGCTCCGCGGGGAGCGGCTTGAGGAGGGCGTACAGGTCGTCGGTGATGGGGCGGTCCCAGGCGGCGATGGTCACCAGGACGTTGTCGCTGCGGTCGAACTGCACGCAGGAGATCCGGCCCTCGGAGAGCTTGACCCGGCGCACGATCAGCAGGTTGTCGCCCTGCATCACCGGCACGTCCTCGGTGCCGACGACGGTGATCTCCTCGTCGTTCTCCAGCGCCAGCAGCAGCTGCCCGACCTCGAAGGGGACCTCGCCCTCCGGGACGTCCCGGGCCGGGGAGCCCTCGGGCAGATTGCCGATGACCATCGCGGGGCCGCGGCCGCCGAACAGGTCGTAGCGCAGGAAGACGCCCTGGCAGCTTCCGTCGGGGGCGGGCAGCAGCCCGGCGCCCAGGTTGCCGGGCCAGTCGCCCGGGTCCATGGCCAGAACGTCGAAGTCGGGCCCGGCGGGCGTGGCACTGCGGCGGCGGAGGAACGACATGCCGCCATGGTACGTGCCCGGACCCGCGTATGGACGGTCGGGCGACACCCGCCCCGGCTCCCCGGACCGCCGGTGCCGCTCGTGGTGGCGGGCCACCCGGGCGCGGTCGCCGCAGGAGGGCTCGCGCCACTCCTGACGCGGGTGCTCCTTCGGGAAGTGGCGCACGCGGCGGGGGCGTGGCAGGCGCGCAGGCGCTCGCGGTCGGGGCCGGTGGAGGTGCGGGCGGCAGCGTCGTTCAGGCGCCGCGGCACCTCGGGGAGGGGGAGCAGACGGGTCGCGTCCGCGGGGCTCGGTTCGGCCGGGCGGACGGCGTGCGCGAGGAGGGTGCGGACAGCGGTGCGCAGGTCACGGACACGGGCGAGACCATCGGCGCCGGCGACGTGGCGTTCCGCACCGGTCGGCACCTCCTGCCCCGCCCCGGCTCGGCCGGCCCCTCCGGACTACTCCTCCGGTGCCGCCGGAGGAATCACCGCGACCGGACTCACCGCGTGGAGCAGCACCGCCTGCGTCACCGACCCCATCATGCGGGCCGGCGCCAGCAGCCGACGCCGATGACGGCCCACGACGACCAGCTCGGCGTCCCGCGACGCCTCGACCAGATGGCCGGCCGCGTCTCCGGGCAGCACGTCGATCCCGGCGGTGACCTCGGGATGCCGCTCCCGGTGCGGAGCGAGGAAGCCGTCGGCGAGAAGGCGGTTCTCGTGCTCGACAGCGCCCTGATCGACCTGCGGCGGAGGCATCTCCCCGGGCAGCATCCAGGTCTGCAGCGGCCACGGATAGGCGACGAGAACCCGCAGCCGGGCGCCGCGCAGCGCCGCCTCCGCGAAGGCGAAGGCGAGCGTGGCCTCGTCGGGGCCGTCGGCGTTCAGGCCGACCACCACGGGCCGGTCGGCCCCGCCGGACGTCCTCTCCTCGCCGCCGCGCCGGGGCCGGGGCACGACGACGACCGGGCACTCGGCGTCGCGGGCCGCGGCCAGGGAATTGGAGCCGAGCAGCAGGCTGGCGAAGCCCCCGCGGCCCCGGGAGCCGAGCACCAGCAGCCGAGCCGCGGCCCCCACTTCGGGCAGCAACACCCCGGGCGCCCCCTCCGGCACGGCGTACTCGACGGCGGGCAGGCCGCCGCGCTGTGCCAGGTGACCGCGGACCTGGTCGAGGACCGGGTCCTCGTCGGGGTCGGGCGGTCCGGCCGCCAGCACCTCGGGCTGCGTCCAGGGGGCGTACTGGCGTACGTGCACGATCCGCAGCGGGGCTCCGCGCCGGCGTGCGGCGTCGAGGGCCCACTCCAGCGCGCGCAGGCTGTCGTCCGAACCGTCGACCGCCGCGACGACCGGCTGGGTGTTCATGGTTCCTCGCCTCCGGGATACGACCATCGCTCTTCGCCCCCCCGGCCAGCCTGACTCAGGCGGGGGCCGGGAACGGCGCTTCGGATCGCGTGTCCGGAAAAACGCGCGGAACACCCTCGTGGCGGCGACGCCGCTCACGTCAGGTCGAACTCCCCCTCCCGCGCTCCCGACACGAACGCGCCCCACTCGGCGGGGGTGAAGATCAGGGAAGGGCTCTCCGGACTGCCGCTGTTGCGCATGGCGATGAAGCCCTCCACGAAGGCGATCTGGACATCGCCCAGGCCACGGCTGCTGGACTGCCACTGCGCGTTGCTGAGGTCCAGGTCCGGCTTGTCCCAGCCCGTCAGCGGGCGCTGCTGGGTGGTGCTCTCGGCCACGTCCGTGCTCCTCCCGATTACCGTCGTCCGCGGGCCAGCCTAGCGATCGGTCCCTGCCCCCGACAGGCCGCGAGGAGCACCTTTCGCGAGGGCGCCGGAGTGGGCGGACCAAACCGGGCCGGCGCGCTTTGAACCCGTGGCGGCGTGCCGACGTACTGGTGGGGGCGGGCCCGCTCACCGGGTCCTGTTCGCCATGCCATCGCAGGACCGCACGGAAGGACCCTCCGGGTGTCGCTCTTCATTCGCCCCCGCCGACTGCCGGACACCACCGAGGGCGGAGCGGGCCGGGACGGCGGCCCGGCCGCGCCCGGGGAGACCGCCAAGGGCACACCGCCGGTGGTCACGCCACCGGGCTGGTTCGGCTGGCGGCACCGGTGGCCGCGTACGGCGCGCGGCGTCACCGTCGGGACGACCGTTCTCGCCGGGGCGCTGGTGCTCTTCGCGCTTCTCGTGCCGAACCGGGTGGAACGCCTCGAGGTCGGCGCGTTCGTCCGGCTGCCCGCCGAGGGCATCCTGCTCGCCACGCTGCTGCTCGCGCTGCCGTCGAGGTGGCGGCGGATCGCGGCGGTGGTCTCGGGCGTCCTGCTCGGTCTGCTCACCGTCCTGAAGTTCGTGGACATGGGCTTCCACCAGGTGCTGGCCCGGCCCTTCGACCTGGTGCTCGACTGGATCCTGCTGGACGACGCGACGGACTTCGTCCGGGAGTCGTTCGGCCGGGGCGGGCAGGTGCTCGCCGTGGCCGGGGTGATCGCGCTGTTCGTGGCCCTGCTGGTGCTGATGACGCTGGCGACGGTGCGGCTGACCGGCCTGATGGTCCGCCACCGTCCCGTCGCCGTCCGCACGACGCTGGTCCTGGGCGTCGCGTGGATCACCTGTGTCACGCTGGGCGTGCAGGTCGCCGGTGTGCCGGTCGCCACCAAGGGCACCGCGGAGATGCTGGGCAACCGGGTGGAGCAGGTGCGGGCGGGGCTGCGCGACGCGCGGGTCTTCGAGAAGGAGGCCGCCGTCGACGCCTTCGCGGACACGCCGCCCGACCGGCTGCTCACCGGGCTGCGCGGCAAGGACGTCCTGTTCACCTTCGTCGAGAGCTACGGCCGGGTCGCGATCGACGACCCGGCGATGGCGGGACCGGTCGACGCGGCGCTGAAGGACGGCACCCGGAGGCTCGAGGACGCCGGTTTCGCCTCCCGCAGCGGCTGGCTGGAGTCCCCGGTGACCGGCGCCGGCAGCTGGCTCGCGCACTCCACCTTCCTGTCCGGCCTGTGGATCAAGAACCAGCAGCGCTACCGCAGTCTGACCACCAGTGACCGCATGACCCTGACCAAGTACTTCCGTAAGGCCGGTGGCTGGCGGACCGTCGGCATCGTGCCCGGGGTGCGGCGGGCCTGGCCGGAGGGCGAGTTCTTCGGCCTGGACCACATCTACGACTCCGAGCACCTCGGCTACCACGGCCCGTACTTCAGCTGGACCCCCGTGCCCGACCAGTTCAGCCTGGAGGCCTTCGAGCGGCTGGAGCACGGCAGGGCGGACCGTGAGCCGATCATGGCGGAGATCATCCTCGCCTCCAGCCACAACCCCTGGTCCCCCGTCGCCCGCATGATCGACTGGGACGACCTCGGTGACGGCTCGGTGTTCCACGGGATCAAGAAGGAGGGCACGGACCCGAAGGAGGTCTGGAAGGACCCGGAGAAGGTGCGCACCGAGTACCGGCGGGCCATCGAGTACTCGCTGAGCAGCCTCACCGGGTGGGTCGAGCGGTACGGCGACGAGAACACGGTCCTGGTGTTCCTCGGCGACCACCAGCCGGTGCCCACCGTCACCGCCGGGAGCACCAGCAGGGACGTGCCGGTCACGATCGTCGCCAAGGATCCGGAGGTGCTGGACCGGGTGGCCGGCTGGAACTGGACCGACGGCCTCAAGCCCGCGCCCGACGCTCCGCGCTGGGCCATGGACGAGTTCCGCGACCGCTTCATGACGGCGTACGGGCCGCGGGGCGGGCCGGCGCGCCCGTGAGGCCGGATTTTTGCCGGACGGGTTGAAGGACAGCTCCTCCGGGGGTGCCCCCTCTGGGGGAGTTCGAGGAGCGGGATCCGGGGCGGAGCCCCGGGTCGGGACGGGAAGGGGCGGCGGGGGCGAGAAAAATGCAGGCGGACTCTTGCCCCTGGAGCAGTGGCCTGACTTACTGATCCCGGAAGGATCGACCGAATGATCGGTCGTCCGAATTGGTACGACAGGTGGGAGGACGGTCCCGATGACGGAGGCGGCGGACCTGCTGGACCCGGCGGAACGGCTCGACCCCGAAGGGCTGCGCGCGCTCCAGCTGGAACGGCTGCGGAATTCCCTGCGGCACGCGTACGACAACGTGCCGTTCTACCGGGAGTCCTTCGACCAGGCGGGCGTCCACCCGGACGACTGCCGCTCGCTGTCCGATCTGGCCCGTTTCCCGTTCACCACCAAGGCGGACCTGCGGGAGAACTACCCGTACGGCATGTTCGCGGTGGGGCGCGACCGGATCCGCCGTCTGCACGCCTCCAGCGGCACCACCGGACGCCCCACGGTCGTCGGCTACACGGAAGGTGACCTCTCCCTGTGGGCCGACATGGTGGCCCGGTCCATCCGCGCGGCGGGCGGCCGGCCCGGGGACACGGCACATGTGGCCTACGGCTATGGTCTGTTCACCGGTGGCCTGGGCGCCCACTACGGCGCCGAACGGCTCGGCTGCACGGTGATCCCCGCGTCCGGCGGGATGACGTCCCGCCAGGTGACGCTGATCCAGGACCTGAAGCCCGAGATCATCATGGTGACCCCGTCCTACATGCTCACCCTGCTCGACGAGTTCGAACGGCAGGGCGTCGACCCGCGCTCCACCTCGCTGCGGGTGGGGATCTTCGGCGCGGAGCCGTGGACGGAGCGGATGCGGCAGGAGATCGAGGAGCGGTTCGCGATCGACGCGGTGGACATATACGGGCTGTCGGAGGTGATCGGTCCGGGTGTCGCGCAGGAGTGCGTGGAGACCAAGGACGGTCTCCACATCTGGGAAGACCATTTCTATCCGGAAGTCGTCGACCCGATCACCGGCGAGGTCCTTCCGGAGGGCGAGCGGGGTGAGCTGGTCTTCACCTCGCTCACCAAGGAGGCGATGCCGGTCGTCCGGTACCGGACGCGGGACCTGACCCGTCTGCTGCCGGGGACCGCCCGGGTGTTCCGGCGGATGGAGAAGGTCACGGGCCGCAGCGACGACCTGGTGATCCTGCGCGGGGTGAACCTCTTCCCCACGCAGATCGAGGAGATCGTGCTGCGCACCCCGGGCGTGGCACCGCACTTCCAGCTCCGCCTCACCACCGAGGGCCGGATGGACTCCCTCACCGTCCGCGCGGAGGCCCGTGCCGACGCGGACGCCACGACGCGGGACGCGGCCGCCCGGTCGATCGCGGCGGCGGTGAAGGGCGGCATCGGCGTCTCGGTGGACGTGGAGATCGTCGACCCGGAGACGCTGGAGCGCTCGGTGGGCAAGATCCGGCGGATCGTGGACCTGCGCGAGAAGCGGGACTGACCGCCCGCTTTGGCTACCCGGCGGCCACGATCCGCTCGACCGCGGCCGTCACCAGCCGTTCGCGCTCGTCCGGGGTGAAGACGTCCGGCAGGGTGAGCTGTTCGACGATCAGCCAGTTCAGCGCCAGGTAGAGCAGCTTGACGGCCATGGCGTCGCCGGGGAGGCCGGACTCCTCGTGGTAGCGGACGTTGGCCTCGACGTCGGCACGGACCCGTTCGGTGAGCACCTCGCGGAGTTCCGGGCGGCGGGTGGCCTCCAGCCGGAGTTCGAGCAGCGCGAGGTATCCGGTGCGGAAGGCGGCGATACGGCCGACCAGTTCCCGCATCAGCTCCGCGTAGGTCTCCCGGTCACGCCCGGCGGCCCGCTGCCGGGCGACGAGTTCCTCGTCGGGCTGGAGCCGCTCGTAGACCCGGGCGCCGGCCTGGGTGAGCAGGTCGTCGCGCGAGGCGAAGTAGTTCGACGCGGTGCCGACGGGTACGGCGGCCTCCGTGTCCACGGCCCGGAACGTCAGGCCCCGGGCGCCCTCGCGGGCCAGCACCTCGATCGCGGCGTCCACCAGGGCGGCCCGCCGCTGCTCGTTCCGTCTGACCACTGCCACACCACTCCGCTCGCAGCACACCCGCCACACCACTTCAGCCAGAGTACTACGCCCGGAGTCGTCCACCTCGGGGCGGAGCGACCGCGCACGCCCCATTGACACGGCCCGCACCTGACAGGAAAGTTTCACTCCGCAAGGCGATCCCCGAAAAGTTCTTTCAGCCCGCGCAGGGCCACGATCCGGGAGGAACCTGATGGCGGACGAAGGGGCGAGAAGCCTCACCCGACGTCAACTGGGCGGAGGCGCACTGGCCCTGGGCGGCGCGCTGGCCTTCGCCTCCCTCCCGGCCGATCCGGCGTCGGCGGCCGTACCGGCGCGCGGCGGCCGTCCGACCCTGCGGCACGGTTCGGCCCGGCGCGCCGGACTGCTGGCCGCGCCCCTGCGGCAACTCGTCACCGACGCCGAGGCGTTCCTCGCCCCGTCCCCCGAACACCCCTGGTACGCGGGCGCCGTCCTGCTCGCCGGGCGCGGCGGCACGGTCGCGCTGCACCGGCCCATCGGCATGGCGGTGCGCTATCGGGCGTACGACGAGGAGACCGACACGGGCGTCGAGTTCCCGCCCGACCGGCAGATCCCGATGGCCGAGGACACCGTCTTCGACCTGGCCTCGGTGTCCAAGCTGTTCACGTCGATCCTCGCCGTGCAGCGGATCGAGCGGGGCGGACTGGAGCTGGAGGCGGCCGTCGCCTCGTACCTGCCGGAGTTCGGGCGCGCGGGCAAGCAGGACGTGACGATCCGCCAGCTGCTCACCCACACCTCGGGCTTCCGCGCCTGGATCCCGCTGTACGACGCGCCCACCTACGAGGAGAAGGTCCGGCTCGTCCACGACGAGAGGCCGGTCAGCCCGCCCGGGACCGCCTATCTGTACTCGGACCTGAACCTGATCTCGCTCCAGCTGGTCCTGGAGGAGGTCACCGGCCGCACCCTCGACGTCCTCCTGCGCGACGAGATCACCGGCCCGCTGGGCATGCGTCGCACCCGCTACAACCCTCCCGCCTCCTGGAGACCGCGGATCGCGGCCACGGAGGACGCCCGCAGGCCGTGGTCCGGGCTCGACCGGGGGCTGGTGTGGGGCGAGGTGCACGACGAGAACGCCCACAGCCTGGGCGGGGTCGCCGGCCACGCGGGCGTGTTCTCCGACGCCTGGGACCTGGCGGTCCTCGGGCGGACCCTGCTCAACGGCGGTGTCTACGGCCGGGAGCGGATCCTGGCCCCGGAGTCGGTGGAGCTGATGTTCACCGACTTCAACACCGCCTTCCCCGGGGACGAGCACGGTCTGGGCTTCGAGCTGTACCAGCACTGGTACATGGGCGCGATGGCCACCCCGCGCACGGCGGGCCACACCGGCTTCACCGGGACCTGCCTGGTGCTCGACCCGACGACCGACTCGTTCCTCGTCGTGCTGGGCAACTCCGTTCATCCGGCGCGCAGTTGGCGCTCCGGTTCCGCGCCCAGGGTGGCCGCCGCGAACCAGCTGGCCCGCGCGGTGCCGGTCCGCCCGGCCCGGGGCCGCACGGCATGGTTCTCCGGGATGGCTGGTTCGGCGACGGCGACCCTCACCCTGCCCGCGCTGGACACCTCGTCCGGCGGGGCGCGGCTGCGCTGCTCGCTGTGGTGGGACACGGAGCCCCGCGCCGACGTCCTCGTCCTGGAGGCCGCCACGGACGACGGCACGGCCTGGGAGCCGGTGCCGTTCACCACGCGGCGCCGGGACGGGGAACCGCGGCGGCACCCGTCCGGCACGGTCACCGGCTGGTCCGGCCGGGTCTGGCACGACCTCACCGCCGCCCTGCCCGCCGCGCGGGACCTCACCCTGCGCTGGCGGTACACGACGGACCGGCTGTACGCGGGGCGCGGCGCCTACGTCGACGGGGTGCGGGTCGAGACGCCGGGCGGCCGGCTGTTCGACGACGCGCGCCGGACGGACGCGGCGCGCGTCCGGGCGGAGGGCTGGACCCGGTCGGCCGACTGAGCCGGGCACGTCACGCCTCCCCGGCCTCCAGCACCGCCATGGCCGCGTTGTGTCCCGGCACTCCGCTCACCCCGCCGCCGCGCACGGCGCCCGCGCCGCACAGGAGGACATTGGCGTGCCGGGTCTCCACACCCCAGCGGCCGGTGCCGTCCTGGGCGTGGGGCCAGGAGAGTTCGCGGTGGAAGATGTTGCCGCCGGGCAGTCCGAGGTCGCGTTCCAGGTCCAGCGGGGACCGGGCCTCCAGGCACGGGCGTCCGTCGGCGTCGGTGGCCAGGCAGTCCGCGAGGGGTTCGGCCAGATGGGCGTCGAGCTGGGCCAGCGTCGACTTCAGGAGTTCCTCGCGCACGGCGTCGTTGTCCCGCTCGAACAGCCGGGCGGGGGTGTGCAGTCCGAACAGGGTGAGGGTCTGGTAGCCCCGGGCGGCCAGGTCCGGGCCGAGGATCGTGGGGTCGGTGAGCGAGTGGCAGTAGATCTCCGAGGGCGGGACGGCGGGCGGCTCACCGGCGGCGGCCTGGGCGTGGGCGGCGGCCAGTTGTCCGTACCCCTCGGCGACGTGGAAGGTGCCGGCGAACGCCTCGCGCGGGTCGACGGAGGTGTCGCGCAGCCTGGGCAGCCGCTCGAGCAGCATGTTCACCTTGAGCTGGGCGCCCTCGGCGGGCGGCGGGGGCGTGTCGCCGGTGAGCCTCGCGAGTTCCCGCGGGGAGGCGTTCACCAGGACGTGCCGCGCGGCGGCGACGCCCTCGCCGTCGGCCGTGCGGTGGACGACCTCGGCGGTGCGGCCGTCGGTGTCGACGCGCACCGCCTCGTGACCGGTGGCGATGACCGCGCCGGCGGCGCGGGCGGCGTCGGCCAGCGCGTCGGTGAGGGCTCCCATGCCGCCGACGGGGACGTCCCAGGCGCCGGTGCCGCCGCCGATGACGTGGTAGAGGAAGCAGCGGTTCTGCTTCAGTGAGGGGTCGTGGGCGTCGGCGAAGGTGCCGATGAGGGCGTCGGTGAGGACGACGCCGCGCACCAGGTCGTCGGCGAAGCGCTGCTCGACGGCGACGCCGAGGGGCTCCTCGAACAGGGTCCGCCAGGCCTCCTCGTCGCCGACCGCGCGGCGCAGCTCCTCGCGGGTGGGCAGCGGCTCGGTGAGGGTCGGGAAGACGCCGCGGGCGACGCGGCCGGTCATGTCGTGGAAGCGCCGCCAGGCCCGGTACTCGCTCTCGGAGCCGGTGAGCCGGGCGAACGCCTCGCGGGTGCGCCGCTCGCCGCCGCCGACGAGCAGCCCGGTGGGCCGTCCGTCGCGTTCGACGGGGGTGTACGAGGAGACGGTGCGGGTGATCGTCCGGAAGTCGAGTCCCAGGTCCCGGACGATCTTCCGGGGCAACAGGCTGACCAGGTACGAGTACCGGGACAGCCGTGCGTCGACGCCGGGGAACGGGCGGGTGGACACCGCCGCCCCGCCGGTGTGGTCCAGCCGCTCCAGCACCAGCACGGAGCGTCCGGCCCGGGCGAGGTAGGCGGCGGCGACGAGGCCGTTGTGGCCCCCGCCGACGATGACGGCGTCGTAGGTCCGGGTTCCCTCGGGTGCGGTCATGGTCCTTCGTAGCACGCGCCGCTCCGCACCGGCCAGGGGCGGCCGGGGCCTCACGCCCCGTCGGCCGCCCACCGCTGCCGCACCGCCGCCACCCGGCGGTGCAGCTCGGCCGCCTCCGCGCCGCGGCCCAGCCGTTCCAGGCAGTGGGCCTCGTCGTCGCGGGCGGCGAGGGTGTCGGCGTGGTCCGCCCCGAGGACGCGTTCGCGGGTCCCGGCGACCCGCCGGTACTCGGTCAGCGCGTCCGCCCAGCGGCCGAGCCAGCCCAGCCCGACGGCCACCTCGCGACGGCTGACCAGGGTGTCCGGGTGGTCGGGGCCGAGGACCCGCTCGCGCAGCGCGCACACCTCGCGGGACTCGGCGAGGGCGTCCGCCCAGCGGCCGAGCCGGCCGAGGTTGACGCCGATGCCGTGCCGGGCGCGCAGGGTCTCGGGGTGGGTGGCTCCCTGGACGCGGGTGCGGTCCTCGACGAGGCCGCGGTAGAGGTCGAGTGCCTGGCCGGTGCGGCCGAGCCGGCCCAGGCTGATCCCGGTCTCGTAGCGGGCGGCGAGGGTGTCGGGGTGGTCCGGGCCGAGGGCCCTGGCGCGGGCCTCGGCGACCTCGCGGTAGGCCTCCAGGGCCTCGGTCCAGCGGCCCAGCCGGCCGAGGGCGTAGGCGACGTCGTACCGGGTGACGAGGGTGTCGGGGTGCTCGGGTCCGAGCACGCGGGCGCGGGCCGCGGCCACCTCGCACGCCATGCCGTAGGACTCCTCCGGGCGGCCGAGCCGGCCGAGGTTGAAGGCGAGGTTGTGGCGGCAGCGCAGGGTGTCGGGGTGGTCGGGCCCGGTGGTCCGCTCGCGGGCGGCGAGCACCGACAGGTAGACCTGGTGGGCGTCGGAGGGGCGGCCCAGCTGGGCCAGGACGTACGCCATCTCCTGGCGGGCGGCGAGGGTGTCGGGGTGGTCGGCGCCGAGCGCACGGATACGGGCCTCGGCGACCTGCTTGTAGGCGCGCAGCGCGTCGGCGGCGCGGCCGGTGCGGCTGAGGGTGAACGCGACCTCGTAGCGGCTGGCGAGGGTGTCGGGGTGGTCGGGGCCGAGGAGGTGCTCGCGCTCGGCGGCGACCGCGCGGTGCACCTCCCCCGCCTCCGTCCAGCGGCCGAGGCGTCCCAGGCTCAGGCCCGCGTTGTGCCGTCCGGCGAGGGCGGTCAGCGCCTCCGGGGAGGGCGCGGGCGGCTCGTCCGCCGCGGGCTGCGCGCGGGAGCCGGTGGCGGGGCGGGCGATCCACTCGCCGGACAGGCCGGCCGCCGGGTCGGGGGGCGCGGTGCGCGGTCCCGTTCCGGCCGGCCTGTGTCCGGAGGTCATGCCGCGGGTCCAGGACGGCAGCCGGGCCGCGCGCCCCGCCAGCTCGGGCTCCCCGAAGCGGTACGGACGGACCGTGGGCGCGTCGAACGAGCCCGCCAAGCCCGCGCCGGCCGCCACCACGGCCGGCGCGGCCCGCAGCGCGCCGATCCGGCGGGCCAGTTCGCGGGCGCTGTCCGGCCGCCCGCCGGGCTCCTTGGCCAGCAGGTCCAGGATGATCCGCTCCAGCCGCTCGGGCAGTTCGGCGCGGTGGACGCGCGGCGGGCGGGGCGGGGTGTCGCGATGCCCGACGAGGATCGCCCAGGCGTCGTCGAGGTCGAACGGCGGTACGCCGGTGGCGATCTCGTACAGCACGCAGCCGAAGGAGTACAGGTCGCTGCGCCGGTCCACCTCCAAGCCGCTGATCTGCTCCGGCGACATGTAGTGCGGGGTGCCCATCGCGACGCCGGTGCCGGTCAGCCGGGAGGTGAAGCCGATGTCGTGGCCGAGGCGGGCGATGCCGAAGTCGCAGATCTTCACCGTGCCGTCGTCGAGCCGCACGATGTTGGCGGGCTTGAGGTCCCGGTGCACGACGCCCTGGTCGTGGGTGTAGGCGAGGGCCGCGGCGACCTGTTCGGCGACCTCCACCACCTCGTCGACCGGCAGCGGGTGCTGCTTGTTGTCCTCCAGGAGCCGGCTGAGGTCGCGGCCCCGGAGCAGCTCCATCACCAGGTAGAGCACGCCCTCGGACTCCCCGAAGTCGTGGACGACGGTGATCCCCCGGTGCTGCAGGGCCGCGGCCACCCGGGCCTCCCGGCGGAACCGCTCGCGCAGCACCCGGCCGAACGACCGGTCCTGCTGCGGGCCGACGGGTTTGAGGCACTTCACGGCGACCTGCCGCCCCAGTGACTCGTCCCGTGCCCGCCACACCTCCCCCATGCCGCCGCGTCCGATCCGGTCGATCAGCCGGTACCGGCCGTGGATCAGCCTGCCGTCCCCCATCTCCTTCGCCCGCCCCCGTCGCAGTCCGCCCCGCCTCCCCTGGCTCGTCCAGTATGGCGGCAACTCGCCCGAGTTTGTACGGTGCCGCGACGTCCGGCCCGCTCGCTCACCGGCGGGTCAGTTCAGCGTGGCGAGGAACTCCGTGCAGGCCCGTGCGCAGGCGCGGCACGCCTGCGCCGTCTGTTCCGCCCCGGAGCAGCCGTCGAACACCTGGGCGCTCTCCAGGCACACCTGGCGGCACCACTCCACCTGGACGCGGATGGTCGCCTCGTCCACCTGGTTCTGCTCGGACAGCACCCGGCAGGTCGCGTCGCAGACCTCCGCGCACATGATGCCCTTGCGCCGTACGAGTTCCTGGTTCTCGGTGCCGTCCGGGTCCACAAGGCTCGCCCGCGTGGCGCAGGCCCGCGCGCATTCGGTGCATGCCTGGGCGCACGCGAAACGGTCCTCCAGGAACCGGAACAGCTCTTCCTGGGATGTCGTCGTCACACCACGCGGGTAGCCGCCGCCCCGGCGGTCAAACCCGGTGCCCGCAAGGGTTCCGCGCGGTTTCCCGGGTTCCGCGGCGGGCGGCCTCGCGGTGCGGTGAGGTGGGCAGGTTGGTGGACGGGACCGGGGGTACCCGCGAGCCATGATGAACACCGCGTGGATGGAAACGGCCGACCTCGCCGCGGGCCGCGGCGCCCTCGGTGCGGGGCTCGTGGTGGCGGGTGTGGTGGTCGTGGCGCTGCTGATCGGCATGTTCGTGTTCGGCAGCCGCCGGGTCAGGAACAGCACGGTGCGCCGGCCCGGCCCGGAGGAGCAGCCCCGGATGCCCGAGGGGGGCCCGGTCCGGGAGACACGGGAGCGGCGGGAGCCGGACGAGGTGCCCACGAGCGACGAGCGGCTGCTGCCGCACGAGCTGAAGGGCCACGGCAACGCCGGCAGCCGCACGAGCGCGTCGCAGGAGCGGCCCCGCTGGAACGAGGACAGCAGCGGGGCGTTCGGCAGCGGCGGCCCGGGCAGCCACTGACCGTCCCGCTCCCCCGGCGGCCCGCCGCCGGGAGCCCGCAACGTCGTACACAGGGAAGTGAGAGCCATGGCAGATCCCGCCCGCAACACCCTGCCGCTGCCCGATTACGACCATCTGCCCATCGGCGGGCTGGAGAGCCGGATCCGCTCGCTGTCCGCGGGCGAGGTCGAGGAGCTGCTGGCCTACGAGCGGTCGCACGCCGACCGGGTTCCGGCGACCCAGCTGCTGACGGCCCGGCTGGAGCAGCTGAACGCGGGTGCCGAGCCGACGTCGGGCGACCCCGGCGCGCTGCGTCCCGAACAGGGCGCCGGCCGGGCCGGGTCCCCCGTCTCGCCCGCCACCTCGCCGCAGCCGTCCAGCCCGCCGCCGCACGGCACCCCGGACCAGCGGGGCAAGCCGAAGGGTGACCGTAGTACGTAGGCAGGACCGGCCACCGCCCCGGGGGCGGGTCGTACGTCCGTCGATCGCTGTGACGCGGTCATGGGCGTACGGCCCGCCCTTTCGTGTGTCCGGGGGTGAGCATGTCCGGTGTCGGGGGGTGAGGCGTGCTCGGAGTGAGGCGTGCTCGGAGTGAGGCAGATCACAGCACTTGGGTGCATCGTTTCGCCGGGCCGTAAGTCTTTGTCTCAGGTGTGAAGGGTTGTTCGGACACGGGCGGTGGGGATGCAGCGGTTTCGGGTGGACGGCTTCGACGAGTTCGTGGCCGCCCGCTGGCCGGCGCTGCTCCATGTCGCGCGTCTGCTCACCGGCGGCGACCGGCAGCGGGCCGAGGACCTCGTCCAGGAGGCCCTGGTGAAGCTGTGGTTCGTCTGGCCGAGGGTCGCCGAGCAGGCCCCGGAGGCGTACGTGCGCCAGGTGCTGGTGCGGATGGCGGCCCGTTCGGCCCGGCGCCGCTGGTGGGGGGAGCGCCCGGTGGGCGAGCTGCCCGACCGGGCCGGTCCTGGCGACGTGTCGTCGGCCGTCGCGGAGCGCTCGCGGCTGGAGGCCGCGCTGGCACTGCTGCCGCCCCGGCAGCGGGCCGCAGTGGTGCTGCGCTACTGCGAGGACCTGCCCGAGGGGCAGGTGGCACAGGCCCTCGGCTGCCCGGTGGGCACCGCGCGCTCCCACGCGTCGCGCGGGGTGGCGCGGCTGCGGCAGATCCTGTCCGACTCCGTCAGGCCCGTGGGGTGAGGGGAGAAGCGATGGACGACTTCGAGCGTGAGCTGACGCGCATGATGCGCGACACCCGGCAGCCGGCTCCCTTCCGGTCCGAGCACCAGGAGCGGCTGTACGAGGGCATCCGGGTCCGCCGCCGGTCCCGGATGCTGTGGCGGGCCGGCGGATCGGCCCTCGCGGTGGCCGGACTGAGCGTCGGGCTGGCCCTGCTGCCCGGCGCCGGTTCCCGGTCCCTGCCCGCCGACCGCGGGCCGCTGCCGGCGACCGGTCCGACGCCGCCCCCGGTGTCCCCGCCGCCGACGACGTCCGTCCCGAGCACGGACCCGAGCCCCTCCCGGCCGCCGACGAGCGCGTCCGGGACCGCGGGCGCCGCCACCACGGCGCCCGGGTACGGCGGCACGCCGACCACCACGCCGGGCACGACCGGGCGGACCACGACGGCACCGCCGCCGTACTCCTCCGCACCGCCGGCCACCCCGCCGTCCACCCCGCCGGCGCGGTCGCCCTCCGCCTCGGCCGACGAGGAGTCGCCCGGCAGCGGTTAGACCGCACCGCCGTCCCGCCCGTGGGCGAAAGCCGCCCCGGGCCGTGTCCCCGACCATCACTCGGGCGCATCCGGCATGCCGCCACCAGGGCCCGTCATGCCGTACGCCGGAAAGAGACCGTGAACCCGTCATGAGAACCGCGAGGCGGCCGGCACCGGCCGGCCGCCGCTCGTCCGCCGCGTCCGCGGCGCAGGCCGCGCTGCCGCGCCGGGCGCCGCTGCCGGCGCACCATCCGGAACCCGTCCTGGACGTGGTCGTGCCCGTGCACAACGAGGAGAACGACCTGGAGCCCTGTGTCCGGCGGCTCCACGCGCACCTCGTGGAGACCTTCCCCTACGCCTTCCGGATCACCGTCGCCGACAACGCCAGCACGGACCGCACCCCGGCGATCGCCGAGCGGCTGGCCGGGGAGCTGCCGGGGACGGAGTGGATACGGCTGGCCGAGAAGGGCCGCGGCCGCGCCCTGCACACCGCCTGGTCCCGGTCGTCCGCGCCGGTGCTCGCCTATCTGGACGTGGACCTGTCCACCGATCTCGCGGCCCTGCTGCCACTGGTGGCCCCGCTGATCTCCGGGCACTCGGACATCGCGATCGGCACCCGCCTGGCCCGTGGCTCCCGGGTGGTGCGCGGACCGAAGCGGGAGATCATCTCCCGCTGCTACAACGGGCTGCTGCGCGGCGCCCTCGCCGTGCGGTTCTCCGACGCCCAGTGCGGTTTCAAGGCGGTGCGGCGGGACGTCGCCGAGCGGCTGCTGCCGCTGGTCGAGGACCGGGAGTGGTTCTTCGACACCGAGCTGCTGGTGATAGCCGAGCGCGCCGGGCTGCGCATCCACGAGGTGCCGGTGGACTGGGTGGACGACCCCGACAGCCGGGTCGACATCCTGTCCACGGCGCTGGCGGACCTGCGCGGCACGGCCCGGCTGGGGCGTGCGCTGGCCGGCGGCCGGCTGCCGCTGGCCGCGCTGCGCCGCCCCGAAGAACTCGACGAGGCCGCCGGCCTGCCGCCCGCGCTGGTCCCGCAGCTGATCCGGTTCGCCGCGGTCGGGGTGGCCAGCACCCTGTTCTACCTGCTGCTGTACAGCCTGCTCCGGCCCGCCGCGGGCGCCCAGCCTGCCAACGCGCTGGCCCTGCTGGCCAGTGCCGTCGCCAACACCGCCGCGAACCGGCGGCTCACCTTCGGGGTGCGGGGCCGGGCCGGGGTGCTGCGCCACCAGCTCAAGGGGCTGGCGGCGTTCCTGGTCGGCCTCGCCCTCACCAGCGGCTCGCTGGCCGTGCTGCACCGCACGGCGCCCGGGGCCGGGCCCCGGGTGGAGCTGCTGACGCTGGTCGCCGCCAACCTCGCCGCGACCCTGCTGCGCTTCCTCCTCCTGCGGGCCTGGGTGTTCCCCGGCCGACGCTCCCGCCGTACGACAGGATCCCCGACCTCATGACCATCGCCCCGGCCGACCCGGCCGGCCCGGCCCCGTCCCCCGTGCCCCGTGCCGAGGACGCCCCGCCGACCGCCCCCGACCCGCGCGAGCGGCTGCGCCGCGCCGCCGCGCGCTACGGGCCCGTTCTCGCGGTGTACGGCGTGCTGAAGCTCGTCGGCTTCGCCGTCTTCATGTATCTGCTGGACTCGGCCGGCGACTTCCGCGAGAAGCATCCGCGCTTCGGCGGCGGCGCCCGCACCTGGGACGTCCTGGGCAGCTGGGACGGCTGGTGGTACCAGCAGATCGCCCTGCACGGCTACGACCCGGCGCTGGAGCCGATACCCGGCGCCACCGGGCTGATCACCCTCGAGGGCAACTCGGCGGCGTTCTTCCCGCTGTACCCGGCGCTGATGCGGCTGGTCTCGGAGGTCACCGGGCTCGGCCCGTACGGCGCCGGCATGACCGTGTCGGTCGTGTTCTCCTTCGTCGCCGCGCTCGGGATCCACGCCGTCACGGCCCGGCTGGGCGGGCGCAGGGCCGGTCTGATCGCCGTGGGGCTGTGGGCCGTGTGGCCCGGTTCCGGCGCGGAGTGGGCGGTGTACTCCGAGTCCGTGTACACGGCGCTGGCCGCCTGGGCCTGCTACGCGGTGATGACCCGTCACTGGCTCACCGCCGGGGTGCTGACCTTCACCGCCGGGCTCGCCCGGCCCACCGCCGTCACCCTGGTCGCCGCCCTCGCCGTCGCCGGGCTGCTGGCGGTGTGGCGCCGCGAGGAGGGCGTCCGCCGCCCGCTGACCGCGGTGGCGATCGCCCCGCTGGGCGCGGTCGGCTACCTGGGCTGGGTCGGCTACCGGATGGGCGACTGGGGCGGCTACAACAAGCTCCAGGACGGTGCCTGGGCCCACAAGTTCGACTGGGGCCGGCACAGTCTCGACGTGCTGACCTCCGTACCCGTCGGGCACTTCGACTACCGGTTCGCGATGCCCGTGGAGGACCTGATCGGGGTCGGGGTGGTGCTGCTGGTGCCGGTGCTGACGGTGCTGCTGATGCGGCTGCGGCCGCCCGTCGTCCTCGTCGTGTACACGGTGCTGTCGTACCTGATGGTGATGGCGACCCAGCAGTACTTCGGCAACGTCTCCCGCTATCTGCTCCCCCTGTTCCCGCTGTTCGTCCCGCTCGCCCTGGCCATGCGCCGGCTGAAGTGGCCCTCGCTGGCCACGGTGCTGGGCACGGCGGCCCTGGCCTCCGGCTCGTACGCGGGGTACGTCCTGTTCGAACTGGGCGTGCCGTAGTCCTACGGTGGAGGCATGGGCGCCGGGACGGTGACGCTGTTCCTGTGCGGGGACGTGATGCTCGGGCGCGGTGTCGACCAGATCCTCCCGCACCCGGGCGATCCCGCGCTGCGGGAGGAGTGGATCCGGGACGCCCGCGGCTACGTGGAGCTGGCGGAGGCCGTGAGCGGCCCGGTCCCCCGTCCGGTCCCGTTCCCGTGGCCGTGGGGCCGGGCGCTGGGGGTGCTGGAGGAGACCGCCCCGGATGTGCGGATCGTCAATCTGGAGACCTCCGTCACGCGGAGCGACGCGTTCGCGCCCGGGAAGGCCGTCCACTACCGGATGAGCCCGGCCAACGTGCCCGCCGTGGCGGTGGCGCGGCCCGACGTGTGCGTCCTGGCCAACAACCACGTGCTCGACTTCGGCCGCCCGGGACTCCGGGAGACGCTGGACGTGCTCCACGGCGCGGGCCTGAGGACGGCGGGCGCGGGACGGGACGCCGACGAGGCGTACGCGCCGGCGGTGGTCCCCGTCGACGGCGGCCGGGTGCTGGTGTTCGCCCTGGGGACGATGTCGAGCGGCATCCCGCCGAGCTGGGCGGCGACGGCGGAGCAGTCCGGAGTGGCGTACCTCGCGGAGCCTTCGGCCGCCGCGGCGGAGGCGCTCGTCCGGCGGGTACGGCGGGCGAAGCGCCCCGGTGACATCGCGGTGGTGTCCGTGCACTGGGGCTCGAACTGGGGCCACCATGTTCCGCGGAGCCATGTGGGCTTCGCCCATGCGCTGGTCGACGGGGGTGTCGACGTAGTCCACGGCCACTCCTCGCACCACCCCCGCCCGGTCGAGGTGTACCGGGGCCGGGTGATCCTGTACGGCTGCGGCGACTTCGTCGACGACTACGAGGGCATCACCGGCTACGAGGAGTACCGCGACGAGCTGCGGCTCGCCTTTCTGCTGTCGGTGTCCCCGGACGGCGGGCGGCCGTCCGGCCTGCGCATGGTGCCGCTGAGGGCGCGGCGGATGCGGCTGGAGCCCGCGGCGGACGAGGAGCGGGCCTGGCTGCGGGAGACGCTCGACCGGATCAGCGGCGTGGACATCGCCCTCGGCGCCGACGGCGCGCTCACCCTGGCTCCCCGGTGACCGTTCCGGCCGGGAACGCCGGTGTCCTGCGGCACCGGCGCACCGGCGTCAGCGGGGGTCCGGGCCGTCGGGCGGCGGCGAGCGCTGCGCCCGTTCCGCGAGGGCGAACTCCGTCCCGGCCGGCAGCAGGTAGACGACCGACACGACGAAGGAGGTCACCGGCCACGCGACCACTCCGCCGACGAGGGAGGCGGTGGCCCACGCCAGGAGCGCCGAGATGCCGACGGAGACCAGGCTGAGCGAGACGCCCATGGCCGTGACCGTGCCCGGTTCCTCCTCCAGGACCTTGCGGAACCCGGCGGTCGCGAGCAGTTCCAGCACGCTGAGGGCCAGGGCCGCGCCCAGCGCGAAGTAGATGTGGTGGGCCGAACCGGACACCGGCGCCTCGACGTCCAGCATTCCCAGGGCGAGGGTGATCGACACCGAACAGCCGTAGGCCTGGCCGTTGTTGCGCATCGAGGCCCGGATCCCGTGGGCCACACGCCGCAGGGACATGCCGCATCATCCTGACATGGGGCCGTTCGTCACCTTCGCGCCGTCGTCATCGTGCACGTCCGCGTGGTGGGTGATCCGGATGGGAGGGCGGAGGCGCGGGGCTCCGTCCGGGCCGTCGCGCACCGCGGAAGCCGTACCGGCGTCCGCACGGCGCCTCACGGGAACGCCCCGGCGGCGGCACGGGGGGGTGGACGAACGCCCGCGGGAGGTTGCCGCGCGACCGGTGCCGCCCGCGTCGTTCACCCTCGCGGTGTGCCTCCGTGGCGTCCCGTCGGCCGGCTCACTCGCCGGTGCTGTCGCCGGCTCCGGCGCCGGGGCGGTCGGAACGGTGCCGGGTACCCGGCAGTATCTCCTGCACCTTGGCCAGGAAGCCCTGTTTGGCCATGGAGGAACGGTCGCTGTCGCCCTTGAGCACGGCCGAGGCCGCGGCCTCGATCTGGTCCAGTTCCGCGTGCGGGGGGATCGGCGGTACGGCGGGGTCGGTGCGGAAGTCGATGACGAAGGGCCGGTCGGCCGTCAGCGCCCGGTCCCAGGCCTCCTCGACCTGCTCCGGCTTCTCCACGCGGACGCCCTCGAGCCCGATCCGCTGCGCGATCTCGGCGTACGGCAGGTCGGGAATGGCCTGCGACTCCTCGAACTGCGGTGCCCCGGACATCGCGCGCATCTCCCAGGTGACCTGGTTCAGGTCCCGGTTGTTGAGGACGGCCACGATCAGGCGCGGGTCGGACCAGCCCTGCCAGTACTTGGCGGCCGTGACCATCTCCATCATGCCGTTCATCTGCATGGCGCCGTCGCCGACGAGGGCGATGGCGGGGCGGTCCGGGTGCGCGAACTTCGCGCCGATGGCGTACGGGACCCCGGGCCCCATGGTCGCGAGGGTGCCCGAGAGGGAGCCGCGCATCCGTCCGCGCAGCCGCAGGTGGCGGGCGTACCAGTTGGCGGCGGAACCGGAGTCGGCGGTGACGATCGCGTCGTCGGGGAGCCTGCCGTCGAGGGCGTGCACCACGTACTCCGGGTTGATCGGGTCGGCGTCCACGGCGGCGCGCCGCTGCATGACCTCCCACCAGCGGGCGACGTCCTTCTCGACCTTCTCGCGCCAGGACCGCTTCTTCTTGCGGTGCAGGTGCGGCAGGAGGCGGCGCAGTGCCTCGGCCGCGTCGCCGACGAGGTTCACCTCGAAGGGGTACCGCAGGCCGATCATGTGCGGGTCGATGTCGATCTGCACGCCCCGCGCCTGGTCCAGCTCCGGCATGAACTGCGTGTACGGGAAGCTGGAGCCGATCATCAGGAGGGTGTCGCAGTCCCGCATCAGCTCGTAGGAGGGCCGGGTGCCGAGCAGGCCGATGGCTCCGGTGACGTAGGGCAGGTCGTCGGGGAGCACGTCCTTGCCGAGCAGGGCCTTGGCGACGCCCGCGCCGAGGACGTCCGCCACTTCCTCCACTTCGGCGCGGGCGCCGCGGGCACCCTGTCCGATGAGGACGGCGACCTTGTCACCGGCGTTGAGGACCTCGGCGGCCCGCTCGATGTCGGCGTCCGCGGGCACGGGCGCGTACCGGCCGATCCCCATGCTGGACGGCACCATCTTGAAGGCGTGCGTCGGCGGGCTGTAGTCCAGTTCCTGCACGTCGGCGGGGATGATGACCGCGGTGACCGTGCGCCGCGCGTAGGCGGTGCGGAAGGCGCGGTCGATGAGGTTCGGCAGCTGCTCGGGCACCATCGCCGTCTCGCAGAAGTCGGAGGCGACGTCCTTGTACAGGTTCTGCAGGTCGACTTCCTGCTGGTACGAGCCGCCCATCGCGCTGCGGTTGGTCTGCCCGACCAGCGCGACGACGGGAACGTGGTCGAGCTTGGCGTCGTAGAGGCCGTTGAGCAGGTGGATCGCGCCGGGTCCCGAAGTCGCCGCGCAGACGCCGGCCTTCCCGGAGAACTTCGCGTAGCCGACGGCCTGGAACGCGGACATCTCCTCGTGCCGCGACTGGACGAACTTCGGGTTGTCGTCGGCTCGCCCCCACGCCGCCAGCAGGCCGTTGATGCCGTCGCCCGCGTAGGCGAAGACGTGGTCCACCTCCCACTCGCGCAGGCGCTGAAGGACGTAATCGGAAACCTTCGTGCCGGCCATCGGCCCTCCGTTCCGCCGACGCGCACCGGCCCGTTCCGGCCGCGCGTCACGCTGCCAGGGAAGGTGACGGGTTGCCGTGCGGCCCCGGTGCAAACGCCGTGCCGCTCACCGTGCCCCGCTGTACGCTGGCCGCATCCGGCCACCGGGAGCCCTGATGTGGAAGCGCGGGAAGCGGGCACGGCGTTCCGAGGACCTCCAGCTGGAGCTGTGCGACCTCTGTGCGAGGACCTTCCCGGCCGGTGAGGCGGTGCGCGGATACGTTCCGGACTCGTCCTCCGCCCACCCCACCGACGACTGGTCCGACGGTCTGCGCCGGGTGACCGCCTGCGGCGAGGCACACCTCGACGCGATCCGCGAGACGTACCGGCGCCGTCCCTTCGTGCAGGAGGAACTCTGGGCGGCCAAGATCACCCGGGTGCTGACGTCCGGCCCGCCGGGGCTCACCATGGAGCGGCTCGCCCGCCGGACCGGACTGCACGAGCCGGACATCCGGCGGGCCATCGCCTGGCACAACGAGCGGCGCCGCCGGACGGACGGGTGATCCGGGCCCGGCCCGTGGTGGGCCTCATGCCGTCTGCGGCTGCAGGAAGCGGGCCAGCAGGTCGTCCAGGCTCACCATGCCGGTGAGCCGCCCGGAGCCGTCGCGGACCACGGCGAGCGAGGCCCGGCGGCGGCGCAGCAGGTCGATCGCGTCGGCGACCGTGGCGTCGTCCGTCAGCTCGGGCACCGGGCGGGCCAGGGCGCGGGCGCCGGCCGCCCGTCCCCGGGCGCGGGCCACCACGGCGTCGCGGGCGTGCACCGCGCCGAGGACCACGCCCTGCTCGCGGACCAGGAGCCGGGTGCGGTCACGGGCCGCGGCGACGCGCAGGATCTCGTCGACGCCGGCGCCGCCGTCCACCGAGACGATCTCGGAGGCCGGCACCTGCAGTTCCCGCACCGGGGTCTGCGGTTCGGTCAGTGAACGCGTCAGCAGCTCCGAGTCCGTCTCGCTGATCAGGCCGAGCCGCTCGGACTCCGCCACCAGGTGGGTGAGCTGCTCCCGGTTGTGGACGGAGGCCAGCTCGTCGCGCGGGGTGACCCGGCACAGCCGCACGAGGGCGTTGCTCATCCTGTTCAGCACCGAGATCAGCGGCCGTACGGCCTTCACCACCGCCCGGAAGGGCGGCGACAGCAGCATCGCGGACCGCTCGGGGTGGGCGATGGCCCACGACTTGGGGGCCATCTCGCCGACCACCATGTGCAGGAACACGACCACGGTCATGGCGACGGCGAAGGCGACGCCGTAGCTGAGCGCGCTCGGCAGGCCCAGCTTGTGCAGCAGCGGGTCGAGCTCGTGGGAGATCGCGGGCTTGGACACCGAGCCCAGGCCCAGGGTGCACACGGTGATGCCCAGCTGGGCCCCGGCCAGCATCAGGGACAGCTCACGCATGCCGGCGAGGGCGGCACCGGCGCCCGACCGGCCCTCGGCGGCGGCCTTCTCCATGCGGTGCCGCTTGGCGGCGACCAGCGCGAACTCGGCGGCCACGAAGAATCCGCTGCCGATCAGCAGCAGCACGGTGACGAAGAGCGCCATCGGGAAACTCATGCCTGCTCCTCCGTCTTGAGGTCCTGCCGGATCCGCACGCGGTCGGGCACGTGCCGGTCGAGGGTGCGTACGTCGATCACGACGGCGGTGCCGTCGGGCAGTCCGACCGTGAGCCGGTCCCCGATGGCGGGGAAGCGGCCGAGCCGGTCGACGATCAGGCCGGCCACGGTGTCGTAGTCCTCCTCCTCGGGCAGTTCGACGCCGGTGGCCTCGGCCACCTCGTCCAGCCGGCGGCCCGCGTCCACCAGCCAGCCGTCACCGTCCGCGACGGCGACCGCGGTGACGGTGTCGGTCTCGTCCGCGATGTCGCCGACGAGTTCCTCCGCGATGTCCTCGTAGGTGACGATGCCGGCCACGCCGCCGTGCTCGTCCAGGACGACCGCGAACTCGTCGCCCCGCTTCCGCATCTGGGTCACCGCGTCGGGCAGCGGAAGGGTGTCCGGCAGCAGCAGCGGGCGCCGGGCGAGGGCGCCGGCCGTGGTGGCGGTCAGCCGGTCCGCGGGCAGGCGCATCAGCTCGGCCACACCGAGGACGCCGTCGACGTCGTCGGGGTGGTCGCCGAGCACCGGGTAGTTGGAGTGGCCGTACTTGGCGATCAGGTCGACCGCTTCCGCCGCGGTGGCGTCCTCCCGGACGAAGACCGCGTCCACACGGGGCACCATCACCTCGTCCAGCGTCCGGTCGGAGAACTCCAGGGCGTGGTCGAGCAGCGCGGCGGTGTCCTCGGGCAGCGCACCCTGCTCGTGGGACTCGCCGATGAGGTGGCCCAGTTCCTCCAGGGTGGCGCCGTGGTGCAGCTCCTCCACCGGTTCGATGCCGACCCGGCGCAGCAGCCCGTTCGCCGCCCCGTCGAAGACCCGCACGAGGGGGCCGACGACCTTCAGGTACGCCAGCGTGGAGCCGGCCAGGGCCTTCGCCAGCCGCTCGGGGACGGCGATGGCCAGGTTCTTCGGGGCCAGCTCGCCCAGCACCATCTGCACGACCGTGGCCAGGACGAAGGCCAGCGCGACCGCGATGCCGCTCACGGCCGCGTCGGGCAGGCCCGTGCCGGACAGGGCGGGCCTCAGCAGGGCGGAGACCGAGGGCTCGGCGATGAAGCCGACGACCAGTCCGGTCACGGTGATGCCGAGCTGGGCGCCCGACAGCATGAAGGACAGCCGCTCCAGCACCCTCAGGGCGCGGGCGGCCTTGCGGTCCCCGGACTCGGCCTCGCGCGCCAGGGCGAGGCGGTCGGCGGAGACGTAGGCGAACTCCTGGGCGACGAAG
>NZ_JBEZBE010000033.1:0-95963 GCF_040646935.1 Streptomyces sp. NPDC044984
CACCACCAGCGCCGGATACGGCTCGAAGCCGGTGATCAGCCGCTCGATGCCCTCGCGCACCACGTCCACCACGGCTCGCGGCCGCCCCTCCGGGCTGCCGGCGTCAGTCCGTCCAGGTGGTGAAGAGGGCGTTCAGTCCCTCGGCCATGGTCGGATGGGCGATGAGGCCGTCGCGCAGCGCAGTGTACGGCAGCCCGGCCCACATGGCCGTCTGCACCACGGTCAGGACCTCGGAGGACTCCGGACCGAGCAGCGCCACGCCGAGGATCTCCTCGGTGTCGCGGTCCACGACCGCCTTCCACAGGCCCCGGGTGTCGCGCAGGGTCCGGGACCGGGGAATGGCCTTGACCGGCAGCTTCGCGACCCGTACGTTCCGGCCGGTGGCGCGGGCCTGGGCCTCCGTGAGGCCCACGCGGGCCAGCTCCGGATCGGTGAACAGGTTCCAGGGGATCAGCCGCCGTGAGGTGCTGCGGGTGCCGCCGGCGATGTTCTCCTTCACGACGCGGTAGTCGTCGAGGGAGACGTGGGTGAACTGCGGGCTGCCCGCCACGTCACCCACGGCCCAGGTGTGCGGCGCGTCGGTGGCCAGCCGGTCGTCCACCCGGATGAAACCGCGCGCGTCGGTGCGTACGCCCGCCGCGTCCAGTCCCAGCCCGGCGGTGACCGGGTCACGGCCGGTTGCCGCCAGAATGTCGTCCGCGACCAGGGACCGGCCGTCGTCTAGGAGCAGCCGGAGGCCGTCCTCCTCGCGGACGACATCCTTGACGGTGACACCCCTGACCATCTCCACGCCGTCCTCGCGCAGGTACTCGGCGAGCACCTCTGTGATGTCCGGATCCTCCTGGGGCAGCAGGGTGAGGTTGCGGTCGAGCACGGTCACCTGACTGCCGAAAGCGGCGAACATCTGCGCGAACTCCAGACCGACGTAACCGCCGCCGATCACCACCAGCCGTTCCGGTATGCGGTCGAGCTGCTGGATCGTCTCGCTGTTCAGCGCTCCGGCCTCGGCCAGGCCGGGGACCGGCGGCAGGTGTGGCACGGTCCCGGTGTTGATCACGACGTCCGCGCCCCGCACGAAGCGGCGCCCGCCGTCGTTCAGGCGGACCTCGACCGTCCGCTCCGCGACGAAGCGGGCCTCCCCCAGAACGAGGTCCATTCCGCTGTCGAGGAACTGGCGGTGGTTGAGGTCGACCATCTCCGAGACCACACCCTCCTTGTGGGAGCGCAGGAGCCGCAGGTCGACCTCCAGCTTGCCCAGGTTCAGCCCCAGCGACTCGGCCGTGGCCGCGCGGCGGGCCAGTCGGGCGCTGGTGACCAGGGCCTTGGTCGGGATGCACGCCACATTGATGCAGGTGCCGCCGATCATGCCGCGTTCGACCATGACCACCTTGCGGCCGACCCGGGCGGTGTCCATGGCCAGCGTCTTGCCGGCCTTGCCCCCGCCCACCACCAGCAGATCGACGTCCTCCACGACGTCCTCGGTACCGATCATCGGCGTGCACTCCCTCAGAGGTGTTACGAACGGACAGTGGACGGCTCTCCCGGTGGTTCCGGTCGACGGCCGTCAGGTCCCAGCGTCACCCCGACGCCGCCTGCCGCGCATCGGTCACATGACTCGTCTCCCCGGGTCTGCCGAGGAACGGCGGCGTTGAGTCATCCGACCGATGCGGGCCCCCGGCCCGGCGCCCTACGTTGGCCCGGCCGCCGGAGTTCCGCATGCGGCGGACGGTACGGGAGCAACGAGCGGAGGCCGTCATGACCATGCACCCGAGGGGCGCGACGACCGGCGGACCGGCCGGGGAACCGGGAGCCGTCGGACCCAGCGTCCGTTTCACCGTCCTCGGCCCGGTACGGGTGTGGGCGGACGGTGTCGAACTGCCCACCGGGCCACGGCAGCAACGGCTCGTCCTGGCGGCGCTGCTGGCACGGGCCGGACGCCCGGTGTCCCTGGAGGAACTCGTCGCTCTGCTCTGGGAGGAGGATCCGCCCGCCAGCGCGGCCAATGCCGTGCACCGGTACGTCGGTGCGCTGCGCCGCCTGCTCGAACCGGGGCTCCCGGCCCGTGCGCCGGGCCAGTGGCTGGTCCGCCGGGCCGGCGGTTATCTGCTGCGGGTCGGTCCGGACGAACTGGACTTGCTGGCCTTCCGGCACCTGGTGCGGCGGGCCCGTGCGGCCGCGGACGCCGACGAGGCGGTGGACCTGTTCGTCGCGGCGTTGGAGCAGTGGCGGGGCCGGTGCGCGGCGGACGTCGTGACCGCGGACCCGGTGCCGCGGGTCTTCGCCTCGGTGGATCACGAGTACGTCGCCGCCGTGTCGGCGGCTGCGACCGTCGCCCTGGGCTGCGACCGGCCCGGAGCCGTCCTCCTGGCGGCACGCCAGGCGGTGGAACGGCAGCCGTTCAATGAGCAAGTGCTGGCCCGGACGATGCTCCTGCTCACCGCCGACGGCAAACAGGCCGAGGCGCTCACGCTCTACCACCGCTTCCGCGCCGACCTGAAGGAGGCGCTGGGACTGTCACCGGGAAGGGACGTGCGCGCCGCCTACGACCGGATCCTGCGCGAACCCCGGGAGCCAGGGCCACCGACTGCGAACGCCGGCCCGGTGACTCCCGCCGCCACCCTCCGGCAGGTCCGTCCGGAAGCGCCGGTACCGCACCATCCGGCGCTCGCCCAACTCCCCGCTGACCTTCCCTGTTTCATGGGACGTACCGAACTCTTGGAGCAGGCGGCGCGCTTCGCGGCGGCCGACGACGACGCGCTGCGCGTGCTGGCCGTGGACGGCATCGCCGGCGTCGGCAAGACCGCTCTCGCCGTCCACCTGGCGCACCGGATCGCCGCCAGCTTCCCGGACGGCCAGCTCTTCGCCGACCTCGGCGGGTTCGCTTCGGCCGACGGCCCGGCCGAAGCGGGCGAGATACTGGCCGGCTTCCTCGCGGCACTGGGGGTAGACCGCACCCGTGTCCCCGCTCGGACGGACGCCAGGGCCGCGCTGTTCCGCAGCGTGCTGGCCACCCGAAGGGTCCTGATGGTGCTCGACAACGCCCACGACGCGGACCAGGTAAGGCCGTTGCTGCCCGGCTCGGCCCGGTGCTCGGTTCTGATCACGAGCCGTCGCAGGCTCACGGACCTCGCCACCATGAACGGCGCCCGGCTGATGTCGCTGGACGTTCCCTCCGCACAGGAGGCGGCCGACTGCTTCGTCCAACGGGTGGGCACCGGAGGCCCCGTCACGGACGCCGCAGCAATCTCCGACATCGTCGAGCGCTGTGGCCGGCTGCCGCTGGCCCTGGGCATCGTGGCCGCCAGGGCGACGGCCTACCCGGACGTGCCGCTGCGGCGGATCGCCGACGAACTGGCGGCGGCCGGGGAGAACCTCGAAGCGTTCAGCGACAACGACCGGGACAATCCGGTCCGCGCCGCCTTCTCCTGGTCGTACCGCCTCCTGGGATCCGACGCGGCCCGGCTGTTCCGCGCTCTGCCACGGCACGGGCGGGGAAGGCTGAGCACCGCGGAGCTGACGCGTCTCGTTCCCGTGCCGGCCCATGTGGCCGCCGAGGCCGTCGCCGCACTGGTGCGTGCCCGGCTGCTGACGCCTGTACGGCCGGACCGGTACGACGTGCATCCGCTGGTCCTGGCGTACGCGGCGGAGCTGGCCCGCGAGAGCCGGCGGCGGACGGGCGTCACCCGGACCGCACGGGCCGGTGCCGGACGCGTCGTGATCCCATCCGCCGGACGGCGTGCGCGCTCCGGCCGCGCCCCGGCGGCGCTGCCGCAGGTCAGGCCGGCGCTTCGCTGACTGCTGCTGCCACGACGCTACGGCTGCGGGCGTCACCGCCGTACCGCTGCGCCTGCCGATTCGACCGAACCCGTGGCTGTCCGCAACGGACGGTGGGCGCAGTACCACGGTGGTGCCTGGTGCCGGCCTGCCCCACGGTGACTGGACCTGCCGGGCCGTGCGTGCACCGGGCGCCCGGGGAACACGTGTGGGTGAAGAGTGTGCCGCACGCCGGTGCCGGAGTGTCAGGCGCGCAGGGCGTCCAGGGCGATGGCGACCTCGTCGGCGACGGAGGACTGGTCCCCGACCACCTTAGCCCGCAGCGTAGCGCCCTCCAGGAGGTCGAGCAGGAAGACCGCGAGAGCGGCGGGCGACCGGTCCGCCGTGATCTCCCCAGTGGCCTGCCCTTCGGCGATCGTCCCCGTCATCGCCTCCGTCCAGCTGTCCAGGGCCTCGCGCACGCTCTCCCGTACGCGCCGCCCCGCGGTGGCACCGTCGCCGGCGAGGGTGCCCAGGAGGCATCCGAACTCCACGCCCGAGGCGCGGACGCGGTCGATCTGTCCGGTGAGGTGCCGGTGCAGCCGCTCCAGGGCGGGGCCTTCGTCGCTCAGAGTGGAGAAGTCGGTGGCCCTCGCGTATCGTGCCACGATCTCCGAGGCCAGATCCTGCTTGCCGGTGAAGTGGTTGTAGAACGACCCCTTGGGCACACCCGCCGCCTCGGTGATGTCCCGCACGCTGGCCGCGTTGAAGCCCTTGAGGCGGAACACGTCTTCGGCGTGCTCGATCAGTTGTTCCCGCACGCTCACACGTGGCATGTCAGCCTCCTTGGACGAGGTGCGGGCTGCCCGCCCGGCGCGCCCGCCGGGCGAGGGAGAGAGCGGCTGTCGCGGCGAGCAGGGCGACGGCGGCGCCGTAGGCGACCACCGTGGTGGGCAACGGAACGAAGTCGGTCGCGAGACCGGCCAGTAGGACCGGTACCCCGTAGGCGGTGTACGCGATGAGGTAGACCGCGGCGAAGAGGCCGCCGCGGTGGGCGTTGCCGGCGGTGGGGCCGAGGATGCGCAGAGAGGAGCCGAACGCCGCGCCCTGTCCCGAACCGCCCGTGAGGGCACCGGCGATGACGAGCGGGAGGCTGGACGCCGCGACGCCGGCGCCCGCCAGTACGGAGCCCGTGAGGAGCAGCATCGCGCCTGCGCGGGTGGCCGCCGTGGCCGGCATACGGCCGAAGGCGATGCCCGCGACGGCCGCGGCCATGGGCTGCAGCGCGACGATCACGCCGTTCACCGCCCCGCTGTGGATGCCGAAGACCTGGCTGTCGAAGGAGGGCGCCAACCCCAGGAAGAGGCCGGAGAACATCCAGCCGGCCGCGACGAGCGGCGCCAGCGACCAGAACCAGCCGCGGGCCGGCCGGACGACGTTGATCTGTGGACGCAGGGAGGCCAGGGCACCTGGACGGCGATCCGCTGTCTTGGGAACGGTGAGCACCGAGACGATGCCGTAGAGCAGGACGAGGGTGAGGCCAAGGAAGACGACCGCGGTGGGGTGGTCGGTGAACTCCACCGCCAAACCTGCGAAGAGCGCCCCCAGGGCGAGACCGCCGACCGGGGCAGCGCTGGTCAGCACGGTCATCAGGGGCAGTCGGCGAGGGCTGGCGAGTTCGATGATCGCGGCGGTGAAGGTGCTCGTGGCCGCGCCGGTCGCCATGCCCTGGACGGCGCGGGCCGCGATGATCCAGCCGATACCGTCGGCGGCGAGGAACAGCCCACTGGTCACCAGCAGCAGAAGCATGGCGACGACCAGCACCGGACGGCGGCCGATGTGATCGGAGGCCGATCCGGCGACCAGCAGGGTGGCCAGGAGGGTTACCGCGTAGACGGTGAAGGCCGCCGTCAACTCCCAGTCGGAGAAACCCCACTGGCGCTGGTAGAGCACGAAGAGGGGACTGCCGGCCCCCGCTCCGAAGGCGACGGCGACAGAGGCGGCCACGACGCCCCACGTCGACAGAGGGCTGCCCCGACCGTCGGGCCCCTCGGATGCGGAGGTGCGCGGTCCGACCGGTGCCGGCCGAGGTGTCATGGGCGTCACTGCAGGGAGCTTCACGGCGTCTCCTCGCGGTCGTCGTTCCGGAAGGGAACGGGTGGTGGCCTGCCGCGGTCGGCAGGCCACCACCCGGGGTCAGGCGGCGACGGAGAGGGCGCGGCGGCCGGCGCTGATCGTCGCGGCGTGACGGGCCACCCGCGCGCCCAGGTACTCGGCGGTGGCGATGTCCGCGGCGTGGACGGTGTCGGTTCCGCCGTCCATCGGGGTCTGGGCACCGGCCCCGGCCCAGAAGCCGAGACGGTTCAAGTCGTTCTCCGATGCGGTGGTGCTGTTCCAGCCGGGGGCCAGGCCCAGGCTGACCCAGAGCATCTGGTGCTGGGCCGCCAGGGCGGCGAAGAAGGCCAGGGTGTTGCTCTTGTCGCCGCTCTTGGACGCGGAGTTGGTGAAGCCGGCGGCGAGCTTGTCAGCCCAGCGTCCTTCGATGAACCGACGGCTGGTGGCCTCGGCGAAGGCGTGGAAGCCGGCCGAGGCGCCGCCCATGTACGTGGGGGAGCCGAAGATGATCGCGTCCGCGTCGTCCAGCTGCTGCCACTGCTCCTCGCTGATGTCGTCGACGTTCACGAAGGCCACGTCGGCCCCGGTTCCGGCGATGCCGCGCCGTACGGCTTCGGCCAGCACCGCGGTGTGTCCGTAGCCGGAGTGGTACGCGACGGCGACGGTGGGGCGGGTCGTCGATGCGGTCATGGTGCAGCTCCTTGAACAGAAAGAGGGTGGGTGAAGAGTTCCGGCCGGTCAGGAGCGGTGGCGCACCACCACCCTTTCAATATGACCGGTCGTCTTAAAATGGTCAAGTGGCCAAGCGAGGCAGAACGGTTTCAGAAGCCGGTCAGGGTCACGCCGCCGTCCAGCCCGGCACCTTGAGGGTGCCGTCCGGCGGCGCTCCGGCTGACCTGGTGGCCGACCGGGTCAGCCCCGTGCGAAGGGGTGGCTCAGGGCCTCGAAGTCGGCCTGTGACAACTCCAGCGCGGCGGCCGCCACGTTGTCCTCCAGGTGCGCCACCGACGAGGTGCCGGGAATCGGCAGCACGACGGGTGAGCGGCGCAGCAGCCAGGCCAGGGCCGCCTGGGACGGCGAGGCGCCCAGCCGGTCCGCGATCCGGGTGAGCGGGCCGCCCGGACTCGCGAGCTGCCCGGTGGCCAGCGGGAACCAAGGCAGGAAGGCGATGCCGTTCGCCTCCGCGTACCGCACGACCTCCTCGGAGTCGCGTTGCGCCACGTTGTAGAGGTTCTGCACGGAGGCGATGGGGACGATCGCCTGGGCGCGGTCCAGATCCTCGACGCCCACCTCGGAGAGCCCGACATGGGCGACTTTGCCTTCGTCGCGCAACTCCCGCAGGACGCCGATCTGCTCCTCGAAGGGCACGGCGGGGTCGATGCGGTGCAGCTGGAAGAGGGGGATGCGCTCCAGGCCGAGTCGGCGCAGGCTGGACTCCGCCTGCCGCCGTAGGTATTCGGGCCGCCCGTTCGACCGCCACTGGCCGGGACCTGGACGGGTCAGGCCGGCCTTCGTGGCGATCACCAGGTTCTCCGGGTACGGGTGGAGAGCCTTGTGGAGAAGTTCCTCCGCCGCGCCGGGACCGTAGGAGTCGGCCGTGTCGAAGAGCGTCACGCCGAGTTCCACGGCGCGACGCAGCACACGCACGCCCCGCTCCTGGTCGGGGAAAGGACCCCATACACCGGGACCGGTCAGCTGCATGGTGCCGTAACCGAGCCGGTTCACCTCCAGCTCGCCGCCGAGGATGAACGTCCCGGAGGACGTCGCTGAGATGCTGTTCATGGTGGTGCTGCCTTTCTGGGGATCGGGAAACCGGGAAGCGACGGTCAGGAGACCGTCACGTCCTCCAGCCGGACCGACACGACCAGTGGGTCGGGGACCTTGTGTCCCCTCTCGTCCCGGCTGTAGATCATCCGGGTGGTCGGAATGACCAGTCCGGAGACCTCCCGGTGGCCGGAGACGTAGTGGGCCGCGGGCGTGGAGCCGGCGATCTCCACGCTGTAGTCACGCCGTCTGATCAGCCCTGAGCCGTCGACGTACAGGGTCTGTTCGGTGCTGAGCGTGGCGATGCTGTCAGGGAAGACCACGTGCAGGCGGCGGAAGGTCTCGCCCTCCTCGGTCCAGGTGCCGATCTCCTCGGTGCGCACGCCCGGGAAGGTGAGGGAGAGGGGCTCGGCCAGGTAGGTCCACATCGCGCTGCCGGAGAAGTAGGCGAGCTGGAGCCGGCTCCACGGGGTCATCAGGTCGTGGCCCGCGAACGAGGTGCGCGGATCGAGGAGTTCCTCGACGGCCCTGCCGTCGGTGTCCTCCACCGCGACCCGGTCCGCCGTGAACGACGTGTGGTGGCCGTCCTGAAAGAAGGGGTCCTGCCGGACGTACTGGCGGCGCAGCCCGACGGTGACGTCCACATCGTCAAGGGCTCCCGGATGGCCCTTCATCCCCCACAGGGCGCCGCCGAAGAACTGGCGGGCGTGGATCTCGTTCGCCTCCTCCCAGCGGGCGCGGCCTCCGTGGGCGTCGAGGACGGTGCTGAGCAGATCGGACATGGTGATGCTCCTGGTGCGTGTGGGATGGAATCAGCCGAGGAACGCGTTGACGTCCTTGGCCACGTCGTGCGGGTACTGGAACAGCGACGCGTGTGCTGCGTCCGGGTAGATGCGGATGCGCGCGTCCGGTATGAGACCGGCCATCAGGTGGCTGGCCTTCGTCGGGATCATCAGGTCGTCGTCGCCCTGGACGATCAGGGTGGGGGCCTGGATGCCGGTCAGCCGCTGGAGGGCCGAGTGGTCGGGGACGCCCCACTCCAGTACGGCGTCGTACTGGGCGTCGCGTGAGGTGAGACTGCTGGGCACGTCCCGGTCCTCGGTGCGCGCCATGAAGCGGCCGAGGAACTCGATCCCCTTGGCCTGGCTGGTCTCGGTGTGCGCGAAGAAGATGTACAGCAGGTCCTCGCCGGTCGGCTCCTTCGCACGGGCGCGGTTCTCGATGTCCTCGCGCCAGCCGTGCATTCCCGGCGCGCCCTTCGGACCGGTGCCGGCCAGCACCAGGCGCCGGATCAGGCGGGGTCGCACCAGCGCGATGTCCTGGGCGGCGAAACCACCGAGGGAGAAGCCCAGGAGGTCGATCCGCTCCAGGCCGAGGGCGACGGTGAAGTCGATGATCTGCCGTGCCAGTTCGGCGACGGTGCGCGCCGGTGTCCCGGTCGAGGAGCCCACCCCGGGGTAGTCGACGAGGATGACCTCGCGCTCCGCCGCCAGGGCGTCCACGAGCGCGGGGTCCCAGTTGTCGAGGTTGCCGGTGAAGTGCTGGAGCATCACCAGCGGCGCCGGGCCGCCGGTACCCAGCCTGCGGTAGGCGTAACGGACACCGTCCGCCTCGACGAACCGGGTGGGCGCGGTGTGATGCGTCACGGGGGACATGACTTCTCCTTGGCGGGCCGTGTGCGATGAGGGGCCGACTGCGGCCACCGCTCCAGCATCAGCGGCAGAAGTGGAAACTTTGTGGCCCGCTTCTTGACGCCGGGCGGTGGGCGGACGCGGATCACGCCGGCGGTCGCTGCCCGTGACGCGGTGGTGTGCGCAGGCGGATGTCCCGGGGCCGGGCCCCGGCCTCGTGCGTACCCTTCCCGACCGGGCCTGGCCCCGGATGCCGGAGACGGGATGCCGCCTCGTGGGCGACAGGATCGCGCTGCGGGCGCGGAGAACCGATATCTGCTCCGCGAGGACCGCCGCGGGTGCCTCGTGGCGTCATATCCGGATGTTCCAGGCAGTTCAGTGCAGTGCTGAGAATTAACGGGCCATGGACCGTCAGGGCGCTACTGCCAGCTGGGTTACGGCTCTTGCCAAGCTGCTGTCCGTGTCCTTTTGGTGGCCCGCTATATGACTTGTGGCTAGCCGTGTATCGGAAAGAGGACTCGAAGCCGTTCGTGCGATGGTCGATGAAGGACGACCGTAAGGCGGGCCACATCGCTGTCCTTCATTGCCGGTCACGAGTGGGCGGGGAGTCAGCTCATTGTCAGCCTGCTCCGGCCGGGTCGGGCACTGGTTCGGGCGAAGCCGTCCGGTTGTGGTCGAGACGTGTCGGTGCGCCGGGATCGATGGGACGGTTGCGCGATGCCGTCCCGTACGGGGGTCTGACTCGTGAGATTTTTGACCGAAGTGTCCAGTCACCGGCATGTCGACCGTCGTTGCGGGATGCTGCCTGCCACCGAGCCACAGGGCGTGTCCCTATAGGGGCCTTGCCGAGTTCCAGGCGCCATCACGGTTCAGACCGCCCGAGCGGGCCGGTGCCATCCACACAGCCAGCACGTCACCACGTAGGAGGCGAATCATCATGACGACCCGACAGCGCAGTACCTCCTCGAGCACGGATCCGCCCGTCCGGCGCGAGGTCGTCCTGGGCGTGGACACGCACGGCAAGGTTCACGTCGCCGCCGTGATCTCCCCGCTCGGGAAGATCCTGGGCACCGAGTCCTTTCCGGCGACGGCGGCCGGTTACCGACAACTGCTCGTGTGGGCCCGCAAGCGGGGTACGGTGCGCCGAGCCGGCGTGGAGGGCACCGGCACCTTCGGAGCGGGCCTGTCCCGCTACCTGGTGACCCAGCAGATCCAGGTGTTCGAAGTGAACCGGCCCGACCGGTCGGCCCGCCGGTTGCTCGGTAAGTCGGACCCGCTCGATGCGCAGGCCGCAGCGCGAGCCGTGCTCAGTGGTCGCGCCCGGGCCCAGGCCAAATCCGGCGACGGACCCGTGCACAGCGCCCGGATCTACAAACTCGCCAAGGACTCCGCGGTCAAGGCCCGCACCCAGGCGATCAACCAGCTCAAGGCCGTCCTGGTCATCGCCGACCCCGCCCTGCGGGAACGGTTGTCGACCTTGGGCAATGCCGAGCTGTTCCGCACCTGCGCGACCCTCAGCCCACCCGATGGTGGGGGAGACGAGGACGCGGTGGCCCAGGCCACCCACATGACATTACGCATGCTCGCCGAACGCATCGAACAGCTCAGCGGACAGATCAACGAGCTGAACCAACGCCTGACCCGGCTCGTCGAACGCTACGCGCCGCAACTGCTCGTACCGGTGGGCATCGGCCCGGACAGTGCCGCCACTCTCCTGATCACCATGGGGGACAATCCCGAGCGACTGAACACTGAGGCGTCCTTTGCTGCCCTTTGCGGAGTCAGCCCCATCGAGTACTCCTCTGGCCGACGGTGCACGCGTCGGCTCAACTACGGCGGCGACCGGCAGGCGAACGCTGCCCTGCACCGCATCGTGTTCACCCGCCTGCGCCACGACCCGCGCACCCGGGCGTACTACGAACGCCGCACCCAGGAGGGCAAGACCCGCCGTGAGATCATCCGATGCCTCAAGCGATATGCCGCCCGCGAGGTCTTCAACCTGGTCAGACCGGTTTCCCGCACCCCTGCGTTATAGGGGCGTCCGTGAGACGTGAGAGGGTCTGGGGCGTGAGCGAGACACCACCCAACACCCTGCAATACCGCTTTGACGGGCCAGAAGACGCTCCGGTCCTGATCCTGGGTCCCTCACTGGGTACCACATGGCACATGTGGGACCGGCAGGTCCCCGAGCTGACGAAGCAGTGGCGTGTGTTCCGGTTCGATCTGCCGGGACACGGAGGCGCCCCCGCCCACCCCGCGGGCTCGGTCGCCGATCTCACCACGCGGCTGCTCGCCACCCTCGAGAGCCTCGGCGTGCAGCGCTTCGGCTACGCGGGCTGCGCGCTCGGCGGCGCCGTGGGGATCGAGCTGGCCCTGCGCCACCCCGAGCGCCTGGCGTCCCTCGCGCTGATCGCCGCCTCGCCCCGCTTCGGCACGGCGGACGAGTTCCGCCGGCGCGGGGTGATCGTACGGACCAACGGGCTCGACCCCATCGCCCGCTCCGCGCCGGAGCGGTGGTTCACCGGCGGCTTCGCCGCCGCCCAGCCCGCGATCACCGAATGGGCCGTGCAGATGGTGCGCACCACCGACCCCGGCTGCTACATCGCCGCCTGCGAGGCGCTCGCCTCGTTCGACGTGCGGGCCGGACTCGGCAGCGTCGGCGTGCCGACCCTGGTGCTGGTCGGCTCCGAGGACCAGGTCACCGGCCCCGCCGAGGCCCGCACCCTGGTCGCCGGGATCCCGGACGCCCGGCTCGCCGTCGTACCCGGCGCCTCCCACCTGGTGCCGGTGGAGCAGCCGGCCGCCGTCACCGATCTGCTGGTGCGGCACTTCTCCACCGCCTGGCAGCCCGGTTTCGACACCGCCACCGGCCACGTCGCCCTGCCGGCGGCGGCGGTGAAGCCGGTGCCGGCCGTCGCCCCGCCGCAGCAGGTCCCCGTCGCCGAGATCGCCCCGCCGCCCGTCGCACCGCAGCGGCCGCAGGGCAGACCGGACGCCTACGACGCCGGGCTCAAGGTCCGCCGGGAAGTGCTGGGCGACGCGCACGTCGACGGGGTGCTGGCCGGGACCGACGACTTCTCGGGCGACTTCCAGGAGCTCGTCACCCGCTACGCCTGGGGCGAGGTCTGGGACCGGCCCGGACTCGACCGGCGCACCCGCAGCTGCGTCACCCTCACCGCCCTCGTCGCCGGCGGCCACCTGGAGGAGCTCGCCCTCCACGTCCGGGCCGCCCTGCGCAACGGGCTCACCCCGGACGAGATCAAGGAGGTGCTGCTCCAGGCGGCCGTCTACTGCGGCGTCCCGGCGGCGAACAGCGCCTTCCGGGTGGCCCAGCAGGTGGTCCGCGAGGAGACCACGCCCCAGGAATGAGCCCCCCGGGGGTGCTCCGCGCGGCCGTGAGCGGCACGGGGGCAGGATGGAACCATGAAGCTCACGAAGAAGTCGCACGCCTGTGTCCGCCTGGAGAAGGACGGCCGCGTCCTCGTCCTCGACCCCGGAGGGTTCAGCGAGCAGGACGCGGCCCTCGGCGCGGACGCCGTCCTGGTCACGCACGAGCACCCCGACCACTTCGACGAGGGCCGGCTGCGGACCGCGCTGGAGGCCGACCCGGCCGTCGAGATCTGGACCCTGAGGTCGGTCGCGGAACAGCTCTCGGCGGCCTTCCCGGGCCGCGTGCACACCGTCGGCCACGGCGACACCTTCACCGCCGCCGGCTTCGACGTCCAGGTCCACGGTGAACTCCACGCGGTGATCCACCCCGACATCCCGCGCGTCACCAACGTCGGCTACCTCGTCGACGACGGGAAGCTCTTCCACCCGGGCGACGCGCTCACCGTCCCCGACCGGCCGGTCGAGACGCTGATGCTGCCGGTCATGGCGCCCTGGAACAAGATCTCCGAGGTCATCGACTACGTCCGCGAGGTGAAGCCGCGGCGCGCCTACGACATCCACGACGCCCTCCTCACCGACCTCGCCCGGCCGGTCTACGACCGCCAGATCGGCGCGCTCGGCGGCGCGGAACACCTGCGGCTCGCGCCGGGCGGCTCCGCCGAGCTGTGAGGCGGCGGGCGGCGGGCGAGCGTTGTCACAGGTGCCGGGTAGGTTGGGGAACATGCGCATCGCGACCTGGAACGTGAACTCGATCACCGCCCGCCTGCCGAGGCTCCTGGCCTGGCTGGAGAGCAGCGGCACGGACGTGCTGTGCCTCCAGGAGGCCAAGGTCGCCGAGGAGAAGTTCCCGGTGGAGGAGCTGCGCGAGCTGGGCTACGAGTCGGCGGTGAACGCCACCGGCCGGTGGAACGGCGTGGCGGTGCTCTCCCGCGTCGGCCTGACGGACGTCGTCAAGGGCCTGCCGGGCGACCCCGGCTACGACGGCTCCGTCGAACCCCGCGCCGTCTCCGCGACCTGCGGCCCGGTCCGCGTCTGGTCGGTGTACGTGCCCAACGGGCGCGAGGTGGACCACCCCCACTACGCGTACAAGCTCCAGTGGTTCGAGGCGCTCAAGGCCGCCGTGGCCGGCGACGCGGCGGGCGGCCGCCCGTTCGCCGTCCTGGGCGACTACAACGTGGCACCGACCGACGACGACGTCTTCGACCGGGCCGTCTTCGAGGGCTCCACCCACGTCACCCCCGCCGAGCGCGCCGCCCTCGCCTCCCTGCGCGAGGCCGGCCTCTCCGACGTCGTCCCGCGCCCCCTCAAGTACGACCACCCGTTCACGTACTGGGACTACCGCCAGCTCGCCTTCCCCAAGAACCGGGGCATGCGCATCGACCTGGTGTACGGCAACGAGCCCTTCGCGAAGGCGGTCACGGACTCCTACGTCGACCGCGAGGAGCGCAAGGGCAAGGGCGCCTCGGACCACGCACCGGTCGTGGTGGACCTCGACGTGTAGCGAGACGCCGGCCGGCCGCCGTCCGACCCCGCGCGCCTGTGGTGTGCGACACGGTACGGATGACAGGCTGGCGGTATGAACATCCCTTTCCTGGGCAACCGGCGCCGGAAGACGGGAGTTCCCGATCCCGAGGGCATCGCGGAACTCCTCGCCGAATGCGAGCTCTTACGCTCCCAGGCCGACCGGGCGGGGGTCCGGCTCGACGACTCCCCGGCCTCGCTGGAGGCGCTGGACCAGCTGGTGCCGCGCTGGCGGGACGACGAGGAGACCGCGACCTGGCTGGGCAACGACGCCGGACTGTATCTCGGCACCGTCATCGTGCGCACCGTGCCGGGGGCCGGCTGGGAGATCCGCGCGGACGGCCAGCCGGTCGTACGGCTCACCTCCGGCCGGGAGTTCGACGTCGTGGACGCCGGACACGAGTGGGCGGCCGACGGCGTGCCCGAGCTGTCCCAGCTGTACGCGGAGGTCGCGGAGGCGTGAGGCCCCGGTCCGCCACTCGGCGCACACCGGTGTAAATACGGCTGATGACCGAGGAACGCGTGTCGCACCCTCCCGGTGATCTTGTCCGGATACGTTGCGGCGACCGCTGCACGGCCGAGACGAGTAGGGGCGGGCATGACCGTCGATCCGCTGATCGAGCTGCGTGACGCCGACAAGTACTTCGGGGGCCTCCGCGTCCCGCGGGACGTCGGGCGCACCGTGGGCAGGGGAGAGGTGGTCGTCGTCATCGGCCCGTCGGGGTCGGGGAAGTCGGCGCCGTGCCGGGCGATCAACCGGCTGGAGACCGTCCGGTCCGGCACGATCCTGCTCGACGGACAGCCGCTCCCGCACGAGGGCAAGGTGCTGGCGAGGCCGCGCGCCGACGTCGGCATGGTCTTCCAGTCGTTCAACCTCTTCGCGCACAAGACCGTGCCGCGGAACGTCTCGCCGGGCCGGGTGAAGGTCCGCGGACGGAAGAAGGAGGACGCCGACCGGCGCTCCCGCGACCTCCTCGACCGCGTCGGCGTCGTCGACCGGGCGGACGAGTACCCGGCGCAGCTCTCGGGCGGCCGGCAACCGGGGTCGCCTCCCAGGCCTTTGAGGCACTGGGGGAGGGTGGCGATCGCGCGGGCGCCGGCGGTGGAGCCCAAGGCGGTGCTGTTCGACGAGCCGACCTCCGCCCTGGACCGGAAGGTGATCAACGAGGTCCTGGAGGTCGTGCGGCAACTGGCCGGTGAGGGCATGACCGTGATCGTGGTCACGTACGAGACGGGATGCGCCCGCCCGGCCGCCCACCGCGTGGTCCTCATGGCCGACGGCCGGATCGTGGAGGACCGCCCGCCCGGTGAGTTCTTCGGCGATCCGAGGAGCGACCGGGCCGAGGACTTCCTCTCCAAGATCCTCAAGCACTGACGGATGAGGCCCATGGATCCGTTCGCCCGGACCTCGACTAGGATGGTCCCTTCATCCCGGTGGGGGAGGGGACTCCGCGTCAGGAGCGGGGACACCGTCACCGGGAGGGGCCCACCGCCCCACGTCCACGGGGCGGCGGAGCACATCGGCCAGTCCCGTCCGGCGGCAGTCGGAGATCACTGCTCGCGCGGCGGACGCGACCCCGACGGGTCGCCCGCCGGCGAGGAGAAGGTCAGCTGCGCGCCGGACGGGTGGTGCCGGACGAGGTCAGCCCGCCCGGTGACCGGTGCGCGGCGCGGCAGCCGGCAGCGCGCTCTGCGCGGTCCTGGTCACATCCGCGACCAGTTCGACCACATCGGGGCCGTACGCCTGTGAGTTGATCACCTTCAGCAGCAGGACGAACGAGTTCGAGCCGTACTTGCGGGCCAGCCGCTCGTGGTGGCGGGCGAGGTAGCGGGTCGCGGCCTGGTTGGTGATCGCCCGCTGACCGCAGAACAGGAACACCGGCCGCGTCTCGCGCCGTTCACCGGCGGTCAGCCGCGCCAGCAGGACGTACTCGGTGACGCCCGGGTCCATGCGGTAGCGCTCGGAACCGATCTGGAAGGCGCCCCGGTCCGGGCCCGGCTCCGGATCTATGTTGACCCGCACCCCCGGCAGCATGGCCGCCATGTGGGCCACCATCCGCCGGTTCGACCCCGGCCCGCCCACACAGAACTCGGTCCGCTCGCCGAAGCCCTGGTGGGCCGCGTCCTGGGTGATCATCTGGACGTGCGCCCCGCAGTCCTTGATCAGCGCGGAGAGCTCGAGCAGCGCGAACACGTCGAAGCGGTGCACCGCCGGTTCCGCCGCCGCCGGATCGCGGTTGACGACGAGCAGGGACTCGGAGTTCTCCGGCAGGCCGAAGAACGCCTGCTTGCGCCGGAGCTTCCGCCTCCACAGATAGGTACGGGCGATCCAGCCCAGCGCGGCGCTGATGCCGGCGGCCACCACGCCCAGAACGATGTTGCGCACGTCGTCACTCATGGGCGCGCATGCTAGCGGTCCCACGCAAACCCGTGTTCGAGACGTAGACCGCAAGGCCCGCCGGACGACGGGACGGCACACCCCTTCGGCATCCCTGACGGGAGCCCGGTGACGAACTAGGCTGCGCGGACAGCCGTTTACCGGAGGTACGGATGCGCCGTCCTGTCGCACGGAATCTCGCAGCCCTGGCGGCCGGTGCCGCCGTCCTGTCGGTGGGGGCGGCCCCGCCGCCCGACCGGCACGAGACGCCCGCCCGACACACCCCCGACAAGGTCCCGGTGGCCGTCGGCCACGGCGGCGCGGTCTCCAGCGTCGATCCCGACGCCTCCGCCGCCGGGATCGAGATCCTGAGGAAGGGCGGCAACGCCGTCGACGCGGCCGTCGCCACGGCCGCCGCGCTCGGCGTCACCGAGCCGTACTCGGCCGGCATCGGCGGAGGCGGCTACTTCGTCTACTACGACGCCCGCTCCCGCACCGTGCACACCCTCGACGGCCGCGAGACGGCCCCGCTCACCGCCGACGCCGGACTGTTCCTGGAGAACGGCGAGCCGGTCCCGTTCGCCGAAGCCGTCAGCAGCGGACTCGGGGTCGGCACCCCCGGCACCCCCGCCACCTGGCAGCGGGCGCTCGACAGGTGGGGCGAGCGCGGCCTGGGCACGGTCCTCAAGCCCGCCGAACGCCTCGCCCGCGACGGCTTCACAGTCGACGACACCTTCCGCGCACAGACCGCCGCCAACGAGACCCGCTTCCGCCACTTCCCCGACACGGCCGAGCTGTTCCTCCCGGGCGGCGAACTCCCGGCCGTCGGCTCCACCTTCAAGAACCCCGATCTGGCCCGCACCTACAAGGAGTTGCGCCGCGAGGGCGTCGACGCCCTGTACCGGGGCGACATCGGCCGGGACATCGTGCGGACCGTCAACAAGCCTCCCGTGGACCCCGATTCCGGCTGGAACGCCCGGCCCGGCGAGCTGTCCGAACGCGATCTCGCCGCCTACCGCGCCAAGTTCCAGCCGCCCACCAGGACCTCGTACCGCGGACTGGACGTCTACTCCGTCGCGCCCTCCTCCTCCGGCGGCACCACGGTCGGCGAGGCCCTCAACATCCTGGAGCGCACCGACCTCTCCGAGGCGAGCGACGTCCAGTACCTGCACCGCTTCATCGAGGCGAGCCGCATCGCGTTCGCGGACCGGGGGCGCTGGGTCGGCGACCCCGCCTTCGAGGACGTACCGACCGAGGAACTGCTCTCCCAGCGGTTCGCCGACTCGCGCGCGTGCCTCATCGAGGACGACGCCGTCCTCACCAGCCCCCTCGCCCCGGGCGACCCCCGCGACCCCGAGCCCTGCGCGACCGGCGGCGAGGCCGCCCCGACGACGTACGAGGGCGAGAACACCACGCACCTCACCACCGCCGACCGGTGGGGCAACGTCGTCGCCTACACCCTCACCATCGAGCAGACCGGCGGCAGCGGCATCACCGTGCCCGACCGCGGATTCCTGCTCAACAACGAGCTGACCGACTTCTCCTTCGCCCCGGCGAACCCGGCCGTCCACGACCCGAACCTGCCGGGCCCCGGCAAGCGACCCCGGTCGTCCATCTCGCCGACGATCGTGCTCGACCGGCACGACCGGCCGGTGGTGGCGCTCGGCTCGCCCGGCGGCTCCACCATCATCACCACCGTGCTGCAGACCCTCACCGGGTTCCTCGACCGCGGGCTGCCCCTGGTCGACGCCATCGCCGCGCCGCGCGCCAGCCAGCGCAACACGGCACGGACGGACCTCGAACCCGGCCTGTACGGCAGCGAGGTCAGGCAGCGCCTGGAGGCCATCGGACACTCCTTCCGGGAGAACCCGGAGATCGGCGCGACCACGGGCGTCCAGCGGCTGCCGGACGGCAGGTGGCTCGCGGCGGCGGAGAAGGTCCGCAGGGGCGGCGGCTCGGCGATGGTGGTCCGCCCCACGCGCTAGGAACACGCGGGGGACGCCGGTGCTCTCACAGCTCGGGAGCCGGCGTCTCCCGCGTTTGGAACGTCAGGCGCCCGTCCGCCGTGTCCACCGTCACCCGGCCGCCCTCCCGGACGCGGCCGTCCAGCAGCAGCCGCGACAGCTGGTTGTCGACCTCCCGCTGGATGGTGCGGCGCAGCGGCCGGGCGCCGTACTCGGGCTGGTACCCGCGCTCGCACAGCCAGTCGACGGCGGCGTCGGTGAAGTCGATCGCGATGTCCTGGCCCTTCAGCCGGCGCCGGGTGCTCTCGAGGAGCAGGTCGGTGATCCGCCGCAGCTCCTCGGCGGTCAGCTGGCGGAACACCACGATCTCGTCGATCCGGTTGAGGAACTCGGGCCGGAAGTGCTCCCGCAGCGGCCGCAGGATCTGCTCGCGCCGCGCCTCCTCGTCCGCGTCCGCGCCGCCGGACGCGAACCCCAGGGTCGCGCCGCGCCGGGTGATCGCCTCGGAACCGAGATTGCTGGTCATCACGATCACGGTGTTGGCGAAGTCCACCGTCCGGCCCTGCGAGTCGGTCAGCCGGCCGTCGTCGAGGACCTGGAGCAGGATGTTGAAGACGTCCGGGTGCGCCTTCTCCACCTCGTCGAGCAGCAGCAGCGAGTACGGGTGCCGGCGCACCACCTCGGTGAGCTGCCCGGCCTCCTCGTGCCCCACGTAACCGGGCGGGGCGCCCACCAGCCGGCTGACCGTGTGCCGCTCCTGGTACTCGCTCATGTCGAGGCGCACCATCCGGTCCTCGCTGCCGAACAGCGCCTCGGCGAGCGCCCGCGCCAGCTCCGTCTTGCCGACGCCGGTCGGCCCGAGGAACAGGAAGCTGCCGATCGGCCGGTCGGGGCTGGCGAGCCCCGCGCGGGAGCGCAGCACCGCGTCCGACACGACGCGCACCGCCTCCTCCTGGCCGACGACCCGCTGGTGCAGATGCTGCTCCAGCCCCAGCAGCCGGTCCTTCTCCTCCTCGGTGAGGCGGCTGACCGGGATGCCCGTCTGCCGGGCCACCACCTCGGCGATCGCCTCGGCGTCCACCCACAGGCTCTGCCCCTCGTCGACCTCGCCGTCGCCGCCGGCGTCCGTGATCCGCTGCTTCAGCTCCCCGATGCGGTCCCGCAGCTGCGTGGCCCGCTCGTACTGCTCGTCGGCGACCGCCTGGTCCTTGTCGCAGGTCAGCTGTTCGACCTCGCGCTCCATGGCCCGTACGTCCGTGCCCTTGGTCCGGGCCCGCAGCCGCACCCGCGCGCCGGCCTGGTCGATCAGGTCGATGGCCTTGTCGGGGAGCCGACGGTCGCTCAGATAGCGGTCGGACAGCTCCACGGCCGCCAGCAGCGCCTCGTCGGTGTACCGCACCTGGTGGTGGGCCTCGTACCGGTCCCGCAGACCGCGCAGGATCTCGACCGCGTCGGCGGGCGTCGGCTCGGGCACCATGATCGGCTGGAAGCGGCGGGCCAGCGCCGCGTCCTTCTCGATCCGGCGGTACTCCTCCAGGGTGGTCGCGCCCACGATGTGCAGTTCGCCGCGGGCGAGGGCCGGCTTGAGGATGTTTCCGGCATCCATCGAGCCGCCCTCGCCTCCGCCCCCGGCGCCGACGACGGTGTGCAGCTCGTCGATGAAGATGATCAGCCGGTCGGAGTGGGACCGGATCTCCTCGACGATGTTGTTCATCCGCTCCTCGAAGTCGCCCCGGTAGCGGGTCCCGGCGACGACCGCCGTCAGGTCCAGGGCGACCACGCGCCGTCCGAGGAGTACGTCGGGTACGTCCCCCTCGGCGATCCGCTGGGCCAGCCCCTCCACGACGGCGGTCTTGCCGACGCCCGCGTCACCGATCAGCACCGGGTTGTTCTTGCCGCGTCGGGAGAGCACCTCGACGGTCTGCTCGATCTCGTCGTCGCGCCCGATCACCGGGTCGACACGGCCCTCGCGGGCGAACTCGGTGAGGTCACGGCCGTACTTGTCCAGGGTCGGCGTGCCCGTCGCGGGGCGGGGCCGTTCGGCGCGGACCTGCGGGGGCTCCGGTGCCTCCGGGGGGCCGGAGGGGGAGAACCGGGCCGCGTTGAGGATGTGGCCCGCAGCCGAGTCGGGGTTGGCGGCGAGGGCGGTGAGCACGTGCTCCGGGCCGATGTAGCCGGCGCCGGACGCCCTGGCCATCTCGTGCGCGTCCAGCAGGGCCCGCTTGACGGCGGGGGTCAGGGACAGCGAGGTCGGGGGCGGGGCCTCGCCCGGGCCGTGCTGGACGGGTCCCGACCGGTCGTCGATCTGGGACGCCAGGGAGTCGGGGTCCGCACCGGACCGGCTGAGCAGGCTCCGGGTCGGTTCGGCGGAGAGGGCGGCGCGCAGCAGATGCTGGGTGTCCAGGTCACGGCTGCCGTGTTCGGCGGCGTACTGGGCGGCGCCGCGCACCAGTTCCCGGGCGGGCTGGCTGAGGAGTCGGCCGATGTCGATCTGGCGGGGGCGCGCGCCCCCGAAGAAGCGGGCGAGGAATTCTGCGAAGGGGTCGCCCTCCGGGCCGACGAAACCACTCGTCATCGTCATCCGTTCCTTCGCTGGGTCGACGTGCCGGGGCCGGGTAACCCGGTCGGGGCTCGCTCATGCCCACGATGACACGTTCCGTATCCGCGGGCATGTCAGGAGGGCGACGGAGTGCGGCCCGCGGACCGGCGGTCGCCCGGCCGCAGCATCTGGCTCGCGGCCAGCTTCCGGTAGAGGGGGTTGGCGGCCAGCAGCTCCTCGTGCCGCCCCTGGCCCACGGTCCGGCCCCGGTCCAGGACGACGATGTGATCGGCGTGCCGCACGGTGGACAGGCGGTGGGCGACGACCAGCAGGGCGCACTCCCGGGCCACGTCCTTCATCACCGTGGTCAGCGCCGCTTCGTTGATCGCGTCCAGGTGGGAGGTCGGCTCGTCGAGCAGCAGCAACGAGGGACGGGCGAGCAGGGCCCGGGCCAGCGCCACGCGCTGGCGTTCGCCGCCCGAGAGGGTGCTCCCGCGCTCGCCGACCACGGCGTCCAGACCGCCGGGCAGCCGGTCGACGACCTCCTCGAGCCGGGCCAGCTCCACCACCCGCCTCAGCTCCGTCTCCGGGGCGTCGGGCACGGCGTAGGCGATGTTCTCCCGCAGGGTGCCGTGCACGACGTGGGTGTTCTGGTCCACGACGGCGATACGGCGCCGGCACGCGTCGCGGCCGAGTTCGACGGCCGGCCGGCCGTCGAAGAGCACGGCGCCCGCGTCCGGCTCGTAGAAGCCCGCGACCAGTGCGAAGACCGTGCTCTTCCCGGCGCCCGAGGGGCCCACCAGGGCGACCTGACGGCGTGGGGCGACGGCGAAGGACACACCGCGCAGCACCGGCCGGCGCGGGTCGTAGCCGAAGCGGACGCCGTCCAGGGCGAGCGCGGGACGCTCGTCGCCGCCCGGCGCCGCGGGGCGGGGCCGGACGCGGGCGGGTGCGGCCGGGACCGACGGCCCGGTGTGCTCGACGGGCAGGCGCAGCACCTCCTCGACGCGCCGGTGGGCGCCCATGCCGCGCTGGACGAGGCCCACCGCCTGGAAGACGGAGGACAGCGGCAGCACGAGGTAGGAGGCGTACAGCAGGAAGGCGACCAGGTCGCCGAGGGAGCCGTCCCGGCCGCCCACGCGCAGGCCGCCGACGACGAGGACCACGAGGAAGGAGCCCTGGACGGCGAGTTCGACGGCGGGGCTCATGACGGAGGCGAGCTTCGCGGTGCGCACGCCCGCGTCGTGGGCCTCCTGCACGCGCGCTCCCACCCGGGCCGTCTCGCGCCCCTCGGCGCGGTGCACCCGGACCATGGGCAGGGCGCCGAGGGCCCGTTCCAGGTCGGCGGCGACGGCACCGACCGCGCGCTGCATGCGTTCGGAGGCGCACCGGATCCCCTTGAGCAGGGAGGTGACGACACCGGCCGCGGCGGCTACGGTGAGCACGACCAGGAGCAGCAGCAGCGGGTCGAGCCACGCCATCAGGACCACGGCCCCGACGGCGACGACGCTCCCGGTCACCAGGTCGACCAGGGCCTGCGAGACGACCTCGCGCAGCAGGGCCGTGTCGGTGGTGACCCGGGAGACGAGGTCGCCGCAGCGGTGGCGGTCGTACTCCCGCATCTCCAGCCGGAGCAGCCGGTCCACCAGGCCGAACCGGAGCTGCCGTACGACACCCTCGCCCATGCGCTCCAGGAGGAAGCGTCCCACCGAGCCGGTCGCGGCCTCGGCGGCGAACAGCGCGCCGAGCAGGGCCAGCAGCGGCCAGACGACCTGCCCGCGGCCGCTCGCGTCCACGGCGTGCCGGGCCACGAGCGGCTGGGCCAGCCCCAGGGCGGAACCCGCGAGGGTCAGTACGGCGGCCACGGCGACGGCCCGCCGGTGCCCGGCGGTGAGACGGTAGAGCGTACCGAGCGCCGCCCGGGTGGACCGGTCCTCGCCCGGGGCCGGCGGGGGAGCGGGGGGACCGGCCGGTTCCCCGGTGTTCCGGGCCGGGGGGTCGGTGGTGGGGACGTCGGCCGTGGGAGTGTCGGCGTTCGGGGTGTCGGCGGCCGGGGTGCCGGAGTGCCGGGACATCGGGGCGTCGGTCACCGGGACGGCGGGCGGGGACGGGGCTCGACGGAGACCAGCCGGGCGAAGTACCCCTCGGGCACGCCCTCCCCGACCGGGAGGCCCTCCGCCTCGATCCAGGCGTGCGCGGTGAAGGGCGGCACGACCCGGACCCCGGCGCACCAGGTCGGCCACGTGCCCCGCAGCCGGCACAGCAGGACGGCGCCCAGGGAACGGGGCAGGCAGCCCTTCGGACCGGTGCAGCGCAGGCTGACCGCGCACAGGGCGTCCCGCGCGTTCTGGGCCTGGGCGGCCGTGGCGGGTGCCGCGCCGCGCCGCAGGACGCACAGCACGGCGCGGATGCGGCGGGGCGGCAGCAGGGTGAGCAGGAAGGCGGGCAGCAGGACCAGACGGGCGACCAGGCGCAGCCCGAGCGGCACCCCGGTGGGGCGTTCCAGCGCGCTGGGCGTGGTCATGAGGCCAGCCCCGCCTCGCGCAGGTCGCGGACGAGCGCCTCGACGTCCCGCAGGGCCTGCGGCCGCTCGATGTCGAACTCGCGGACCAGTACGGCGGCCGCGTCGGCGATCTCGCCGCCGTCCATCAGCGTCCGCACCACCAGCGTGGCGGTGGGGTTCAGCTCCCAGTAGTCTCCGGCCCGTTCGTTCAGGAGCACGGTGCCGTAGTCGGTCTCGGCGGTGGAGACGTGTGCGTCGAAGCGCAGGGGCATGGCATCGCCTTTCTGTGCCGCGAGGGGCCCTCGCGGCCACGGAGGGCTACGGGATACGGGTACCGCCGCGGCTGCGGGAGCGCCCGCGCAGCCACACCTCGGCGGCGATCGTCGAGTAGAGGACGGCGTCGGACAGACCGGGGGAGGCCGGCCGCCGGGCGAGCCGGCGCAGCTCGGCGCCGTCCACCAGTCCCAGCCGCTCCAGCCGGGAGTCCTCCCACAGCGCCAGCAGGTCGGCACGGTTCTCGCGCAGTCCGTTGGAGGCGTCCATGGAGGCCGCGGCCTTGGTGGTCCGGCGCAGGCACGGCTCGGGAACCACCCCGCTCATCGCGGTGGTCAGCACCGGCTTGTACCGGAACGGTGTGACGCGCTCGGCCGGACGCACGGCCAGGCACGCCTCGACGACCCGGTCGTCCAGGAAGGGCGAGGCCATCGGCAGGCCGGCGCGGGCCGCCATGTGGTCCCACTGCCGGATGACGCGGGTGGTGGAGCGGATCTGCTCCAGGTCCGCGTGCATGCCCCGGTCGGGGTGGAGCGGAGTCGCCGTCGCCGCGGCGTCGAGCAGTGCCCGCCGTGCCAGCCGTTCGGCGTCCGCGGTCATCCAGCCGAGCAGGCGGGGGGCCATGCCCCAGCCGAGTGCGGTGGCGACGGAGGACGGGGACGGGTCGCGCAGCCGGCCGGCGGCGTCGGCGAGCCACTTCCCGTACGGCCGTGTGTCGGCCAGGGCGCGGACCGTGCCGTCGAGCGGCCACTGCCACAGGGCCCGGAACCCGCGCAGCTGCCGCAGCGCGTGCAGCGGGCGGGTGCGCAGCAGCCGGTGGTAGTACGCCTCGGAGCACCAGGCCACGTGGTCGCCGCCGATGCCGGTCAGGTGCACGCGGCTGCCGCGCGCGGCCAGTCCCGGCAGGTGGTGCAGGGCCCGGGAGCGGTCCATGACGCCGATGGTGGGTTCGTCGAGGCCGTCGTCGATGTCCAGCAGGTCGTCGTAGACCAGCGGCGAGGCGTCGGCGTCCCAGACCACGTGCTCGACGTCCGGGAGGTACCCGGCGGCCCGCTCGGCCCAGTACAGGTCGGTGTCGGCCGGGTCGCGTCCCGGCCAGGTGGAGGCCACCACGCGGGCGGGGGAGCGGTCGGCGAGGAAGCAGACGGAGGTGGAGTCCAGCCCGCCGGACAGGTCGCAGCTGACCACGCCGCCCTGCCGGGTCCGCGCGTCGACGGCGTCCTGGAGCGCCGCGCGGACCGGGCCGGCCGCCTCCATCAGCGGCACGACCGGTTCGGGCGGCGTCCACCACCGCGTGTGCCGTGCGCCGCGCCCGTCCGCCGCGACGACCACCGCGTCCTGCGGGGGTACGGCGGTGACGGCGGGCCACAGCGACGTCTCGTACAGCGGATGCGGGGCGGGCCACAGCAGCCGGACGGCCAGTTCCGCGGGGTCGGGGTCGAGGCCGAGGGCGTCGGCGAGCACGTCGGCCCGGCTGGCGACGACCCGGGTGCCGGCGATCTGCGCGTGGAAGACCAGCCGGAGGCCGGAGGCCGTGCCCTGGACCCGGATCCTCCCGTGGAGGGCGGCCACCAGGTGGAAGCTGCCGGGGAGGGAGCGGGCCAGCGCGTCGACCTCGGCGAGGTCGCGCAACCGGGCCGCCCGGTGCCGCAGTTCGTCCGCCTCCACCGGGCAGCAGCCGAGGACCGCCAGGGCGGCCTCGCCGGCGTGTGCGGTGACGGCCTCGTCGTCGCGCCAGTGACCGACCAGCCAGGGCCGGCCCGAGGGGTGGTCCACGGTCCGGCAGCCGGGCCGGGCGAAGGAGCGGGCCGCGGCGGCCGCCTCCTCGCGGTCGGTGAAGACCGCGAAGTGCGCCTCGCCGGGGCCCGTCCCCGCACTTTCGTGCAGTGGTGTCATGACGTCGGTTCGGTACCGTCCGTCAGTTCTTGCTCAGGATCAGCCGGTCGTTTCCGGCCCGGCCCAGGAGCCCGGTCTCCTTGCGGAACGTACCGAGACGGACGAGGGTCGGCGCTTCGTATGCCTTCTTCATGACTCTCCTCGCGTGCTGGCTGCTCGGCCGCTCCCCTCGTCGACATGCCCGCGGCTCATCGGGAGCCCGGAGCGGGGAGCGGTGCGGCACCCAGCTAGCGGCAGAACCACCGGTCAGGGCAAGAAGGTCCGGAAAAGTATGACCGTATGCAAAACCTCGAGGACTCCGCTTGCCGGCCGGTCCGGTGTCGTCCGGTCCGGTGGGGCGCGCGGGGGCGGTTCGCCCGGACATTTGTGCGAAGAAACGTTCCCATCTCGGCTTCGGTGCGGGACCGCCGGCCCGGCACGGCGGTCCTGCCGCGAGGGGCGGAGGGGAGCCGCCGGGGCGCGTTCCCGGCCTTCCGGCGTGCACCATGCGCCTCCGCCTGTGCGGGGAGGGGAGAGGGTGTTGCAGGGGGTGCGGGCGTTCTCAGGCGGTCCGGCGGGCCGTCAGGACGCGCGGTCCGTTCTCGGTGATCGCCACCGTGTGTTCCACGTGGGCGGCGCGGGAGCCGTCGTTCGTGCGGAGGGTCCAGCCGTCCGGGGCGGTGTGGTAGGTGTCGGTGCCGCCGGCGATGAGCATCGGCTCGATCGCGAGACACATGCCGTGCCGCAGCGGCATCCCCCGGCCCGGCCGGCCCTCGTTCGGCACGCCCGGGTCCTCGTGCATGCGGCGGCCGATGCCGTGGCCGCCGAAGTCCTCCATGATGCCGTAGCCCGCGCCGCGGCACACCGTGCCGATCGCGTGCGCGATGTCGCCGACGCGGTTGCCGACGACGGCCGCCGCGATGCCCGCCGCGAGCGCCCGCTCGGCGGTCTCGATCAGCGTCACGTCGGCCGGGCGCGGGGTGCCCACGGTGAAGCTGATCGCCGAGTCCCCGGCCCAGCCGCCCAGTTGGGCACCGCAGTCGACGGAGACCAGGTCCCCGTCGCGCAGCCGGTAGCCGTCCGGGATGCCGTGCACGATCGCGTCGTTCACGGAGGCGCAGATCACCGCGGGGAACGGGGTCGGCGCGAAGGAGGGCCGGTAGCCCAGGAAGGGCGAGGCCGCACCCGCCGCACGCAGTACGTCCCGCGCCACCTCGTCCAGCTCCAGCAGGGAAACGCCCACGTCGGCGGCTTTCCGTACGGCCGTCAGCGCACCCGCGACGACCTGGCCCGCCTCGTACATGGCATCGATCGATGTGTCGGTCTTCAGTTCCACCATGCCAATTACTATACCGGTATTAGAATGGGTGCCATGGTGCGCACCCCCTTGACCCCGGAAGAGCGTGAACGCGGCGAGCGGCTCGGCAGGCTGCTGCGCGAGGCGCGCGGCGGCCGCAGCATGGCCGACGTCGCGGCGAGCGCCGGCATCTCGGCGGAGACCCTCCGCAAGATCGAGACCGGCCGGGCCCCGACCCCCGCGTTCTTCACGGTGGCCGCGCTGGCCGGCACGCTCGGCCTGTCGATGGACGAGGTGGCGGTGCGCTGCGCACCGGCCGCGCCCGCCCCTTCGGCCGCCGCCTGAGTCCCGCCGCAGAGCTCTCCGTGGCGTCGCTGTGACGCGACGGGAAGCGGATCCTGCGGCAGGGCGTCGTACGGTCGGCTCACCCACAGGAGTGCGAAACGCGATCGACTCAGCGGGTTCACGACGATGGTCTTGGCAAGGCCGCCCGAGAGGCTTAGGTTCGTCCCTCTACGACCCCTTCTACGGGCGTAGAGGCTCTGACGTCGCGTCGAAGGAGCAGCTCATGACCAACGTCGTACGTGCCGCTCTGGTCCAGGCCACCTGGACCGGGGACACCGAGTCCATGCTGGTGAAACACGAGGAGCACGCCCGTGAGGCGGCCCGGCGGGGCGCGAAGGTCATCGGGTTCCAGGAGGTGTTCAACGCCCCCTACTTCTGCCAGGTCCAGGATCCCGAGCACTACCGCTGGGCCGAGCCCGTGCCCGACGGGCCGACCGTCCGCCGGATGCGGGAACTGGCCCGCGAGACCGGCATGGTGATCGTCGTGCCGGTGTTCGAGATCGAGCAGTCGGGCTACTACTACAACACCGCCGCCGTGATCGACGCCGACGGCACCGTCCTCGGCAAGTACCGCAAGCACCACATCCCGCAGGTCAAGGGCTTCTGGGAGAAGTTCTACTTCCGGCCCGGCAACCTCGGCTGGCCGGTCTTCGACACCGCCGTGGGCAAGGTCGGCGTCTACATCTGCTACGACCGCCACTTCCCGGAGGGCTGGCGGCAACTCGGCATCAACGGCGCCCAGTTGGTCTACAACCCGTCCGCCACGCACCGCGGCCTCTCGTCCCACCTGTGGCGGCTGGAGCAGCCGGCGGCGGCCGTCGCCAACGAGTACTTCGTCGCCGCCATCAACCGCGTGGGCGTGGAGGAGTACGGCGACAACGACTTCTACGGCACCTCGTACTTCGTCGACCCGCGCGGACAGTTCGTCGGTGACGTCGCCAGCGACAGCAAGGAGGAACTCGTGGTCCGCGACCTGGACTTCGGCCTCATCGAGGAGGTGCGGCAGACGTGGGCCTTCTACCGCGACCGCCGCCCCGACGCCTACGAGGGGCTGGTGCGGCCGTGACCGACGACCTGCTGGGCCGCCACCGGTCCGTGCTGCCCGACTGGCTCGCCCTCTACTACGAGGAGCCCATCGAGATCACCCACGGCGAGGGCCGCCACGTCTGGGACTCCCACGGCAACCGCTACCTCGACTTCTTCGGCGGCATCCTCACCACCATGACCGCCCACGCCCTGCCCGAGGTCACCAAGGCGGTGAGTGAGCAGGCCGGGCGGATCGTCCACTCCTCCACCCTCTACCTCAACCGGCAGATGGTGGAACTCGCGGAGCGCATCGCGAAGCTGAGCGGCATCCCGGACGCCCGGGTGTTCTTCACCACCTCCGGCACCGAGGCCAACGACACCGCCCTGCTGCTCGCCACCACCTACCGGCGCAGCAACACGATCCTGGCCATGCGCAACAGCTACCACGGCCGCTCCTTCAGCTCGGTCGGCGTCACCGGCAACCGGAGCTGGTCCCCGACCTCGCTCTCCCCGCTGCAGACGCTCTACGTCCACGGCGGTGTGCGCAGCCGGGGCCCGTTCGCCGCGCTCGACGACTACGACTTCGTCGCGGCCTGCGTCGACGACCTCAAGGACGTCCTCGGCCACACCCGCCCGCCCGCCGCGCTGATCGCCGAGCCGATCCAGGGCGTCGGCGGCTTCACCTCGCCGCCCGACGGCCTGTACGCGGCCTTCCGCGAGGTGCTGCACGAGCGGGGCGTCCTGTGGATCTCCGACGAGGTGCAGACCGGCTGGGGCCGCACCGGCGAGCACTTCTGGGGCTGGCAGGCGCACGGCCGCGGCGGGCCGCCCGACATGCTGACCTTCGCCAAGGGCATCGGCAACGGCATGTCCATCGGCGGGGTCGTCGCCCGCGCCGAGATCATGAACTGCCTGGACGCCCACAGCATCTCGACCTTCGGCGGCACCCAGATCACCATGGCGGCGGGCCTGGCCAACCTCACCTACCTGCTGGAGCACGACCTCCAGGGCAACGCCCGCCGGGTCGGCGGCCTGCTCATCGAGCGGCTGCGGGCCGCCGCCGCCCACGTCCCCGCCGTGCGCGAGGTCCGCGGGCGCGGGCTGATGATCGGCGTCGAGCTGACGAAGCCCGGCACCGACGAGGCCGACCCGGCGGCCGCGTCCGCCGTCCTGGAGGCGGCCCGCGAGGGCGGTCTGCTCATCGGCAAGGGCGGCGGCCACGACACCAGCGTCCTGCGCATCGCCCCACCGCTGTCCCTCAACGTGGCGGAGGCCGAGGAGGGCGCCGCGATCCTCGAACGCGCCCTGAGGAGCACGTCGTAGCACCGGCTCGCAGAGCTCGTAGAACTCGTAGAGCTCGCAAAGCTCGTAGAGAGGGAGCCCATGAGCAGCCGTACCGTCATCCGCGGAGGCCTCGTCATCACCGCCTCCGACGAGATCCACGCCGACGTCCTGATCGAGGACGGCCGCATCGCCGCCCTCGCCGCCTCCGCCACCCCGGCCGCCGAGGCCTTCACCGCCGACCGGACCATCGACGCCACCGGCAAGTACGTCATCCCGGGCGGGGTCGACGCCCACACCCACATGGAGCTGCCGTTCGGCGGCACCTTCGCCTCCGACACCTTCGAGACGGGCACCCGGGCCGCCGCCTGGGGCGGTACGACCACCGTCGTCGACTTCGCCGTGCAGAGCGTCGGCCGGTCCCTGCGCCAGGGCCTGGACGCCTGGCACGCCAAGGCGGAGGGCACCTGCGCCATCGACTACGGCTTCCACATGATCGTCTCGGACGTCAACGACGAGACGCTGAAGGAGATGGACCTCCTGGTGGAAGAGGGCGTCACGTCATTCAAGCAATTCATGGCGTATCCAGGTGTCTTCTACTCCGACGACGGCCAGATCCTGCGCGCCATGCAGCGCTCCGCCGAGAACGGCGGGCTGATCATGATGCACGCCGAGAACGGCATCGCCATCGACGTGCTCGTCGAACAGGCCCTCGCCCGCGGCGAGACCGATCCCCGCTTCCACGGCGAGGTCCGCAAGGCCCTCCTCGAGGCCGAGGCCACCCACCGCGCCATCCGGCTCGCCCAGGTCGCCGGTGCCCCGCTGTACGTGGTGCACGTCTCCGCGACGGAGGCGGTCGCCGAGCTGACCCGGGCCCGCGACGAAGGGCTGAACGTCTTCGGCGAGACCTGCCCGCAGTACCTGTTCCTCTCCACCGACAACCTCGCCGAGCCCGGCTTCGAGGGCGCCAAGTACGTGTGCAGCACCCCGCTCAGGCCGAAGGAGCACCAGGCGGCCCTCTGGCGGGGCCTGCGCACCAACGACCTCCAGGTGGTCTCCACCGACCACTGCCCCTTCTGCTTCACCGGCCAGAAGGAACTCGGCCGCGGCGACTTCTCCAAGATCCCCAACGGTCTCCCCGGCGTGGAGAACCGCATGGACCTGCTCCACCAGGCCGTCCTCGACGGACACCTCTCCCGCCGCCGCTGGATCGAGATCGCCTGCGCCACCCCGGCCCGGATGTTCGGCCTGTACCCGAAGAAGGGCACCATCGCGCCCGGTGCCGACGCCGACGTCGTCATTTACGACCCGCACGCCGAGCAGGTCATGTCCGCCGACACCCACCACATGAACGTCGACTACTCGGCCTACGAGGGCAGGCGGGTCACCGGCCGCGTCGAGACCGTCCTCTCGCGCGGCGTCCCCGTCATCACCGACCGGGAGTACACCGGGCGGGCCGGACACGGCGTCTACACCCCGCGCTCCACCTGTCAGTACCTCACCTAGGAGAGCCGCGCATGGACTTCGGACTCGTCCTGCAGACCGACCCGCCGGCCTCACGGGTCGTCAGCCTGATGAAGCGCGCCGAGCGGAACGGCTTCACCCACGGCTGGACCTTCGACTCCGCCGTGCTGTGGCAGGAACCCTTCGTGATCTACAGCCAGGTCCTGGCCAACACCACGGGACTGAAGGTCGGCCCGATGGTCACCAACCCGGGCACCCGCACCTGGGAGGTCACCGCCTCCACCTTCGCCACCCTCAACGACATGTTCGGCAACCGCACCGTCTGCGGCATCGGCCGCGGCGACTCCGCGATGCGCGTCGCCGGACGCAGGCCCAACACGCTGGCCCGCCTCGGGGAGGCGATCGACGCGATCCGCGACCTCGCCGAGGGGCGGGAGGCCGAGGTCGACGGGCAGCCGCTGCGGATCCCGTGGGTGCGGGACGGGAAGCTGCCCGTCTGGATGGCGGCGTACGGGCCGAAGGCGCTGGCCCTCGCCGGACGGAAGGCCGACGGCTTCATCCTCCAGCTCGCCGACCCGTACCTCACCGAGTGGATGGTGAAGGCCGTGCGCGCCGCGGCCGCGGAGGCGGGGCGCGACCCCGCCTCCGTCACCGTCTGCGTCGCCGCCCCGGCGTACGTGGGCGACGACCTGGCGCACGCCCGGGAGCAGTGCCGCTGGTTCGGCGGCATGGTCGGCAACCACGTCGCCGACCTGGTCGCCCGCTACGGCGAGCACTCCGGCCTGGTCCCCGAGGCGCTGACGTCGTACATCAAGGAACGGCACGGCTACGACTACAGCCACCACGGGCGGGCCGGCAACCCGTCCACGGACTTCGTCCCCGACGAGATCGTCGACCGGTTCTGCCTGCTCGGCCCGGTCGAGGCGCACGTCGAGAAGCTGCGGGCGCTGCGCGAGCTGGGCGTGGACCAGTTCGCCGTGTACGACATGCACGACGCGCAGGAGACGACGATCGACGCGTACGGCGCGGAGATCATCCCGGCACTCCGCCGGTAACCGCCCCGAACAGGTACGCCCCTGCCGGTACGCCTCCGGCGCGCGTGCGCGTGCGGGGGCTACCGGGCCGTGCCGAAGTCCTGGGTCCAGTAGGAGCCGGGCTGGGCGAGACCGACACCGATCTCCTTGAACCCGCAGTTGAGGATGTTCTCCTTGTGGCCGGGACTGTTCATCCAGCCGGTCATCACCTGCTCGGGGGTGGAGTAGCCGTGGGCGACGTTCTCGCCGTAGGTGCTCCAGCTGTAGCCGGCGCGGGTGATGCGGTCGCCGGGCGAGGAGCCGTCCGACCCGGTGTGCGACATGGTGCCGCTCGCCGCCATGTCCTCGCTGTGGTCCTGCGCGGCCTTGGCCAGGGTGGCGTTCGCCTTCACCGGGGAGCAACCGGCCTTGGCGCGTTCGGCGTTGACGAGTTCCACGACCTTGGCGACGGCTCCGGAGGCACTGGCGCCGCCCGGTGCGGCCGGGCTCGGCGCGGTGGCGGTGGGCTTCGGGGCCGCGGTCGTGGGCTTGGGAGCCGCGGTGGTGGGCTTCGGGGCCGCGGTGGTGGGCTTGGGAGCGGCCGTGGTGGGCTTCGGGGCCGCGGTGGTGGGCTTGGGAGCGGCCGTGGTGGGCTTCGGGGCCGCGGTGGTGGGCTTGGAGGTGGCTGCCCCGGGGGCCTTCGTCTTCGGCTTGTGCGACGGCTTCGCGCTGCTGTGCTTCGGCGTGCCGGGCTTCGAGGCGCTCGCGGTGGCGGTCGGCGTGTCCGACGGCAGGGCCGTGGGCTCACCGGGCTGCCGGCTGCTCCACTGGCCGTACCAGTCGGGGCCGCCCCACCCGCCCTCGGTCCCGGCCGCCGCGCCCTGGCTCTGCCGGCTGTCGTCGCCGGACCAGTCCGTGCAGGCCATGGCGACCGAGGGTATGCCTATGACCCCCATGGCGACAGCCGCGACGACCGTCCGCCGGTACTGCTTCTGATGACGATGCTTTCCCATGAGTGACCTCACCCCTGCTGTCCGGAGGCTGGTCATTCTTCGGACGCCCCGGCGCCGGGCGCAAAGGGCCCTCGTACTACCGGGCTTCGTAGGACCGCAGGGGGCTTGCGACGGGCGGGAGAGCATGCCGACCCGCCCGCGGCGTGCCTCTCGGGACGTCTGCCGCCCCGTCAGAAAGCCGTATGCGGCGAAGGAGCGGTGGCCACCGGCTTTCCACCCGGGCACCCCCTGCCCCGCCCCCGTCCGCATTCACGGCAAGACGGACAAGTCCCCTATGTCGCCAGGATGATCGCTACTAAGCGACCCGCGCAGATCGTCGACAGCTGTGACAGATGTCACGGAACCATCAATTCCGGTTCTTCTCCAGTGCCGCCATCGCCTCCTTGGCGGCCTTGATGGCGCCCTTGTTGATCTCGTCCGTGCCCGGTGCCTTCTTCGACTCGAAGTCGCTGCCGTTGTACGTCACGACCACCAGCGCGTTGGAGGCGCGGGCCACCACCACGCCCTCGCGCGTCTGCTGCTTGTCCTCGGTGGTGAGGTTCACGACGGAGTACGCCGCGTCCCCGAGCCCGGGGACCGCGCCCCCGCCGCTCATGTCCGCCAGCCGCCCCTGGTACGACCGCTCCGCCGCCTCGTCCGACTCCAGCACCTCGAAGGAGACGTCGAGCCAGCGGTACTCGTAGCCCTTGAGCGCGTTCCAGGAGCAGGTGCGGCGCAGGTCCGAGTCCGTGGACGGTATCTCCTTGCCGGCCGTCCTGGCGCCCGGCACAAGGGACTTGACGGTCTTCTCGACAACGCTGTCGCACGGTGCCGGCGCGGCGGCGTACGTCTTCACCGCCTGCGTCCGCGAAGGGGCGGCGGACTCGGTCTTCGTCTTCCCGGTCGGCTGGTCCGCGGCCTTCGACGGCGCGTCCGTCGGGCCGGAGGACAGCGCCCAGCCGGCCGCGGCGAGGACGATGACCGGGGACAGGCGCGCGGTCAGGGCGACCGGCAGGGGAAAGGAACGCACGGCGCACTCTTCGTGGGGGACGGTGCGGAGGGGGTCCGCACAGCGGACGGGACGCCAGTGTCACACGCGTTCCCACGGTGCGGGAAGGGCCAACTCGCTCCGTAGGGGGGCGGTGACAGGTGCGTACCGCCGGAGGAGGCGACTTGCCTCAATTCCCCCCGTCAAGAGGTGATTTGCGTGCTCAGGGCACGCGGGCGGTCCAATCCGGCGTGGTGAACTTCGTCCGCGCCAGTTCCTCCGCGAGGGCCAGCTCCTGGTCCGTCACCTTGCCGTCCGCCGCCCCGTACCGGGCGCGGAACGAGTCGATCATCCGCTCGATGACGGCCTCGCGCGGCAGACCGGTCTGCCGACGCAGCGGGTCCACCCGCTTCTTCGCGCTCCTGGTGCCCTTGTCGGACAGCTTCTCCCGGCCGATGCGCAGCACGTCGAGCATCTTGTCGGCGTCGATGTCGTACGCCATCGTCACGTGGTGCGGCACCGCGCCGGGACCGCCGTCCGGGCCCACGATCCGCTTCTGCGCGGCGCCCGCGATCTTGCCCTGGTCGGTGGCGATGTCGTTCAGCGGCTGGTACCAGGCTTGGATCCCCATCTCGCCGAGCGCGCCCAGCACCCAGTCGTCAAGGTAGGCGTAGCTGTCCTGGAACGACAGCCCCTGCACCAGCGCCTCCGGCACGGACAGCGAGTGCGTGATGGTGTTGCCGGGTTCCACGAACATCGCGCCGCCGCCGGAGATCCGGCGCACCACCTCGACGCCGTGCCGCCGGGCGCCCTCGGGGTCGACCTCGTTGCGCAGCGACTGGAAGCTCCCGATGATCACCGCCGGGGCGCCCCACTCCCACACCCGCAGCGGTGGGGGTCCCCCCACGCCCTCAAGGCAGTGGGGGAGGACGCCGGCCGGCGGCGACCTCGGCGGTCAGGACCTCGTCCAGCGCCATGTGCAGGGCGGGGGACTGCGGGCCCTCGTGGACCACCTGCCAGTCGTAGTCGGTCCAGTCGGTGGCGTGCGCGAGCGCGCGGCGCACCGCGGTGCCGACGCCCTCCGGGGTGAGCCCGTACATCACGGTCCCCTCGGGGAGGGCCGCGTCGATCCGCGCGGCGAGCCCGGCGGCGTCGGTGTCGGCGGGGGCGCCGTCCAGGGCGCGGTTCACGGCGTCCAGCGCCTCGTCGGGTTCCAGGAAGAAGTCGCCCGCCACCCGCGCGCGGCGCAGCACGCCGTCCTCCACGTCCAGGTCCACGACGACGAGCTTGCCGCCGGGAACCTTGTACTCACCGTGCACGGCTCCGCCTTTCCCCGCTGTCGTGGACGCCAGCACCGGCGGGGGCCGGGGTGTTCCCCGCCCCGGACCGGCGGGAGGCCGGGCGGCCCCGGCGGCGACCGGGAACGGGTGCGGAACGGGAACGGGTGCGGAACGGGCGGTCGGAGGGTGGCGGGTCGATTGCCGGGGGGCACAGGGCGGTGCGGCACGATCCGCCCGGGACGTTCCAGCAGACTGGGCGTGGCCGACGGCAGGAGCTCGGGGCACGGGTGGCGGGAGCCCTCCGGGACCCGGGCGGCCCGGCCCGCCACCATCCGTCCAGCCCAGGAGGCACCATGACCCCGTCCCAGTCCCAGCCCCTCCGCGGCGTCGTGCCGCCCGTCTGCACCCCCCTGGACGCGTCGGGCGAGGTCGACACCGTCTCGCTCACCCGGCACGTGGAGCGCCTCGTGAGCGAGGGGGTGCACGGGGTGTTCGCCCTGGGCTCCAGCAGTGAGGTCGCCTTCCTCACCGACCGGCAGCGGGAGGTGGTGCTGCGGACCGTCGTCGGGGCCGTCGCGGGCCGCGTCCCCGTGCTCGCCGGCGTCATCGACATGACCACGCCCCGCGTCCTCGTCCACGCGGAGGCCGCCCGCGAGGCCGGCGCCGACGCGCTGGTCGCGACCGCACCCTTCTACACCCGGACCCACCCCGTCGAGATCGCCCACCACTTCCGCACCGTCCGCTCCCGCGTCGGCCTGCCCCTGTACGCCTACGACCTCCCGGTCTCCGTGCACAGCAAGCTCTCCGTCGCCCTGGTGCGCGAACTCGCCGCGGACGGCACGCTGGCCGGCCTCAAGGACAGCAGCGGCGACGAGGGCTCCCTGCGCCGGCTCATCGTCGGACTCGGCGGGCGCGAGGGCCGCGCCGACGGCCCGGCGCCCTCCTTCAGCATCCTCACCGGCTCCGAACTCACCGTGGACACCGCCCTGCTGGCCGGCGCCGACGGCGTCGTGCCCGGCCTGGGCAACGTGGACCCCGCCGGGTACGTACGCCTCTACGACGCCGTACGCGGCGGCGACCTCGACCGTGCCGTCGAGGAACAGGAGCGGCTCGTCGAGCTGTTCGGCATGGTCGACGCCGGACCGGAGAACGAGATGGGCCGCAACTCCTCCGCCATCGGTGCCTTCAAGCACGCGCTGCGCCTGCTCGGGGTGTTCGCCGACGGCACCACCGCGGCCCCGCAGATCCAGCTGGGCGACGCCGCGATCGCGCTCGTCGAGCAGCGGCTGCGCGGCGCCGGCCTGCTCCCGGCCCGGTGACGGCACGGCACCCGGACGACGCACCGGTGACCGGCCGCAGCCTCGCCGACCAGGGACTTCGCGGCCGGCCCCGGCTGCTGGCCGGCGGTCGGCGCAGGACGGGGGCCGGTTAGCCTGAGCGCATGCGTGTCATCAGGGACCTGCCGGCACTCGCCGCCGGCGAGGGGGACGTGCCCTTCGTGATCCAGGGGTACGAGGAGGTCGTCGCCGCCGACACGACGTGGAACGAACACTCGCACCCCTGGCACGAACTCCTCTGGAACGAGTACGGCACCTCCACCGCCGTGGTCGGGTCCCAGGTGTGGTGCATCACGCCGACGCTGGGCCTGTGGATGCCGGCGGGGCAGCTGCACTCCGCCTCCGCGGTCGCCGGGACCTCCTACCGCGCCCACTTCTTCCGGCACGGCACACGGTCGGCGCTGCCCGACGAGCCGGTGGCCGTGGAGATCACCCCGCTGCTCCGGCTGCTCCTGGAGCGGCTCGAGGAGCCCGGTCTGCCGCCGCGCTCCAGGGCCGTGGCCGAGGCGATGGTGCTCGACGTGCTGTGCCCGTCGTCCCGGGCGCTGCTGGTGCAGCTGCCCACCTCCGCGTTGCTGCGGCCCATCGTGGACGCCGTACGGGCCGATCCCTCCGACCAGCGCACGCTCACCGGCTGGGCCGCCGCCCTCGGGTGCAGCGCCCGCACGATCACCCGCGCGTTCCAGAGCGAGACGGGCACGAGCTTCGCCCGCTGGGTCGCCTCGGTGCGGGCCCAGCACGCCGTGCAGCTGCTGTCCCTGGGCTTCGAGGTCGACGTGGTGGCCGACGCGGTCGGCTACCGCTCGGCGAGCGCCTTCGGGGCGGCCTTCCGGCGGACGACCGGCATGACCCCCGGCAGGTTCCGGGCGCGCTGAAGGACCGGGGAGGGCGACGGCCGTCGTCCGGGGAACCCGTCCGCCCGCATGTCCCGATCGCTACAACGGATGTCGAAAAGGCTCGATTGATCGAAGCGCCCCCACTCCATACGCTGTTCAGGCAAGCCTTACCTAACTTGCTGTAGCGAGTCTGGTGCCCTGCTCCACGACCCACGGTCCCCGGTCCGGACGTGCGAGCTCCGGCACCCCGGACCGAAAGTGGAACACGGTCGATGAGAACCCCACGCCTTCGTGCGCTCGCCCTCGCGGCGGCCCTCCTGTTCGGACTCACCGCCTGCGGCGGCGAGTCCGGCGACACCGACGACGACAGCGGCGCCGCCGGTGCCGACGCCAAGGGCTCCGGCCAGTTCCCGGTGACGATCGAGCACGCCCTCGGCACCACGGTCATCCCCGACAAGCCGAAGCGCGTCGCCACCGTGAACTGGGCCAACGACGAGGTCCCGCTCGCCCTCGGCGTCGTCCCCGTCGGCATGGCCAAGGCCAACTTCGGCGACGACGACGGCGACGGCGTACTGCCCTGGGTCGAGAAGCGGCTCAAGGAACTCGACGCCAAGACGCCGGTCCTGTTCGACGAGACCGACGGCATCGACTTCGAGGCCGTCGCCGACACCAGGCCGGACGTCATCCTCGCCTCGTACTCCGGACTGACGGAGCAGGACTACGAGACCCTCAGCCAGATCGCCCCCGTCGTGGCCTACCCCGAGGCCGCCTGGGCGACCCCGTGGCGCGACATCATCCGCTTCAACAGCAAGGCCATCGGACTGGCCGACGAGGGCGACGACCTGATCGCCGACCTCGAGGGGCAGATCGAGAAGACCGCCGCGAAGTACCCCCAGCTGAAGGGGAAGACGGCGATGTTCATGACGCACGTGTCGTCCAAGAACGTCAGCCAGGTCGGCTTCTACACCACCCACGACACCCGCACGCAGTTCTTCACCGACCTCGGCATGAAGATCCCCGCCAGCGTCTCCGGGCCGTCCGAGTCGACGAAGAAGTTCGTCCTCACCAAGAGCGCCGAGCACATCGACGACTTCAACGACGTCGACATCATCACCGGCTACGGGGACGACAAGGGCGAGCTGCTGAAGGCCCTCAAGAAGGACCCGCTCACCTCCAAGCTGGCCGCCGTGAAGCGGGACTCCCTCTACCTGCTGCCCGGCAGCACCCCGCTGGCCACCGCCGCCAACCCGACCCCGCTGTCCATCCCGTACGTCCTGGAGGACTACGTGAAGGCGCTCGCCGAGGCCGCGGACAAGGCAGCGTGACCGTCACCGAGAACCCGCCCGCGCCGGACACCGCCCCGCTGCGGCGTCCGGCGCGCGTGCGCGTCACCTGGCTCCTCGTCGTCGCCGCGGTCCTGCTCGCCGCCATGACGGCCTCCCTCGCCCTCGGCTCCCGGAACGTCGCCTGGGCCGACGTGTGGGCGGCGCTCGGCGGAGCGGAGGGCACCCTGGAGGAGGCGGCGGTCGCCAACCGCGTACCGCGCACCCTCCTCGCCGTCGCCGTCGGCGCCGCCCTGGGCCTCTCCGGCGCGGTCATGCAGGGCGTCACCCGCAACCCGCTGGCCGACCCCGGCATCCTCGGCGTCAACATGGGCGCCTCGCTCGCCGTGGTCACCGGCATCGCCTACTTCGGCCTCGCGTCGGTGTCCGGGTACATCTGGGCGGCGATGACCGGGGCGGCCGTGACCGCCGGGTTCGTGTACGCCGTCGGCTCGCTGGGCCGGGGCGGCGCCACCCCGCTGAAGCTGGCCCTCGCCGGTGCCGCCATCGCGGCCGCGCTCGCCTCCCTGGTCAGCGCCGTCGTCCTGCCGCGCAACGACATCTCCGACACCTTCCGGCTGTGGCAGATCGGCGGCGTCGGCGGCGCCACCTACGCGCAGCTCGGCAGCGTCCTGCCGTTCCTCGCCGCCGGCTTCGTCGTCTGCCTGGCCTCCGCCCGCGCCCTCAACTCCCTCGCCCTGGGCGACGAGCTGGCCGCCGGACTCGGCGAGCGGGTGGCCCTCGTGCGGGCGGGCGCCGCGCTCGGCGCGGTGGTGCTGTGCGGCGCGTCCACCGCCGTCGCCGGCCCGATCGCCTTCGTCGGACTCGTCGTACCGCACGCCTGCCGGCTGCTGGTGGGCGTGGACCACCGCTGGCTGCTGCCGTTCTCCGCGCTGGGCGGCGCCGTCCTGCTGACGGTCGCCGACGTGGTGGGGCGGGTCGTGGCCCGGCCGTCCGAGATCGAGGTGGGCATCGTGACCGCGTTCGTCGGCGCCCCCTTCTTCATCCACATCGTCCGCCGGCAGAAGGTCAGATCCCTGTGAGCGCCCCCGTCGTCACCGCCCCGCCCACCCTGCGCACGGTCACCCGGGCCCGGGTCCGCCGCGCGTACCGGCGACGGCTGATCGTCTGCGCCCTGCTGGTCCTCGTCGTCGCCGCCTTCGGCACCACGCTCATGGCCGGGCACACCTTCTACCCGGCCTCCGACGTGCTGCGCGTCGTCATGGGCGAGCGGGTGCCGGGCGCCTCCTTCACCGTCGGCACGCTGCGGCTGCCGCGCGCGGTGCTCGCCCTGACCGCCGGGTTCAGCTTCGGCATGGCCGGCGTCACCTTCCAGACGATGCTCCGCAACCCGCTCGCCAGCCCCGACGTCATCGGCATCAGCGCGGGCGCGGGCGCGGCGGCGGCCATCGCCATCGTCACCTTCTCGCTGAGCGAGACCCAGGTGTCCGCCCTGGCGATCGCCGCCGCGCTCGGGGTGGCACTGCTGGTGTACGTCCTCGCGTTCCGCGACGGGGTCGCCGGCACCCGGCTCATCCTGATCGGCATCGGCATCGCCGCCCTCCTCGACAGCGTCACCTCCTACGTCCTGTCCCGGGCCGGCGAGTGGGACCTCCAGGCGGCGATGCGCTGGCTCACCGGCAGCCTCAACGGCACCACCTGGGAGGAGGCCGTGCCCACCGTCCTGGCCGTGCTGGCGCTCGGCCCGGTGCTGCTGTCCCAGGGCCGCAACCTGAGCGCGCTGAGCCTGGGCGACGACACGGCCTCCGCGCTCGGCGTCCGCGTCGAACGCACCCGCGTCACCGTGATCGTCGCCGCCGTCGGACTGATCGCGTTCGCCACGGCGGCCGCCGGACCGATCGCCTTCGTCGCGTTCCTCTCCGGTCCGATCGCCGCCCGGCTCACCGGAACCGGCGGCTCCCTGCTGGTGCCGGCCGGCCTGGTCGGCTCCCTGCTCGTCCTGGTCGCCGACTTCACCGGCCAGTACGCCTTCGACACCCGCTACCCGGTGGGCGTCGTCACCGGCGTCCTCGGCGCGCCTTACCTTGTCTACTTGATCGTCCGCACCAACCGGGCCGGAGGCTCACTGTGACCGCGTCCCACACCCTCGCCACCGAGGACCTCACGCTCGGCTACGGCGACCGCGCCGTCATCGAGGGCCTGGACCTGACCCTCGCGGCCGGGCGGATCACGGTGATCGTCGGCGCCAACGCCTGCGGCAAGTCGACGCTGCTGCGCTCGATGTCCCGGCTGCTGGTCCCGCGCACCGGCCGGGTCGTCCTGGACGGCAAGGAGGTCCACCGCACCCCCGCCAAGGAACTCGCCCGCACCCTCGGCCTGCTGCCGCAGTCACCGGTCACGCCCGAAGGCATCACGGTCCTCGACCTGGTCGGCCGGGGCCGCCACCCCCACCAGCGGGCCTTCTCCCGCTGGACGGCCCAGGACGACGCCGCGGTCGCCGCCGCGCTGGAGGCCACACAGACGACCGAACTGATGGACCGGTCCGTCGACGAACTCTCCGGCGGCCAGCGCCAGCGCGTGTGGATCGCGATGGCGCTGGCCCAGCAGACCGACCTGCTGCTGCTCGACGAGCCCACCACGTTCCTCGACGTCAGCCACCAGATCGAGGTCCTCGACCTGCTGACCGACCTGAACCGGACCCGCGGCACCACGATCGTCATGGTCCTGCACGACCTCAACCTGGCCGCGCGCTACGCGGACCGGCTCGTCGCCCTGGCCGCGGGCCGGCTGCACGCCGCCGGAACACCCGAGGAGGTGATGACCGAGGACACGGTCCGGGCCGTCTACGGCATGGACAGCCGCGTCATCGAGGACCCGGTCTCGGGCAAGCCCCTCGTCCTGCCGATCGGACGCCACCACTCGACGACCGGGGACGCGGACGCCGCCCCCGCGCCGGAACCGGCCGGGAGCCGCTGACCATGCACGCCAAACTCGCCGCCGTACTCCCCGATCTCTCCCCCTGGCGCTCCTCCCGCGACTTCCGCCTGCTCTGGGTGCAGGGCGTCGTCACCTACGTCGGCAGCGTGATGGCGCTCATCGCGCTGCCGCTGCAGATCAAGGAGCTGACCGGTTCACCGCTCGCGGTGGGCGCGATGGGCGCCGTCGAACTGGTGCCGCTGGTGGTCTTCGGCCTGTACGGCGGGGCACTCGCCGACGCCGTGGACCGGCGCAAGGTCATCGTGCTCACCGAGGCGGGACTGGGGGTGCTGGCCGCCGTCCTGCTGCTGAACGCGCTGCTGCCCAGCCCCATGCTGTGGCCGCTGTACGTGGTCGCGGCCGGTGTCGCGGCACTCGCCGGACTCCAGCGGCCCGCCCTGGACTCGCTGCTGGCCCGGATCGTCCCGCACGACCAGCTCGCCGCCGCCGCCGCGCTGAACGCCCTGCGCTGGCAGGCGGGCGCGATCGGCGGACCCGCGCTGGCCGGCCTCGTGGTGGCGTACGCGGGCAACGTCCCCGCGTACGCCACCACGGTGGTCTGCTTCCTCGCGTCGGTCCTGATGTGCCGTCGGCTCTCTCCCGTGCCGCCCGTCGAGCACGCGGCCAAGCCGTCGTTGCGCGGCATCGCCGAAGGGGCCAGGTACGCCTGGTCGCGGCCGGTGCTCCTCGGCACGTACGCGGTGGACCTGGCGGCGATGTTCTTCGCCTTCCCCAACACGATCTTCCCCTTCCTCGCCGACGAGCTCGACGCCGACTGGTCGCTGGGCCTGATGTACTCGGCGGGCGCCGTCGGGTCGCTGCTGCTCAGCCTCACGAGCGGCTGGGTGTCCCGGACGCGGCGGCACGGCCTGCTGGTGGTGTTCGGCGCCGCCGGCTGGGGCCTGGCCATGGCGGCGGCCGGCTGGACGTCGAACGTGTGGCTGGTCCTGGCGTGCCTCGGTCTGGCGGGGGCGGGGGACATGCTCAGCGGTCTCGGCCGCTCGACCATCTGGAACCAGACCATCCCCGACCGGCTGCGCGGCCGGCTCGCCGGCATCGAGGTCCTCTCCTACAGCGTCGGCCCGCAGCTGGGCCAGGTCCGCGCCGGGGCGATGGCCGGCTGGACCGGTGTCCGCCCCGCGATCTGGACGGGCGGACTCGCGTGCGTCGCGGCGGTGGGCCTGCTCGCCGCCGCGCTGCCGAAGCTCATCAGCTACGACGCCCGCACCGACGAGGACGCCCGCCGCCGCGCCGCCGAGGGCACCGGAACCGCGCCGGACGCCGAGGGCGCCGGAACCGCGCCAGATGCCGAGGGCGCCGGAACCGCGCCGGACGCCGAGGGCACCGGAACCGCGCCGGACGCCGAGGGCGCCGGAACCGCGCCGGGCACGGACGTCCCGCGCGTGTCCGGCGCCGCACCGGCTGCCCGGGGCGCTTCCGCCGAGCGGCCCGTGGAGCGGGGAGAACCGTCGCACCCCTCTTGACGCCCGGCGGTTCAGGCGCCGTTCGGCCACGGCCTCACCGGCGTCGTCAGGACGACGGAGCCGGTCCGGGCGGTGATGTCCTCGACGGTGACGCCGGGAGCCGTCTCGACCAGGGCGAGGCCGTCGGGGGTGACGTCGAGGACGCCGAGGTCGGTGATGACCCGGTGGACGCACCGCTCGCCGGTGAGGGGGAGGGTGCACTCGTCGAGGATCTTGGGGGTGCCGTCCTTGGCGGTGTGCTCCATGAGGACGATGACGCGGCGGGCGCCGTGGACCAGGTCCATGGCACCGCCCATGCCCTTGACCATCTTGCCGGGGATCATCCAGTTGGCGAGGTCGCCGCGGGCCGAGATCTGCATGGCGCCGAGCACGGCGGTGTCGATGTGGCCGCCGCGGATCATGCCGAAGGAGAGCGCGGAGTCGAAGAAGCTCGCGCCGGGCAGCACGGTGACGGTCTCCTTGCCGGCGTTGATCAGGTCGGGGTCGACCTCGTCCTCGCGCGGGTAGGGGCCGGTGCCGAGGATGCCGTTCTCCGAGTGGAGCACGACGTGGACGCCGGGCGGGAGGTGGCCGGGGATCAGGGTGGGCAGGCCGATGCCCAGGTTGACGTAGGAGCCGTCGGTGAGTTCGGCGGCGGCGCGGGCGGCCATCTGGTCGCGGGTCCAGCTCATGGGCGTACGGTCCCTCGTGTCGAAGACGCGGACATGGTGAGGCGCTCCACGGGCTTGTCGGCTGCCTGCTCGGCGGTGAGCGCCACGACCCGCTGCACGTAGACGCCGGGCAGGTGGACCTCGTCGGGGTGGAGTCCGCCCGGTTCGACGAGTTCCTCGACCTCGGCGACGGTGACGCGGCCGGCCATGGCGGCGAGGGGGTTGAAGTTGGCGGCGGCGCGCCGGAAGACCAGGTTGCCGTGGCGGTCGCCGCGCCAGGCCCGCACCAGCGCGAAGTCGGTGGCGATGCCGTGCTCCAGCACGTGTGCGCGGCCGTCGAAGTCACGGGTCTCCTTGGGCGGGGAGGCGACCGCCACCGTCCCGTCGGACGCGTACCGCCAGGGCAGCCCGCCCCGCGCCACCTGGGTGCCGACGCCCGCCGGGGTGTAGAAGGCGGGGATGCCCGCGCCGCCCGCGCGCAGGCGTTCGGCGAGGGTGCCCTGCGGGGTCAGCTCGACCTCCAGTTCGCCGGAGAGGTACTGGCGGGCGAACTCCTTGTTCTCGCCGACGTAGGAGCCGGTGACCCGGGTGATGCGGCCGGCGGCGAGCAGGACGCCGAGACCGCGGCCGTCCACGCCGCAGTTGTTGGACACCACCTCCAACGAGGTCGTGCCCCGCTCGTACAGGGCGCGGATCAGGACTTCGGGTACGCCGCTGAGGCCGAAGCCGCCGACGGCGAGTGAGGCACCGTCGGGGATGTCGGCGACCGCCTCGGCGGCGTCGGCGCGGACCTTGTTCATGTGCGGATCGCCTTTCGGCTCGGGGCGCCGGACAGGACGGCGGACCGGCCGCCGTCCACGACGAGGCCGGCGCCGGTGAGGGGGGCGGCCTCGTCGGAGGCCGGGACGGCGGCCGGGAGGACGGCCGGGTCGACGGCGTCGCCGGGGTGCCCCGGCCGCCCGAGCGGGAGGTGGCGGTGGACGCCGTCCACCGGGTGCTCGTCGGCGGGCAGGTCGCCGCGCGAGCCCCCGGCGCCGGTCGTCCCGGGGCCCACGCAGTGCGCGCGGACGCCGTGTGGTGCGCCCTCGGCGGCGAACCGCAGCGCGGCGGCCCGGCCCCGGCCCCGCCCCGTCCCGGAGATCAGCGCCCCCCTGCCTTCCAGCCGCTTCACGGCGTCCCCTCGCGCAGGGCGTCGGAGACGGACTTGACGCCGCCGTGCGCGGTCAGGCCGCCGTCCACCGGGATCTCCGCGCCGCTGATGAACGACGCGTCGTCGGACAGCAGGAACACGACCAGGGGCGCCACCTCGCCGACGGTGCCGGTACGTCCGAGCGGGGTCTCGCGGAGGTTGGCCTCGCGGAACGCCGGGGCGGCGGAGGCGGTCATCTCGGTTTCGACGTAGCCGGGGTGGATCGTGTTGACGCGGATGCCGCGCGGCCCCAGCTCCAGGGCGGCGGTCCTCGACAGGCCGCGCAGCGCCCACTTGCTGGTGGTGTAGGCGACCGGGTAGTGCGCGGTGAGGGCCGCCGAGGAGCCGACGTTGACGACCGAGGAGCCGGGCGGCATGAGCGGCGCGAGGTGCTGGATGCCCAGCATCGGGCCGGTGACGTTGACCGCGTGGACGCGGGCCATGTCCTCGGGGCGTACCTCGTCCAGGCGGGCCCGCCAGGTGACGCCGGCGTTGTTGACCAGGCCGTGCACCTGCCCGTACGACTCCCGCAGCTCGGCCGCGAGTTCGGCCCAGTCCTGCTCGCTGGTCACGTCGAGGCGCCGGCAGCCGGGCGCCTCGGTGACGTCGGTGGCGATGACCCGGGCGCCCTCCCGGGTGAGCGCCTCGGCCTCGGCGGCGCCCTGCCCGCGGGCGGCGCCGGTGACCACGACGACCTTGCCGAGCAGCCTCTTGGGACGCAGGTCGCTCACGGCCGCTCCCGGGACCGGCGCCGGCCGGCCGGCAGCGGGACGGGCTCCACACCGGGGACGACGGTGTTGGTGAGGGTGCCGAGGCCCTCGACGGTGAGGGTGACGGTGTCGCCGGGCTTCAGCGGCGGCGGGGTCCGCTCGCCGCGCCGGCCCCAGAGTTCGGCGAGGCAGCCGCCGTTGCCGCAGGTGCCGGAGCCCAGGACGTCGCCGGGCACCACCCGGGTGCCCCGGGAGGCGTAGGCGGTCATCTCCTCGAAGGTCCAGCTCATGTTGGACAGCAGGTCCTCGCCGACGACCGCGCCGTTGACCTCGGCGGTCAGCGCCAGCCGCAGGAAGCCGTCGGTGTCCCGGTACGGCTCCAGTTCGTCGGCGGTGACGAGGTAGGGGCCGAGGCTGGTGGCCGTGTCCTTGCCCTTGCAGGGGCCGAGGCCCACCTTCATCTCCGCGCCCTGGAGGTCGCGGGCGGACCAGTCGTTGAAGACCGTGTAGCCGACGATGTGGTCGCGGGCACGTTCGGGGGTGAGGTCGCGGCCCTCCCGGCCGATCACGGCGCCCACTTCGAGCTCGAAGTCGAGCACGGCCGAACCGGGGGGTACGGGGATGCCGTCCTCGGGGCCGTAGACCGCGTGCGGGTTGGTGAAGTAGAAGGTCGGGGCCGCGTACCACTGCTCGGGGACGCCGCCGGTGCCCTCCACGGACCGGCGCACCCCCTCCACGTGCTCCTCGAAGGTCACGAAGTCCCGCACCGAGGCGGGCCGGAGCGGGGGCAGCAGCCGGACCTGGGAGACGTGCGGCCCGGGGGGCACGTCCAGGGCCGCGGCGCCGGCGGCGAGCAGCCCGGGGAGTCCGCCGGTCTCCTGGATCAGTGCGGTGAGCGAGGTGACGCCCGGCAGTGGGAAGAGGGTGCCGTCCTCTTCGGCGACCGCCACCCGGCGGCGGTGTCGGTGTTCGTAAGCGGCGAAACGCATGGTGCGGCTCCAGCGGCGTGTGATCGGGCACCGGGGACGCGGCGGCGCGCGTCGGGGCAGGGCCGTACGGCCGCGTCCCCGGAGCCGGCGGGGTGGTTCAGACCGGCGGGGCGACGAAGACGCCGCGGTCGGGGTCGTTGAAGGACTCCTTGGCGACGAGTTCGTTCATGGGGTTGGCGGTGCCCCACTGGTCGGTGACCTCGGGCCGGGAGAAGTCGTAGACGTGGGGGTGCCAGGTGTCCTCGTCCAGGCACTCCAGCTCGGTGGTGTACTCGACGGTGTTGCCGTGCGGGTCGAGGAAGTAGGTGAAGGTGTTGTCGCCCGCCATGTGCCGTCCCGGACCCCAGATCTTCTTGAAGCCCGCGCGGATGACGCGCCCGGAGCCGCGCATGTACTCGTCGATGCCGCGCATCTCGAAGGAGACGTGGTGCAGGGAGGTGTGCGGGCCCTTGGCCAGCGCCATCGAGTGGTGCTGGTTGGAGATCCGCATGAAGTGCATGACCTCGCCCATGTGCGGCGAGCTGAGCGTGTCGGACAGCGCGAAGCCGAGGTGGCGCTCGTACCACGCGCGGGTGCGGTTCAGGTCGGGCGAGTTGAGGACGACGTGGCTCAGCTTGACCGGGATGGACTCCTTCTCCTCGATCTTGCGGTGCTGCCTGACCTCGACGTCGGCGGAGACCTCGACGGTGCGGCCGTCGACGTCGAAGAAGCGGAAGCCGTAGCCGCCGCCGGGGGTGTCGACCTTGCCGGGCCGGGAGATCAACTGGACGCCGCCCGCGAGCAGCCGCTCGGCGAGGGTGTCGACGTCCTCGCGCGAGGCGGCGCCGTAGGAGACCAGGTCGAGGCGCTTCTCGTCGGCCCTGCGCAGCCGGACGACGTACTGCTCGGGGGAGCCCTCGGCGGCCAGGAAGGAGATCCCGGAGTCCTCGGCGACCTTGGTCAGGCCCCAGACGCCGGCGTAGAAGTCGAGCTGCTTGTCGTAGTCGGGCACGGCGAGGTCGACGTGCCGCAGATGGGTGAGCAGGCGCATGGTGTCAGTCCTTCCGGAGGAGGGCGGCGGCGTTGCCGCCCCGTACGGCGTCGAAGTCGGTCTCGGACAGCTGTGCGGCGCGCAGGGCGGCCACGGGGTCCTCGGTGCCCATGTCGAAGGGGAAGTCGGAGCCGAGCAGGACCCGGTCGGCGCCGGCGACGCGCACCAGTTCGCGCAGGACGTGCGGGTCGTGGACGAGGGAGTCGAAGTACAGGCGCCCGAGGTAGCTGCTGGGCGGGTGGGCGCAGCCGGCGCCCGCGTCGGAGCGGGTGGACCAGGCGTGGTCGGAGCGGCCGATGTGGGTGGGCAGGTAGCCGCCGCCGTGCGCGGCGATCACCTTCAGACCCGGATGCCGGTCCAGGACGCCTGAGAAGATCAGGTGGGACAGCGCGACGGCGTTCTCCGTGGGCTGCCCGACCGTGTTGGACAGGTACCACCGGTCCAGCCGCTCGTCGAGCGTGCAGCCGAAGGGATGCAGGAAGAGCAGTGCGCCGGTCTCCTCGGCGCGGGCCCAGAAGGGTGCGTAGGCCGGGTCGGAGAGTTCGCGGCCGGGGGCGTGGCTGGAGATCTCCACGCCGAGCAGCCCCTGCGCGAGGGCGTGGTCGAGCGCGTCGACCGCGAGCGCCGGGTGCTGGAGCGGGACCAGGCCCAGTCCGCGCAGCCGGCCGGGTGCGGCCGAACAGTGCGCGGCGGTCGCCTCGTTGGCCAGCCGGTACACCTTCTCGGCGGTCTCCTCGCCGGCCCAGTAGTGGTAGTGCGAGGGGGAGGGGCTGACCAGCTGGACGTCCACGCCCTGCGCGTCCATCGCCGCCAGCCGCACGGTGACGTCGGTCAGGCGGGGGAAGCGCTCGCGGACCATGGGGCCGCTGACCGCGAGGGCGGCGGGGCCGTTGCGGCGGGCGTCCAGCGCGCGCGCCTCGGCCAGTCCGGGCCGCCCCTCGACCAGCGCCTCGACCTCGGGCAGCAGGACGTGCGCGTGCACATCCACGGTGGGCGTGTCCGCGGCGTTCACGGCAGTTCCCTGAGCATGGTCATGGTGCGGGCCATCAGCCCGGGCACGTCGGCGTCCCGCACCCCGTCGAGCTGCCACCGCCCGATCTGGACGGACGCCTCCACGACCGGCCGGACCCGGGCGATCCGCCGCTCGTGGTACGCCTGGAACAGGGCGTCGTCCCAGGTGCCGGACTCGGTGAGCATCCGGGCGAGCACCCACGCGTCCTCCAGGGAGAGGGCGGCCCCCTGCGCGAGGGTGGGCGGGCAGCAGTGCGCGGCGTCACCGATCAGCACGACCCGGCCGCGGTGCCAGGAACCCTCGACCAGCATGCGGTCGAACCAGGTGTAGTTGACCTTCGCCGGGTCGGTGATGTGCGCGGTGATCTCCGGCCAGAAGCCGCCGTAGTGCCGGGTGAGGCGGCGCATCTCGTCCGCGTACGACTCGGGGGGTATCCCGGCGCGGTCGCGGCTGGCCTCGACGACGTACGCGTAGAGCGTCGTCTCGCTGGTGGGGCAGTACCCGGCGATGTACGCCGGGCCGCCGTAGGCGAGGTCGGTACGGGTGACGCCGGCCGGGCGGGGGGCCGCGACGCGCCAGATGGCCATGCCGGTCGGTTCGGGCCTGTCGGTGATGCCGATCGCGGCGCGGGTGGCGCTGCCGAGGCCGTCGGCGGCGACCACCAGGTCGTAGCGGTGCTCGGAGCCGTCGGAGAGCCGGACGGAGACCCCGTCGGCGTCCTGGCCCAGGATCTCGGCGGTGGTGCCCAGGCGCACGGTGGCGCCACTGGCGCGTACGGCGTCGATGAGGATCCGCTGGAGTCGCGGTCGCTGCATGCCGACCGTGGCGGGCAGGTCGTCGCCGCCGGTGCGCAGGTCGTCCTGGACGTGCAGGACGGTGCCGTCGGGGGCGGTGATGCCGACCGAGCCGAAGCCGTGACCGGACGCCTCCACCCGCTCCCAGACGCCCAGTTCGCGCAGGACGCGCAGGGCGTTGCCCTGGAGGGTGATGCCGGAGCCGGCGGTGGCGTTCCAGTCGTCCTTGGCCTCGATCAGGTCCACGGTGAGGCCGGCGCGGCGCAGCAGGATCGTCACGGCGTTGCCGGCCGCGCCGCCGCCGACGACGAGGACCGTGCGGGGATGGGTCATGGGGAACTCCCTTGTTCCTCTGCTTACTTGACGGCGATCGGATTGACGGGGGAGCCGACCGCACCGGTGATGGGCAGGGGCGCGGCGGTGAGCCAGAAGGCGTACCGGCCGTCGGCGGCGCAGTCCTCGGCGAGGGCGTCCAGGTCCCACATCTCACCGATGAGCAGGCCGATGTGCGGGATGGCGACCTGGTGCAGCGGCTGGAAGGCGTGCTCGAACTCGTTGGGACGGACCTCGAACCCCCAGGTGTCGGTGGCGATCGCGGCGATCTCGCTGCCGTGCAGCCAGCCTGCCGAGGTGAACGACAGTCCGGGAGCGGGACCGCCCGCGTAGTCGCCCCAGCCGTCGCCCCGGCGGACCCGGGCGAGCTGACCGGTGCGGACGAGGACGATGTCGCCGCGCCCCACCCGCACACCGTGCGCCTCGGCGGTCGCCGTGAGGTGCTCCTCGGTGATCGCAAAACCGTCCGGCAGCTCGCCGTCCGCACCGAGGACCCGTCCCACGTCCAGGAGCACACCGCGTCCGGCGACGTGCGGCGCCATGTGCTCGATGCCCGTGACCAGGTCGCCGTCGGAGGTGACGACCTTCTCGGCCGGGCGCCCGTTCCACGCCCTGCCGTGGTCGAAGATGTGCCCGAGCCCGTCCCACTGGGTGGAGCACTGCAACGGCATCGCGATCACGTCGTCGGCACCGCCGATGCCGTGCGGGAAGCCCTGGTTGCCGAGGGCCGCGTCCGTGCCGGTGTCCAGCATGGTGTGCACCGGGTTGGTGCGCCGGCGCCAGCCCTTCTGCGGGCCGTTCATGTCGAAGCGCTGCGAGAGGGAGAAGCTGACGCCCCGTCGGATCAGCGCGGCACCTTCACGGCGCTTGGCCTCGTCGAGGAAGTTGAGGGTGCCGAGCACGTCGTCCCCGCCCCAACGGCCCCAGTTGGAGCATGCCTCGGCGGCCTTCGCTATCGCGCCCTCGGGGTCGCTGCGGTCCAGGGTCACCGGGCCGCCTCCGCCACGCAGCGGGTGCGCTGGGCGCCGAGCCCGGTGATGGCGGCGTCCATGACGTCGCCGTCGCGCAGCAGCCGGCCCCAGTGCATGCCGTTGCCGGCCGGGGAGCCGGTGAGCACCAGGTCGCCGGGGAGGAGGCGGGCGGTCCGCGAGGCGTAGGAGACCATCCGCGCCACGTCGAAGATCATGTCCTCGGTGGACTCGTCCTGCATGGTCTCGCCGTTCAGCTTCAGCGTCAGCCGCAGGTCGTCCGTGTCCGCGATCGAGGCGGCGGGCACGATCCACGGGCCCAGCGGTGTGAAACCGGGCGCGTTCTTGCTGCGCAGCCAGTCGGTCCCGATCTGCGGCATGTCCCGGCGGAAGACGGCGGCGCGGTCGGTGAGGTCGTTGGCGATCGTGTAGCCGGCGACGTGGTCGAGGGCCTCCTCGACGGACACCCGGTGGGCGGGTCGGCCGATCACCGCGGTCAGTTCCAGTTCCCAGTCGGGCTTCTCGGCCCAGGACGGCAGCACGACGTCGTCGTAGGGGCCGGTGATCGCGCTCGGCAGACCGACGAACACGTACGGCAGGTCCTCGGCCGCCCGCCGGTCCATGATCTCCGCGGCCTCCGCGCGGCGCTCCTCCTCCGGCCGGTCGTCACCCGGGGCCCGGTGCGCGACGTGCAGATCGATGACGTGCTGACGGTAGTTGGCGCCGGACTGGAACACCTGACGCGGCTCGACCGGCGCGTGCACCCGGAAATCCGCCAGCGGCTCGCGCCGCGGAGCGCTGTCCTCGGCCAGCGCCGTCAGTCGCGGCAGCACCGCGTCCCAGTCGTCCAGGACGTCCCGCACGGTCAAGTCGGCGCCGCCCAGGGCCGGTCGCAGGTCGATCACCCGGGCGTCAGGGGTGACGAGAGCGGGGAAGGCGTTCCCCTCGGGGGCGGAAAGGGTGGCGAGGGCGAAGGGTCCGGCGAAGAGGGCGGACGCGGCTTCAGGTTTCACGGACATGTCCTCCTGATTGCGGTGGCACTAATCTGGACCCGCCACTCGCGATCACGGAAATCAATTCCGTGGATGATGGCCATCCACGCGGCGAATTTCCGCAGGTCGTCGCCGGACAGCTAGGGAATGTGCCGTGAATCTCAGTCGCCTGGACCTCAACCTCGTCGTCGCCCTGCGCGCCCTGCTGGAGGAGCGCAACGTGACCCGTGCCGGGCAGCGCGTCGGCCTCAGCCAGCCGGCGATGAGCGCGGCGCTCTCGCGCCTGCGCCGGCACTTCGACGACGACCTGCTGGCCCGGGTCGGCGGCCACTACGAACTCACCGCTCTCGGACAGGTCCTCCTCGACCGCGCGTCCACCGCGTACGACCTGCTGGAACGTCTCTTCGCCAGCCAGGCGAGCTTCGACCCGGCCAAGGAGAGCCGTGAGTTCAAGCTCGTGGCGTCCGACTACGCGGTCGCCGTCTTCGGCGCCGAACTCGCCCGGGTCGTGCACCAGGAGGCCCCCGGCATCCGACTGCGGTTCGCCCAGACGCCGACCACCGTGGTGGACGCCACGGACACCCTGCTGAGCACCACCGACGGCCTGCTCATGCCGCACGGCGTCATCAGCGACTTCCCCGCCACCGACCTCTACCAGGACCGGTGGGTCTTCCTCGTCGCCGAGGACCACCCGAGCGTCGACGACCGGCTGACCCGGGAAGACCTGGCCCGGCTGCCCTGGGTCACCTACCAGCGCACCTACGACGCCCCGGCCGTCCGCCAGCTCGGCATGCTGGGCATCGAGCCCCGCGTCGAGGTCTCCGTCGACAGCTTCCAGATCATGCCGCTGCTGGTCAGCGGAACCCGGCGCATCGCCCTGATCCAGGCCCGGCTCGCCCGGCTCCTCGCACCGCTCGCCGCCGTACGGGTGGTCGAGCCCCCCTATGAGGCGGTGCCCCTGCGAGAGGCGCTGTGGTGGCACCCGGTGCACACCCACGACGCGGCCCACATCTGGCTGCGGGAGACCGCCGCCCGGGTCGGCGGCCGCATGACCGACGAGGTGGGGACCTGAGCCACGCACCGCCGCAGGGGAGCGGAGCCATCCGCCGGCTGGATGGCGGGTATCCGGTCCATGAATCGTGCCCCGCGAGCGCACGGTGCGCGGGACCGGTGGTCCCGCGAGCGGACGGACCCGGGCAGGCGGACCTTCCCCGTCGCCGACCCGGATCCGCACGTGGCCGCGCCGCCGGCCACCGGCGGTCCGGAGCGGACCCGGACCCTCCGACGGGGTTCCGGGCTCCGCCCGTACGGGGCATCGCGAGCGGGTGATGAGCGCCGCGTAGGCTCCGTGGAGGAGACGGTCTCGCACTCGTCCTCCCCGGATATCCCCCGCGGCCCGTCCTGTTGGCGGACGGGCCGACCGACGTCCACGAACACCGAGGTCCAGGTATGCAGTTCACGACTCGCCCCACCCTGAGCGGCACCTTCGGCATGGTGTCCTCCACCCACTGGCTGGCCTCGCAGTCGGCGATGGCCGTGCTGGAGGACGGCGGCAACGCCTACGACGCCGCCGTGGCCGGGGCCTTCGTCCTGCACGTCGTCGAACCGCACCTCAACGGTCCCGCCGGCGAGGTGCCGATCCTGCTCGCGCCGGCCGGCGGGGAGGTGCGGGTGCTGTGCGGGCAGGGCGTCGCCCCGGCCGGGGCGAGCGCCGCCCACTACCGGGGACTCGGCCTGGACCTCGTCCCCGGCACCGGACCGCTCGCCGCGGCCGTGCCCGGCGCCTTCGACGCCTGGATGCTCCTGCTGCGCGACCACGGCACCAAGACCCTCGCCGACGTCCTGAAGTACGCCGTCGGGTACGCCGAGGACGGGCACCCGTCCGTGGAACGCGTCGGCGAGACCGTCGAGACCGTACGCGAACTGTTCGAGACGGAGTGGACCTCCTCGGCCGAGGTGTACCTGCCCGGCGGCCGGGCGCCCCGCCCCGGTGAGCTCTTCCGCAACCCCGCCCTGGCCGCCACCTGGAAGCGGCTGCTGGACGAAGTCGCCGGAGCCGGGGACCGGGAGGCGCAGATCGACGCCGCGCGGGAGGTGTGGCGGACCGGGTTCATCGCCGAGGCCCTGGTCCGGCAGGCCGGACGTCCCACCATGGACACCAGCGGCGAGCGCCACACCGGCACGCTGACCGCAGCCGACCTCGCCGGCTGGTCCGCGACCTACGAGACCCCGGCGACGTACGACTGGAACGGCTGGACCGTGTGCAAGGCCGGCCCCTGGAGCCAGGGGCCGGTCCTGCTCCAGCAGCTCGCCCTGCTGCCGCCGGAACTGCCCCGCTACGGCTCCGCCGAGTACGTGCACCTGCTGATCGAGGGCTGCAAGCTCGCCATGGCCGACCGCGAGGCCTGGTACGGGGACGCGGCCGAGGTGCCGCTCGACGACCTGCTGTCGGCCGAGTACAACGCCGAGCGGCGGACCGGGGTCGGCCCCCGCGCCTCCCACGACCTGCGGCCCGGCAGCCCGGGCGGGCGCACCCCCCGACTGAGCGCCCACGCGCGCGTGGTGGCCACCGAGGACCCCGGCTCCGGCCCGATGGGCGTCGGCGAACCCACCGTCGCCAAGAGCCCGACGTCCCCCGTGCCCGGCGAACCCGACGTCTTTGCCGACGGCGGCACCCGCGGCGACACCTGCCACCTGGACGTCGTCGACCGCTGGGGCAACATGGTCGCGGCCACCCCCAGCGGCGGCTGGCTCCAGTCCAACCCCGTCGTGCCCGAACTCGGGTTCCCGCTCGGTACCCGGCTGCAGATGACCTGGCTGGAGGAGGGCCTGCCCAACACCCTCACCCCCGGCCGCCGCCCCCGGACCACCCTCACCCCGTCCATAGCCCTGCGCGACGGGGTGCCCGTCATGGCGTTCGGCACGCCCGGCGGGGACCAGCAGGACCAGTGGCAGCTGCACTTCTTCCTCGCGGTCGCCCTGCGCGAGCGGGTGCGCGGCGGACTCGACCTCCAGGGCGCCGTCGACGCCCCCAACTGGCACAACGACAGCTTCCCCGGCTCCTTCTACCCGCGCGGCATGCGCCCCGGCAGCGTCACCGTCGAGTCCCGCACGGACCCCGCGGTGGTGACGGAGCTGCGCCGCCGCGGCCACGAGGTGACGGTCGGCGACGCCTGGTCGGAGGGCCGGCTCTGCGCGGTCGCCCGGGACCCGGACACCGGCGTCCTCTCCGCCGCCGCGAACCCGCGCGGCATGCAGGGGTACGCGGTGGGCCGCTGAGCCCACGGCGCCGCGGACCGGCACCCCGTTTTCATCCCGATTCCACCTGGAGTGCACCGGACGGGCGGGGAATGTCAGTGGCGCGTGCTCTCATGGAGGCATGACCGAGACCAACGAAACCATCGACGAGTTTCTCGCCCGGCACGCCATCGACGTGGAGGAACTGGTCCGCAAGGCCGCCGCGCAGGAGATCGTGCCGCGCTGGCGGCGGCTCGCTGACCACGAGGTGGACCTCAAGGCCGGCCCGCACGACCTGGTGACGGACGCCGACCGCAACGCCGAGCTGTACCTCACGGACGCCCTCGCCGCCCTGCTGCCCGGCTCGGTCGTGGTCGGCGAGGAGGCGGTGCACGCCGACCCGGTGTCGTACGAGGCGCTACAGGCCGAGGCACCGGTGTGGATCGTCGACCCCGTCGACGGCACCCGCCAGTTCGTGCACGGCGACACCGGCTTCTGCACCCTGGTCGCCCTCGCGCGGGGCGGCGTGGTGCACGCCTCCTGGACCTACGCCCCCGCCCGCGACCAGTTCGCCACGGCCGTACGGGGACAGGGCGCCCACCTCAACGGCGAGCGGCTGCGCGCGGGCTCCCCGGAACCCGGCCGCGACCTCCGCGTGGCCACCTCCCACCCGGACTACACCACGGACGAACAGAAGCGCGCCCTGCTCGGCCTGTGGACGGACGGGGTGGCACCCCGCGCCTGCGGCTCGGCCGGCCTGGAGTACCTGGCCATCGCCCGCGGCGAACTGGACGCCACCTCGTTCAGCTGGGAAGCCGCGTGGGACCACGCCGCCGGTCTGCTCCTCGTGGAGGAGGCGGGCGGCACCCACCTCACGCGCGCGGGCGAGCCCTTCAGCATCAGGGGCGGCAACACCCTGCCCTTCACCGCGGCCCGCGACGAGGCCACGGCCCGACGGGTGGCGGAACTGCTGGCGGACGGAGTCTGATGCCGCACCCCTCTCCGGAGGCCCCGGGAGAACGCCGACGGCCCGGCATATCCTGATCCCCCAGTGGCCGTCGGCTGACGAAGGAGTCCGAAGGTGCCGTCGATGCTCGATGCGGTCGTGGTGGGTGCGGGGCCGAACGGGCTGACCGCTGCCGTGGAGCTGGCCCGGCGCGGCTTCTCGGTGGCCCTGTTCGAGGCGATGGGCACCGTGGGCGGCGGCGCCCGCACCGAGGAACTCACCCTCCCCGGCTTCCGCCACGACCCCTGCTCCGCCGCCCATCCCCTCGGCGTCAACTCACCCGCGTTCCGCGCGCTGCCCCTGGAGCGCTATGGACTGGAGTGGCTGCACCCGGAACTCCCCATGGCGCACCCCTTCCCCGACGGCACGGCGGCCGTGCTGTCCCGGTCGGTCGGGGAGACGGCCGCCTCCTTCGGACCGCGTGACGCCGGTGCGTACCGCCGTCTCGTCGAACCCTTCCTGCCCAAGTGGGACACCCTGGCCCGCGACTTCATGTCGCTGCCGCTGACCGCGCTGCCCCGCGACCCGGTCACCCTCGCCCGCTTCGGCCTGCTCGGCCTGCCCCCGTCGACCTGGCTCACCCGCCGCTTCCGCGACGAGCGGGCCCGCACCCTGTTCGCCGGCCTCGTCGCCCACGTCATGGCTCCGCTCGGCGGCTTCGCCACCGGCGCCGTCGGCCTGGTCTTCGCCCTCGCCGCGCACGCCCGCGGCTGGCCCGTCGCCCGCGGTGGCTCCCGGGCCATTTCCGACGCCCTCGCCGCGTACCTCGAGGACCTCGGCGGCAGCGTCCACACCGACTACGAGGTCAAGCGCCTCGACGACCTGCCGCCGGCCCGGGCGTACGTCTTCGACACCTCGCCCACCGCCCTGGCCCGCATCGCCGGCTTCGGCAGCCACTACGCGAACTACCGCTACGGCCCCGGCGTCTTCAAGATCGACTACGCGCTGGACGGCCCCGTCCCGTGGACCGCGCCCCAGGCCCGCACCGCCGGCACCGTGCAGATCGGCGCGGACAGCGACGAGATCGCCGCCGCCCTGCGCGCCGCCTCCCGCGAGGGCCGCGCGCCCGACGCGCCCTTCCTCATCACCGTGCAGCCCGGCGTCGCCGACCCCACCCGCGCCCCGGCCGGCAAGCACGTCTTCTGGGCGTACGGCCATGTGCCGAACGGCTGGACCGGCGACCTCACCGACGCCATCGAACGCCAACTGGAGCGCTACGCCCCCGGTTTCCGCGACCGCGTCCTGGCCCGCGCCACCGCGGGACCGCCCGAACTCGCCGCCCGCAACGCCAACTACGTCGGCGGCGACATCGCCACCGGCGCGGTCTCCGGACTCCAGCTGCTGCTGCGTCCCAAACTGTCCCTGTCCCCGTACGCGACCCCGCACCCCGCCGTCTTCATCTGCTCGTCGGCCACCCCGCCCGGCCCCGGTGTGCACGGCATGTCGGGACACAACGCGGCGAAGGCCGTCTGGAGGAGGCTGCGACAGACATGACCGCCACCATCACCCTCGTCCAGGGCGACATCACCCGGCAGAGCGCCGACGCGATCGTCAACGCGGCCAACTCCTCGCTGCTCGGCGGGGGAGGCGTGGACGGCGCGATCCACCGTCGGGGCGGCCCGGAGATCCTGGCCGAATGCCGCGCCCTGCGCGCTTCCCTCCCCCACTCTCGGCTTCGCTCGAGCGGGGGGACCCCCATCGGCCGGGGCCTGCCGACCGGTCAGGCGGTCGCCACCACCGCGGGCCGCCTCGACGCCCGCTGGGTGATCCACACCGTCGGCCCGGTGCATCAGGCTTCAGGCGGTGATCCCGCGCTGCTCGCCTCCTGCTACCGGGAGGCGCTCCGCGTGGCCGACGAGCTGGGTGCCCGGACGGTCGCGTTCCCGGCGATCTCCACCGGCGTGTACCGGTGGCCGATGGACGACGCGGCCCGCATCGCGGTGGAGACGGTGCGGGACACGCCGACCGCCGTCGAAGAGGTGAGGTTCGTCCTCTTCGACGACCGGGCGTACGAGGCGTTCGTCCGGCAACTCGGCTGACGGAAACCACCGCGATCCCGCGGAGGGCCGGCCGCGGCGGAGCGGCCGTGCGCTGCGGGGCGCGGAGAAGGTGGCCAGGAGGGTACGCGCAGGGGTCGGCGGCGTGACATCTCGGACGGTCTGCCGGCCACCCGCCCTCGCTACAGTGCCGCAGTGGCCGTGAACCGATCCGATTCCGCCGTCCCGGACGAGAGGGGGCGGCACTCCGTGCATGGTGCGGTGTCCCGCGAGGACGGGGGACGGCGCGGGGCCGATCCGTTCCCCTGCGCCCGGAACCATGCCTTCCGGCCTCTCCGTCCCCCGCCCGTCCGCGTCGTGGTGCCCGGCACCCCGCCGGACGACAGCTGACGCTGCCACGTACCGGGTGCGGCCGGTGCGCTCCGAGGCCGGGCACGAGCGAACGGACCGACCCTGCCCGACCGGACGGATCGCCGATGCCCGGGAGCTGAAGGGGACCGTCCCGGAGGGCGCCGTACCCGTCCCCGCTCCCGGCGGAACGCTCTTCGTGCAGCAGCCGTCTACGCCCGGTGGCGGCCGGTGGTGTTCCGAACCCGGCACCGCGCCCCGGCCGCGGGGCACCGCGAGCGTGCGGCCGCCATGCGGCAGACAACCGTGAGATCGAAGGAGAACGAACAATGTCACGCCAGAACAGACCGGGCGGCGGCGAGTCCGCCCGCCCGGCCGGCACCGATGACGGGCCACCGGTCCGCCGCGCGGTGGTGCTGTCCTCGATGGGCGACGACGTGGAGCAGGCCGTGCTGAGGCCCGCCCCGCGCCGTGGCACGGCTGCTACGAGCGACACCGCCACAGCCACCGCCGCCGCCACCGCCGAAGGCACCGCAAGGACTGGCGAGACCGGCGAGACCGGCCGGGGTGAGACGGAAACCCTTCCCACGGCCACTGTCGAGTCCGAGTCCGGGACGGCCTCGGCCGCGAACGAGCCGGAGGCACGGGAAGAGGCCGCGGAACCGGGCACGGACCGCGGAGAACAGCCGGAGACGGCGGCGGGCGCCGCCACACCGGCCCGCACCGCGTCACCGGGCGGCACCGCGTCACCGGGCGGCACCGCAGCTCCCTTGTCCGGACTGGCTGCCGCACTCGGCGGCGCCCGCCGATCCGGAGGGGCCGGGAGGGGGAGCGGCGACGGCGACGGCGACGGTGCGCTGGGGCGGCCGAAGGCCCCCTTGCTGGCCGCCGCCGGGATCGCCGGGGTGATCCTGCTCGCCGTACCTCTGCTGATCATGGTCGGCGACGACCGGGATGATCGGCCCGGGGACCACGCCACCGCGGCTGCCGACTCCCGGGCGCTGCTCGACGGTCAGGAGGCACAGCAGCCGCCGGGCGTCTATGCCGCGGAGCCCTCGAAGGACGACGCTCCGGCGGGCTCGTCGAAGGGCGAGGAAGGCGACGACGAGAAGGACGGCAAGAAGACGGAGGACGGGAAGAAGGAGGTGAAGGACGACGGCAAGGCGTCCCCGGACGTCTCCGGCTCCCACCCCCGCTCCGACTCCGTCGCCGACGCAAGCCCGCAGGCCGCCGCGCAGAGGCAGAAGGAGCAGGACACGGCGAAGGAGTCGGCCCAGCGGACCGAGAGCAAGGCGGACGGGACGGTCACCGTCGCCTCCGCCCGGATCGTCAACGCCGACACCGGCAAGTGCCTCACCGCGAGTTCCCGGGGGGCCGGCGCGGAACTGGTCATCCAGCCCTGCGGAGCCTCGGAGGGCGCCCAGATCTGGTCCTTCCACGACACCGACCGCACCCTGCGCATCGGCGAGGACCTGTGCATGGGGCTGGACGGCGGGTCGGTGGAGAAGGGCACGGCCATCCGGCTGCAGCGGTGCGACGGGTCGAGCGGGCAGAAGTTCAAGATCAATGCCACCGAGGACCTGGTGTCGCTCAAGGCCGGCGACAAGTGCGCCGACGTGTGGTGGGGCAAGGAGGCCAACGGCACGCCGGTCAAGCTGTGGCCCTGCACCGGCACCGCCAACCAGACCTGGCGGCGCGGCTGATCCCGTCCCACCCCCCCCGGACCGGAGGGGTGTCGTCAACAGCCTGCCGGGGCATCGGTGTTGACAGGCCCCGGGCACTCCCGCGCAGCGCGCGCGAGCGCCCGGGGTATGCCCTTTCTGTGTGCGACCTCCCCGGCGGACGATCGCAGCCGGTGTGCGGCATGCGGGTATGCGGCGCACGAGTGTGCGAAACGCGGCGACGGCTGCCGCGCTCGCCCGAACCGGCCCGGCGGTACGACGGCCTGCGGGTGCACGCGGTCGATGGCCACGGAACGGCCGGGTAGGAGATGTGACGCGATCCGCCGAACCATCAGGACCGCACAAACCCCGACGGGATCATTGCTTCGGTTGTGTTCGAGTTCTAGGGTGTGGCTGGCTCAGTAGTTGCTCCGTCACCGCTAGTTGCGATGTCCCCCTGCCGTAACGCCCCCGTCCGGCGGCGCGTCGAGGGGGAGTCCGACGTGCCCTCAGTCCGTGCAGTGCTCTGTCGTACCGAGGAAGGCCACGGTCATGCCGCACCCGCACCCGCACACGTCTCCCGCCGACCCGTCCCCCCGCTCCGGACCGCCGGTCGTCAGCCGCCGCCGGCTCCTGGAGTCCGGCGCCGCCGTGCTCGGCGCCCTCGCCCTGTCCGCGTCGCCCGTCGCGGCGCACGCGGCCGGCCGGCGGGCGGCGGCCGGCGCACCCCCGGAGTGGAACGACTTCGGCGTCTTCCGGCTCGGCACCCAGCCGCCGCACACCACGCTCATGCCGTACGCGGACGTGCGACAGGCCCTCGCCGCCGACCGCACCCGCTCGCCCTACCGGCTGAGCCTCGACGGCACCTGGAAGTTCGCCTACGCCGACCGCCCCGAGGACCGGGACCCCGACTTCCACCGCACCGACACCGACGACGGCGACTGGGAGACCATCCCGGTCCCGTCCGTGTGGCAACTGCACGGCCACGACTTCCCGATCTACCTGAACATCACCTACCCGTACTGGGGCCCCAACGGCCGCGGCGAGGACCCGCAGCCGCCCACCGCCCCGACCCGCTACAACCCGGTCGGCCAGTACCGGCGCACCTTCACCGTCCCGCGCGACTGGAGAGGCCGCCGCACCTTCCTCCACTTCGAAGGCGTCAAGTCCGCCCACTACGTGTGGATCAACGGCGAACTCGTCGGCTACGACGAGGACTCCTACACCCCGTCCGAGTACGACATCACCGACCACCTGAAGCCCGGCACCAACCAGATCGCCGTGGAGGTGTACCGCTACGCCGACGGCGACTGGCTGGAGGACCAGGACATGATCCGGCTGAGCGGCATCTTCCGCTCGGTCTACCTGTACTCCACCCCGGCCGTGCACCTGCGCGACTTCAAGCTGGAGACCCCGCTGAACGACACGTACACGCGGGCCGAGTTGGCGGTCACCGCGAGCGTGCGGGCGTACGGCGGCGGCGAGTCGGGCCGGTACACCGTCGAGACCCAGCTGTACGACGCCCGCGGCCACGCCGTCTGGTCCCGTCCGCTCGAGCGGACCGCCGACCTCGGCACGGCCGGCGCCGGCGAGGACGTCACCGTACGGGCCTCGAAGGCCGTACCGGAGCCCCGGCTGTGGTCCGCCGAGCACCCGGACCTCTACACGGCCGTCCTCAGGCTCCGCGACCCGGCCGGCGAGGTGGTGGAGACCCTGTCCCACCGCGTCGGCTTCCGCGAGTTCGCCCTCAGGGACGGGCTGATGCGGATCAACGGGAAGCCCGTCTCCTTCCGCGGCACCAACCGCCACGAGATGCACCCCTCCCGGGGCACCGCCCTCACCCGCGAGGACCTCGTCGAGGACATCACGCTCATCAAGCGGATGAACATCAACTCCGTCCGCACCTCGCACTACCCCAACAACCCGCTGTGGTACGAACTCGCCGACGAGTACGGCCTCTACCTCGTCGACGAGACCAACCTCGAGACCCACGGCATCCGTTCCGAGTACCCGGGCGACCACCCGGAATGGACGGCGGCCTGCGTCGCCCGCGCGCAGAACATGGTGCACCGCGACAAGAACCACCCCTCGGTGGTCATCTGGTCGCTCGGCAACGAGGCGGGCGGCGGCACCACCTTCCACGCCATGCACGACTGGATCCGCTCCTACGACCCCACCCGCGTCATCCAGTACGAGGGCGACGACCGGCCGGGGATCAGCGACATCCGCTCGAAGATGTACGAGAGCCCGTCGCGCGTCGAGCAGCGGGCGAAGGACACCGCCGACACCCGGCCGTACGTCATGATCGAGTACTCCCACGCGATGGGGAACTCCAACGGCAACTTCAAGAAGTACTGGGACGTCGTCCGCCGTCACGACGTCCTTCAGGGCGGCTGGATCTGGGACTTCGTCGACCAGTCCCTGTACTGGCCCGTCCCGGCCCGCACCCTGCTGACCGAGTCCGGGCCGGCCGGACTGCGCGGCGAGATCCTCGCCCCCGGCGGCGGCTTCGACCCGGACAGGGGCATCACCGGAGGCACGGTCTTCGCCCGCCACGACAGCCTCGACCTCACGGGTTCCCTCACCCTGGAGGCATGGGTCACCCCGGACGTGACGGGCCACCACCAGCCCATCCTCACCAAGGGCGACACCCAGTACGCGCTCAAGCAGACCGACGGGAACCTGGAGTTCTTCATCCACTCCGGCGGTCAGTGGATCACCGCGAGCTGGGCGCTGCCGGACGACTGGACCGGCCGCGAACACCACGTCGCGGGCGTCTTCGACGCGGACGCCGGCACCCTGACCCTGTACGTCGACGGCGTGGTGAGGGCCACCCGGACCACCACCCGGCGGCCGAGCGGCAACACCGCACCCCTCGCGCTCGCCACCGACGCCGACAACCAGACCCGGGAGTTCAGCGGCACCGTCCGCCGCGCCCGCGTCCACGCGCGCGCCCTCACCGCCGCCGAACTGGCCTCGGACGACCGGGGGCCCGGCGACGACGGTGTGCGGTTCTGGTTCGACGCCGCCACCGTCAGGACCGAGAGGAAGCGGCCCGGGGACAGGACGTTCCTCGCCTACGGCGGCGACTGGGGCGACAACCCCAACGACGGCGCCTTCGTCGCGGACGGCATCGTCACCGCCGACCGCGGACACACCGGCAAGGCCGCCGAGATCAAACGCGTCCACCAGGCGGTCGACGCCGCCCGCACCTCCGGCGACGGCGACCCCGGCGCCGTCACCCTCACCAACGAGTACCTGTTCACCGACCTCAGCGAGTTCGACGGCCGGTGGGAACTCGTCGCCGACGGCGAGGTCGTACGGCGCGGAAGGCTGACCCGGGACCAGCTGGCCGTGCCGCCGCTGTCCGGCAAGGACATCACCCTGCCCGTACGCCTGCCGAAGGACCCGGCCCCGGGTGCGGAGTACTTCCTCCAGCTCTCCTTCACCACCAGGGAGTCCACGAAGTGGGCGAAGGCCGGCTTCGAGGTGGCCCGGCAGCAGCTCCCGCTCGACGCGGGGAGCCCGGCCGTGGTCCCCGTACCGCTGGAGAGCGTCCCGGCCCTGCGGTACGCGGACGGCGAGAAGGACATCGAGGTCACCGGCGAGGGCTTCTCGGTCACCGTCGACAAGGGCAGCGGCACCCTCACCTCCTACGAGGCGAGGGGCACCCGTCTGATCACCTCCGGGCCGGTGCCCAACTTCTGGCGGGCGCCCACCGACAACGACAAGGGCAACGGCCAGCACACCCGCAACCAGACCTGGCGCGACGCCGGTGCCCGCCGGAAGGTCACCGGCGTCACCGTACGGGCCCTCGGCGACCGGGCCGTCGAGATCAGGGTCGCCGGCACGCTGCCCACCACCGTGGAGTCGGCGTACACCACCACCTACACGGTGTTCGGCAACGGCGAGATCAAGGTCGACAACACCCTGCACCCGGGCGCGCCGGACCTGCCGTACATCCCGGAGGTCGGCACGCTGCTGTTCCTGCCGCGCCGCCTGGACCGCCTGCACTACTACGGCCGCGGCCCCGAGGAGAACCACTGGGACCGCAACACCGGCACCGACGTGGGCCGTTACTCGTCGACCGTGGCCGGCCAGTGGACCCCTTACATCCGCCCGCAGGAGAACGGCAACAAGACCGACGTCCGCTGGGCCGCCCTGACCGACGGCGGCGGGCGCGGCCTGCTGGTGTCGGGCGAACCCCTCCTGGAGATCAACGCCTCGCACTTCACCCCCGAGGACCTGTCGGCCGGCGCCCGGCACGACTACCAGCTGACCCCGCGGGACGCGGTCGTGCTGCGGGTCAACCACCGCCAGATGGGCGTCGGCGGCGACAACAGCTGGGGCGCGCACACCCACGACGAGTTCAAGCTCCTCGCCGACCGGGACTACGCGTACTCCTACCGGCTGCGCCCGCTCACGGACGTGGACGAGGCGACGGCGGCCTCGCGCCGGCCCACGGCGACCGAGTAGGAGGGGCACACGCGCGGGAGCCCGGGGTACCCGGGCTCCCATGGGTGACATCCTGGTCGGGGCCTGTTCGTGGACGGACCGCATGCTCGTGGCGAGCGGCTGGTACCCGCCCGGCCGGCGGGACGCCGAGGGGCGGCTGCGGCACTACGCCTCCAGGTTGCCCGTCGTCGAGGTGGACTCCGGTTACTACGCGCTGCCCCGCCGCCGCAACAGCGAGCTGTGGGTGGAGCGCACACCGGACGGGTTCCGCTTCGACGTCAAGGCGTTCTCGCTGCTGACCGGCCACCCCACCCGGCCCGAGGCGCTCCCCGCGGACCTGCGGGGCAGGCCGGTGGACGGCGCCCTGCTGGACGAGGTGTGGGGGAGGTTCGCGGAGGCGGTCGGGCCGCTGCGCGAGGCCGGGCGGCTGGGCGCCGTGCTGTTCCAGTTCCCGCCCCGGTTCGCGCCCGGCGCCCCGGCCGAGCGGACACTGGAGGAGTGCGTGCGGCGCACGGCCGGCTGGCCGCTCGCCGTCGAGTTCCGGCACCCGGGGTGGTGGGCGGCGGAACGGGCCGACGACACCCTCGCGCTGCTGTCCGGGCTGGACGCGACGGCCGTCGGCGTGGACATGGCCCAGGGGCTCACCGGCTCCCTGCCGCCCGTCGCGCCCGTCAGCCGCCCCGCGCTCGCCGTCGTACGGTTCCACGGGCGCAGCAGGGCCTGGGGGAGGGGCAGCAAGGAGGACCGCTTCCGCCACGACTACGACGTGGCCGAACTCGCCGCCTGGGTGCCCCGGTTGCGCCGCGCGGCGGAGCGGGCGGACGAGCTGCACGTGCTGTTCAACAACTGCTGCGCGGACGCCGCCGTACGCGCCGCCGAGACCATGCGGGAACTGCTCACCCCGCGGTGTCGCTGATTCCCAGCCGCAGGTGCTCCACGTGGTAGACGGCCTGGTCGAGCAGTCCGGCGACATGGTCGTCGTGCAGCGCGTACACCACGGAGCGGCCCCGGCGCTCGCCGACCACCAGGCCCAGGTTGCGCAGCAGCCGCAACTGGTGCGAGCAGGCCGACTGCTCCATGCCCACCTCCGCCGCCAGCTCCGTGGCCGGCAGCGGGCCCTCGCGCAGGCGGGCGAGGATGAGCAGCCGGGAGGGCGTGGACAGGGCCTGGAGCGTGGTGGCGACCTTCGCGACGTTGTCCGCGTCCAGACGCACCCGCTCCGCGGCGTCCTGCGGGATGACGGCTCCATGACCCATGCGGACATCCTACTCATCCCATATGAACGCATGAACGAGTCTTCATGTGTTCCTGTATGGTGGCCGGGTGTCCGTGACTCTCGCTCCCGCGCCCCGGTCGTCCGTCGGCGCCCCGGCGCCGCGCCGCCGCACCCGTGTCCTCGCCCTCCCGGAAGCCCGGTGGGCGCTCGCCTCACTCGTCGCCTTCCTGGCCGGGCTCGCCGCCGATCTCGGCGGTGCGCCCGGCTGGACCGGCGGGATCCTGTACGCCGTCGCCTATGTGTGCGGCGGCTGGGAACCGGCCCTCGAAGGACTGCGCGCCCTGCGCGAGAAGACCCTCGACGTCGACCTGCTGATGATCGTCGCCGCGCTGGGCGCCGCAGCGATCGGACAGGTCCTCGACGGCGCCCTGCTCATCGTCATCTTCGCCACCTCCGGTGCCCTCGAGGCCCTGGCCACCGCCCGCACCGCCGACTCCGTGCGCGGCCTGCTCGACCTCGCGCCCACCACGGCGACCCGGGTGACCGGGAGCGGCGAGGAGACCGTGCCCACCGCCGAACTCGCCGTCGGCGACGTCCTGCTCGTCCGCCCCGGCGAGCGCATCGGCGCCGACGGCACCGTCCTCGACGGCGTCAGCGAGGCCGACCAGGCCACCATCACCGGCGAGTCCCTGCCGGTCGTCAAGCGCCCCGGCGACGACGTCTTCGCCGGCACGCTCAACGGCACCGGCGCCCTGCGCGTCCGGGTCGGCCGCGACCCGAAGGACTCGGTGATCGCGCGCATCGTCGCCCTGGTCGAGGAGGCCTCCCGCACCAAGGCGCCGACCCAGCTCTTCATCGAGAAGATCGAGCAGCGGTACGCGGTCGGTGTGGTCGCCGCCACCCTCGCGGTGTTCGGCGTCCCGCTCGCCTTCGGCGAGAACCTCACCGACGCCCTGCTGAGGGCGATGACCTTCATGATCGTCGCCTCGCCGTGCGCGATCGTCCTCGCCACCATGCCGCCCCTGCTCTCCGCCATCGCCAACGCCGGCCGCCACGGCGTCCTGGTCAAGTCGGCGGTCGCCATGGAACGCCTCGGCGAGATCGACGCGTCCGCCCTCGACAAGACCGGCACCCTCACCGAGGGCACCCCCGAGGTCACCGCCGTGCGCCCGCTGCCCGGCTCCGGCCTGGACGAGAACGACCTGCTCGCCCTGGCCGCCTCGGCCGAGCACCCCAGCGAGCACCCGCTGGCCCGCGCCGTGGTGACCGCCGCCCACGCCCGCGGCCTGCCCCTCGCCCCCGCCACGGACTTCACCGCCGCACCCGGCCACGGCATCACCGCCACGGTGGACGGGGCCGTGGTGACCGTCGGACGCGCCGACCCGGCACAGGCGGAGCACGGCGAGACCGTCGTCCGCGTCACCCGCGACGGCACCCCCGTCGGCACCCTCGCCCTCACCGACCGCCTCCGCCCCGACGCCCCGGCCGCCACCTCCGCCCTGACGGCCCTCACCGGCACCGCCCCCACCCTCCTGACCGGCGACAACCCCCACGCCGCCGCCCGCGTCGCCACCGCGACCGGCCTCACGGACATCCGTGCGGGACTCCTCCCCGAGGACAAGGTGAACGCCGTACGGGACCTCCAGACGGCCGGCCGCAAGGTGCTCTTCGTCGGCGACGGCGTCAACGACGCGCCCGCCCTCGCCACCGCCCACGCCGGCGTCGCCATGGGTCGCGCGGGATCCGACCTGGCCCTGGAGACGGCGGACGCGGTCGTCGTACGGGACGAACTCGCGGCCGTCCCCGCGGTCGTGCGGCTCTCCCGCACCGCCCGCCGGCTCGTGGTGCAGAACCTCGTCATCGCGGGCACGGCCATCACCGTCCTCGTCCTGTGGGACCTCATCGGCCACCTTCCCCTGCCGCTCGGCGTCGCAGGACACGAGGGCTCCACCGTGCTGGTCGGCCTGAACGGGCTGCGGCTGCTCCGCGAGTCGGCCTGGCGATCCGGGCAGCCGCAGGACACGTGACGTCGACGTCGGATTCCTGCCAGACCCGGGGGCCGGCCGTGCCCGATCCTTGAGGCATGCAGAAGGGGATGCACACCGACACCGAGCGCTGCGTGCGCGCCGTGCGGTCGAAGGACGCGCGGTTCGACGGCTGGTTCTTCACCGCCGTCCTGACCACCGGCATCTACTGCCGGCCCAGCTGCCCGGTGGTTCCGCCCAAGGCCGAGAACATGGTCTTCCACCCGAGCGCGGCCGCCTGCCAGCAGGCGGGGTTCCGGGCCTGCAAACGCTGCCGGCCCGACACCAGCCCCGGCTCACCGGAGTGGAACCAGCGGGCCGACGCGGTGGCCCGCGCCATGCGGCTGATCGCCGACGGCGTCGTCGACCGCGAGGGCGTGCCCGGGCTCGCCGCCCGGCTCGGCTACAGCACCCGGCAGGTCGAACGCCAGCTGCTCGCCGAGCTGGGCGCGGGCCCCCTCGCGCTCGCCCGCGCCCAGCGCGCCCAGACCGCGCGGCTGCTCATCGAGACCACGGACCTGCCGATGGCGCAGATCGCCTTCGCGGCCGGCTTCTCCTCCGTCCGCACCTTCAACGACACCGTCCGCGAGGTCTACGCGCTCGCCCCGGGCGAACTGCGCACCCGGGCACCGAAGAACACCCCCCGCACCACCCCCGGAGTGCTCTCCCTGCGCCTGCCGTTCCGCGCCCCGCTCAACCCCGACAACCTCTTCGGCCACCTCGCCGCGACCGCCGTACCCGGCGTGGAGGAGTGGCGGGACGGCGCCTACCGGCGCACCCTGCGCCTGCCGTACGGGCACGGCGTCGTGGCGCTCACCCCGCACCCCGACCACATCGCCTGCCGCCTCACCCTCGGCGACCCCCGCGACCTCACCGTCGCCATCAGCCGCTGCCGCCGCCTGCTCGACCTCGACGCCGACCCGGTCGCCGTCGACGAGCAGCTGCGCGCGGACCCCGTCCTCGCGCCCCTCGTCGACAAGGCACCCGGCCGCCGCGTGCCGCGCACGGTCGACGCGGCCGAGTTCGCCGTCCGGGCCGTCCTCGGCCAGCAGGTCTCCACGGCCGCCGCCCGCACCCACGCGGCCCGCCTGGTCACCGCGCACGGCACACCCGTGGACGACCCCGAGGGCGGCCTCACCCACCTCTTCCCGTCCCCCGGGGCACTGGCGGAGCTCGACCCCGAGACCCTCGCCCTGCCCCGCACCCGCCGCACCACGTTCACCACCCTCGTCCGCCGGCTCGCCGACGGCGACCTCCACCTGGGCGCCGACAGCGACTGGCCGGAGACCCGGGCCGAACTCCTCGCCCTCCCGGGCTTCGGACCCTGGACGGCCGACGTCATCGCCATGCGCGCCCTCGGCGACCCCGACGCCTTCCTCCCCACCGACCTCGGCATCCGCCGCGCCGCCCGCGAACTGGGCCTGCCCTCCACCCCGGCCGCCCTCACCGCACGCGCGGCGGCCTGGCGGCCCTGGCGGGCGTACGCGGTCCAGTACCTGTGGGCGACGGACAACCACCCCATCAACTTCCTGCCGGTGTAAGGGAACGAGGGACTTCCAGCCGATGAAGCAGCACACCGTGACCGACAGCCCCTACGGCCCGCTGACGCTCGTCGCCGACGACGGCGTCCTGTGCGGCCTCTACATGACCGACCAGCGCCACCGCCCGCCGGAGGAGACCTTCGGAGCCCCCGACGACACCCCCTTCGCCGAGGTGCGGGAGCAACTCTCGGCTTACTTCGCAGGCGAGTTGAAGGAGTTCACCCTCGAACTCCGCCTGCACGGAACCCCGTTCCAGCGCCGGGTCTGGGAGCAGCTGGCGCGCATCCCCTACGGCGAGACCCGCACCTACGGCCAACTCGCGGACACCCTCGGCAACTCCAAGGCCTCCCGCGCGGTCGGTCTCGCCAACGGCCGCAACCCGGTCGGCATCATCGTGCCCTGCCACCGCGTCATCGGCGCGAGCGGCGGCCTCACCGGCTACGGCGGCGGCCTGGAGCGCAAACAGCGCCTGCTGGACTTCGAACGCGGAACCGCCTTGTTCTAGGCGGCGATCCGGCGCAGCAGCCCGGGCAGCGAGGTGCCGATCGGCTCGCGGATCACCTCGTCGGCGAGATCGTCGTACGGAGTCGGCTCCGCGTTGACGACGACCAGCCGGGCGCCGTGGCCGGCGGCCACCTCCACGAGTCCGGCGGCGGGATGGACCTGGAGGCTGGTGCCCGCGGCGATGAACACGGTGCACGCCTTGCTGATCGCCGCCGCCTCGCCCAGCACCACGGGATCGAGGTGCTCGCCGAACATCACCGTCGCCGGCTTGAGGACGCCGCCGCACTCCAGACACGGCGGATCGTCCTCACCGGCCTCGACGCGGGCGAGGGCGTCCTCCATCGGACCCCGCGCACGGCACCCGGTGCACACCACCTTCCGTACGGTGCCGTGGAGTTCGAGCACCTTGCGGTCCGGCATCCCGCCGAGCTGGTGCAGCCCGTCGACGTTCTGCGTGAGCACCCGCACCGGCACGCCCGAGCGCTCCAGCTCGGCCACGGCGCGGTGCGCGGCGTTCGGCTCGACGGCGAGTGCGAAGTTCTCCCGCCGCATCCGCCAGGAACGGCGGCGGATCTCCGGATCGCCCATGTAGTACGCGTACGTCACCAGCTTCTCGGCCTCGGGATCGCGGCGCCACAGTCCGCCCGGGCCGCGGTAGTCCGGGATGCCGGAGTCCGTGCTGACACCGGCACCGGTGAGGAGGGCGACGAGGGGCTTGCTCATGCGGCCGAGGGTAGGCCGCGGGGCGCCGGTCCGGCGAGCGGATATCGCCCCGCGCCGGCTCAGCCCACCCGGTGCCCGTCCTCCAGCTCCACGGTGCCCGAACCGTCGGCGAGGACGTCCAGCGCGGCCAGCACCCGGCGCCCCAGGGAGCCGTGGAGGTACTCGGTCAGCTCCTCGCGCGGCACCAGCCGCCAGGACAGCAGCTCCGACTCCTGCAGCCGGATCGCCGCGAGGTCGTCCGCGCCGAGCACGCCGCCGTCGTACAGGTACGCCACCAGCGGCGGCCGCCCCGGCCCGCGCACCCAGTCCACCGCCAGCAGCCGGCCCAGCTCCCGGTCCAGCCCGATCTCCTCGGCCGTCTCCCGCCGCGCCCCCTCGCGCGGGCTCTCCCCCTCGTCCGACTCGACCGTCCCGCCGGGCAGCGCCCACCCCTCCCGGTAGTTCGGCTCGACGAGCAGCACCCGCCCCTCCTCGTCCCGGAAGAGAGCGGCGGCGCCGGCGAGGACACGGGGGAGGGAGGCGACGTAGGCGGCGAAGTCCTGGACGGGCTGAGTGGTGGTCATGGAGGGAAGGGTACGGCGGCGCAGGGCCCGCGTCCGGCGCCGGCGGGCGTCCCGGCCGGGGCGCACGGCGGCACACGCCGTCCCGTGACCGGCACGCAGCGGCGCGCGCCCCGGGGCACGGGCGGGTCAGGTCCCGGCCCGCGCCAGCCGCAGCGTCCGCTCCGCCAGCTCGCTGATCTGCACCCCGTCGAAGCCGAAGACGGCGCTGCGCACCGTGTCCTGGAGCGGGTCCTTCCAGTGGGCCGGGATGGCGGTCGCGCCGCGCAGGACGCCCGCCACCGAGCCCGCCGTCGCCCCGTTGGAGTCGGTGTCCAGGCCGCCGCGCACGGTCAGGGCGATGGTCCGGGTGAAGTCGCCGTCGCCGTACAGCAGGCCGGCGGTGAGGACGGCCGCGTTCGGGACCGTGTGGATCCAGCCGAGGCCCGCCGTCTCCTCCGTGAGCGTGGTGAGCGTGTCCTCCCAGGCCAGCCCGGCCTCGTGCAGGGACGCCACCCGGCGCACGGTGCGGGCGAGGCGGCTGCTCGCCGGGATCACCGTCAGCGCCTCGTCCACCGCGTGTCGCACGGTGGGTGCCGTGAACGCCGCCGAGATCAGCGCCGCCGCCCACATCGCGCCGTACACGCCGTTGCCGGTGTGGGACAGCACCGCGTCCTTGCGGGCCAGCGCGGCGGCGCGGCGCGGGGCGCCCGGAGAGGTCCAGCCGTGGACGTCCGCGCGGATCAGGGCGCCGATCCACTCCTGGTACGGGTTGTCGTACGTGGCGGTCAGCGGCGGCCTGAGGCCGTTCGCGAGGTTGCGGTAGGCGGCCCGCTCCGCCGTGAAGGTCTGCAGGTACGGCAGCCGCAGCAGCCACAGGTCGCCGACCTGCTCGGTGGTGAAGGCGAAGCCGTGGGTCTCCAGCAGGTCCAGGCCGAGGATCGCGTAGTCGACGTCGTCGTCCCGGCAGCTGCCGTGGATGCGGCCGCGGACGCAGGAGCGCCACTCGGGGCGCAGGTCGAGGCCCTCGCTCTCGCTCAGCGGCTCGGGGAGGTAGTCGGTGAGGGGGAGGGCGTCCGTCCGCCGCAGGTAGCGGTCGATGCGTTCGCGCGTCCACACCTCGCCCTGCTCCACCGGTTTGCCGAGCATGTTGCCCGCGATCCGGCCCAGCCAGCCTCCGAGGATGCGGTCGGCGAGTCCCGGCTCCGTGTCCACAGCGCTCATGGCGGTCATGGCACCGGTCTACCCGATTCCGGGCCGTTCCACGGGCTGGGCAGGGCATGGCGGCCACCGTGTCCGCCGGTTATGGTCACAGCGGCGCGACTGGCCTTGACATGCGCGAGGCCCGGAGAACGAGGGGAATGCAAGTGGCGGACGCTGCAGGGAGCGGCACTCGTACGACGCGGTCGGCACGGCGGGTGCTCGTCGCCGCGGACAAGTTCAAGGGGTCGCTGACGGCCGTCGAGGTCGCCGAGCGGGTGACCGCCGGACTGCGCCGGGTCGTACCGGACCTGGAGGCCGAGGCGCTGCCGGTGGCCGACGGCGGCGACGGCACCGTGGCCGCGGCGGTCGCGGCCGGGTTCGAGCGCCGGGAGGTACGGGTCGCCGGTCCCCTCGGGGACGAGGTGACCGCCGCGTACGCGCTGCGCGGTGACACGGCCGTCGTGGAGATGGCGGAGGCGAGCGGGCTGCAGCGGCTGCCGGCCGGGGTGTTCGCCCCGCTCACGGCGTCGACGTACGGCTCCGGGGAGCTGCTGCGGGCCGCGCTGGACGCGGGGGCGCGCACGATCGTGTTCGGAGTGGGCGGCAGCGCCACCACCGACGGCGGCGCGGGCATGCTCTCGGCGCTGGGCGCGCGGTTCGTGACGGCGGACGGTGAGCCGGTGGCGCCGGGGGGCGGAGGGCTGGCCGAGCTGGCGTCGGCGGACCTGTCGGGGCTGGACCCCCGCCTCGGCGAGGTCGAGCTGGTGCTCGCGAGCGATGTCGACAACCCGCTGACCGGGCCGAAGGGCGCCCCGGCGGTCTACGGCCCGCAGAAGGGCGCCTCGCCGGAGGACGTGGAGGCCCTGGACGCGGCCCTGGCGCACTTCGCGAAGGTGCTGGAGGAGACCGTGGGCGCGCGGGCCGCCGAGTACGCGCTCTCGCCGGGTGCGGGCGCCGCGGGCGGCATCGGGTACGGGGCGCTGCTGCTCGGAGCCGGTTTCCGCCCCGGGATCGAGGTCATGCTGGAGGTGCTCGGCTTCGCGCCGGCGCTGGAGCGGGCGGATCTGGTGATCACCGGCGAGGGGTCGCTCGACCGGCAGACCCTGCACGGCAAGGCCCCGGCGGGTGTCGCCGCGGCGGCGCGGGCCGCCGGCAAGGAGGTCGTCGCGGTGTGCGGGCGGCTGGCGCTGCCGCCGGAGGAGCTGGGGCGGGCGGGGATCCGGCGGGCGTACGCGCTGACCGACCTCGAGCCGGACGTGGCGAAGTGCGTCGCGGATGCCGGGCCGCTCCTGGAGCGCACGGCGGAGCGGATCGCGCGCGACTTCCTGAACTGACGCGTCTTCCCGGACCGAGGGGAGTGCGGCGGGTCCCTTCGCCGCCGCACTCCCGGAGACGTCCGCGACGGCGGCGGTCTCCGCGCCGTACGCCCGTGTCACGGCCGCCGTGCCGCCGTGCCGTCGGCCGGGCCCCGCGGGTGCGGTGCGCCGGGCCCCGCGGCGCTCCCGTTGTTCACCCCCGGTATGCCGGATCGTTGCCCCGGGCTCCTACCGTCGGCACCGACCGGTCGTCGTGCGTCGTGTCCGAGAACGGCACCCAGGGACGGGGGAGACCTGCGCTGCACACGGTGTTCGACGGGGAACGGGTCGCGGTCGAGGAGCGCTTCGACGCCTGGCAGGACCTGTGCGACCGGGCGCTGGTGCCCACGGTGCTGGACCGGGTCGGGTGCGCGATCCGGCCGGAGGGCTTCCGGGCGGAGCTGCGCGCCGCCGACCTGGGCCCGGTGCAGCTCGCCGATCCGACCTACGGTTCCCTGCGGGCACGCCGTACCCCGCCGCTCATCCGCGCCGCCGACCCCGAGCGCTACCAGCGCGCCCTCATCCGGGGCGGTGCACAGAGGTACGCCGACGACATGCGCGACGTGTGCCTGGGGGCCGGGGGACCTGCTCCTGTACGACTCCTCGCGGCCCTTCACCGCGCACGTGCCCGACGCCGGCCGCTTCCGCGCGCTCGTCATCCAGATTCCCAGGAACCTGGTGCCGGTCCCGGAGAAGGAGGCGCGCGCACTGGTCGGTTCCCGGCTGCCGGGGGACGACCCCATGGCCCGCCTGCTGCGCCGGTTCGTCGGGGACCTGACCCGCGGCCGGCCGGACCCGGCCGTGGCGGGATATCACCGCCGCCGAGACCGCCCGGCTCGGCGGGGTGGTCCTCGACCTGTTCACCGCGCTCCTCGTCCGCGGACTCGGCGATGCGTCGGCCGGCCCGGCGGCCCGCCGCGGGGACACCCTGCTGGTGCGCGTCCACGCCTACGTCGACCGGCACCTGGCCGACGTGGACCTGACGCCGGCCTCCGTCGCGGCCGCGCACCACGTCTCCCTGCGCTACCTGCAGCGTCTCTTCGAGGAGCAGGGGGCGGGCGTGGCGACCTGGATCAGGAACCGGCGTCTGGACCGCTGCCGCCGTGATCTGGCCGACCCCCGCCTCGCCGAGCGGCCGGTACGCGCCGTCGCCGCCCGCTGGGGCTTCACCCGTCCTTCCGATTTCAGCCGGGCCTTCCGCAGGGAGTACGGGCTCTCGCCGCTCGAGTTCCGCCGCCTGAACGCGGAAGGCCGCTGAGGGCGAGTCCTTCCTGGCGAGCTGCAAGCGCTGGGGCGCGGACGGACAGTGGTGGTACCGGGTGAAGTTCGACTTCGACGGGCTGACCGGGCACATCGACGGCGACCGGACCAACGTCAGGCACTCGTGGCTGCCGAAGTGTTCCTGACCCCTGTCCGGTGACGGGCGGCGGAGACACGCGGAGGGCCCGGACCGAGTCGGTCCGGGCCCTCCGGGGTGTTCGCCTTCGGCTACGGCAGCTGTGCCGCACGCGCCTCACGGCGGTTGTCACGGAAGTTGTTCACCCGCCGCGCCGTGGCGAACAGCGGGATCACCGCGCCCATCACCAGCTGCAGCGCACAGCCCGTCTGGAGCAGCAGCTGACCGCTCGGCGCGTCGAACGCCCACGCCGCCAGCAGGCCCATCGACAGCACGATCCAGGAGAGCATCGCCACCGCGAGGCGGCCCCGCGGCTTCGGGTACTCCACCCGGCTCACCATCAGCCACGCCGTGCCCAGGATCGCCAGCAGCGTCGCCACGAACGGCAGCTCAAGCAGCACGATCGAGACGACGGTCAGCGCGCCGAACGGCGACGGCATGCCCTGGAAGGTGCCGTCCTTCACCGTGACGCAGGAGAATCTCGCCAGCCTCAGCACCACCGCCAGCAGCACCACGATCGCCCCGACCGCGGCCACTCTCTGGTGCGCGTCGTCCGCGACCATGCCGTAGACCAGGACGAAGTACGCCGGCGCCAGGCCGAAGCTGATCAGGTCGGACAGGTTGTCCAGCTCCGCGCCCATCGGCGAGGAGCGCAGCTTGCGCGCCACCAGGCCGTCGAACAGGTCGAAGACCGCCGCGCACAGCATCAGGATGACGGCGGTGGCCGCGCTGTGGCGGGCCATGCCGGTCTCCTGGCTGCCCTGGAGGTGCGGGATCAGGATGCCGGTGGTGGTGAAGTACACCGCCATGAAGCCGCAGGTGGCGTTGCCCAGGGTGAGGGTGTCCGCTATCGACAGGCGGAGCGAGAGGGGCATCTCCTCCTCGTCGTCCGCCTCGTCGGCCTCCGGCACCCAGCCGGCCTGTGTCTCGGGATCAACCACGGTCAATGCGAGTCACCCCAGCCACGGTCTTCTGACCGACCTCGACGGCCACCTCCACGCCCTCCGGCAGGTAGATGTCGACGCGGGAGCCGAAGCGGATCAGGCCGATGCGCTCGCCCTGCTCGACCTTGGTGCCCCGGGGCACGTAGGGGACGATGCGGCGGGCCACCGCACCGGCGATCTGGATCATCTCGATGTCGCCGAGCTCGGTGTCGAAGTGCCACACGACGCGCTCGTTGTTCTCGCTCTCCTTGTTGAAGGCGGGAACGAAGCCACCGGGGATGTGCTCGACCGACGTCACCGTGCCGGCCAGCGGGGCCCGGTTCACGTGGACGTTGAGCGGGCTCATGAAGATCGCGACGCGGGTGCGTCCGTCCTTCCACGGCATGATGCTCTGCACCACACCGTCGGCGGGCGAGATGACCCGGCCCTGGGCGATCTCGCGCTCGGGGTCGCGGAAGAACCACAGCATCCCCGCCGCCAGCGCGGTGGCGGGGACGGCGACGGCCTTGGCGGCACCCGAGCGGCGGGCGCGCAGAAGGCTGACGGCTGCGGTGGCGACGGTCGGCAGAAGCCACGGCGATGCTCCGCGCGCGAGGCGTACGCCGGCGAGGCTGTCGCGGTGTGCAGAGGTTTGGCTGTGGGGCATGGATGACCTTCGTAGCGGATGATGCCGCGCACTTGCGGGGGACGGCGGCTTTCCGGCGATCGTAGCGGCTCCGGGCCGTAACTGGGTAAGCCAGTCAGCCGAGTCGGCGGCCGAAGAGTGCGTACGGGGTGTGATCACCTTCTCCAAGAAAACACCCCGTATCCGGACATCTAGCCCTGGAATCGATACTCTTCGAGCAGTCGGCGGCCGATGATCATTTTCTGGATCTCGGCGGTGCCTTCACCGATCAGCAGCATCGGCGCCTCCCGGTAGAGGCGCTCGATCTCGTACTCCTTGGAGAAGCCGTAGCCGCCGTGGATCCGGAAGGCGTCCTCCACGACCTCCTTGCAGTACTCGGAGGCGAGGTACTTCGCCATCCCTGCTTCAAGGTCGTTTCGTTCCCCGGAGTCCTTTTTGCGTGCCGCGTTCACCATCATCGCATGCGCGGCCTCCACCTTGGTAGCCATCTCCGCCAGCTTGAACTGGACGGCCTGGTGCTGGGCGATCGGCTTGCCGAAAGTGTGACGCTGCTGGGCGTACCGGACGCCGAGCTCGAAGGCACGCTGAGCGACGCCGCAGCCACGCGCCGCCACATTGACACGGCCTACCTCGACCCCGTCCATCATTTGGTAAAAACCTCGGCCGGTGGTCCCGCCAAGCACCCGATCAGCGGAAACGCGCAGGTCGTCCATGATGAGCTCGGTCGTGTCGACCCCCTTGTAGCCCATCTTGTCGATCTTGCCGGGGATGGTGAGGCCGGGGCGGACCTCGCCGAAGCCGGGCTCCTTCTCCACCAGGAAGGTGGTCATCGACTTGTGCGGCGCCGTGCCCTCCGGGTGACCCTCGTCACTCCGCACCAGAACGGCGACCAGCGAGGACGTTCCGCCGTTCGTCAGCCACATCTTCTGGCCGTTCAGGACGTACGAGTCGCCGTCCTTCACCGCCTTCGACGTGATCGCCGACACGTCGGAGCCCAGACCCGGCTCCGACATCGAGAAGGCGCCGCGGACGTCGCCGGCCGCCATCCTCGGCAGGAAGTGGTCCTTCTGCTCCTGCGTGCCGTGCTGCTTGAGCATGTACGCCACGATGAAGTGCGTGTTGATGATGCCGGAGACCGACATCCAGCCGCGGGCGATCTCCTCCACGCACAGCGCGTAGGTGAGGAGCGACTCGCCCAGGCCCCCGTACTCCTCGGGGATCATCAGGCCGAACAGGCCGAGTTCCTTCAGACCGTCGACGATCTGCTGCGGATACTCGTCGCGGTGCTCCAGCTCGGTGGCGACCGGGATGATCTCCTTGTCCACGAAGTCGCGGACGGTGGTCAGGATCTCCTGCTGGACGTCGGTCAGACCGGCGGTCCGGGCGAGGCGCGCCATCACTTCTCCTGCTGCTTCAGCTCCGGGCGGCCGGGCTGCTCGCCGCCGCGCTCCTTGATGTACGTCTCCGTCGGCACCATCACCTTGCGGCGGAACACGCAGACCAGCGTGCCGTCCTGCTTGTACCCCTTGGTCTCGACGTGGACGATGCCGCGGTCGTCCTTCGACTTCGACGGCCACTTGTCGAGCACGGTCGTCTGGCCGTAGATCGTGTCGCCGTGGAAGGTCGGGGCCACGTGCTTCAGCGACTCGATCTCCAGGTTGGCGATCGCCTTGCCGGAGACGTCGGGCACCGACATGCCGAGCAGCAGGGAGTAGACGTAGTTCCCGACCACCACGTTCTTGCCGAAGTCCGTCGTCCTCTCGGCGTAATTGCTGTCCATGTGCAGCGGGTGGTGGTTCATGGTGAGGAGGCAGAACAGGTGGTCGTCGTACTCGGTGACCGTCTTGCCCGGCCAGTGCTTGTACGTCGCCCCGACCTCGAACTCCTCGTAGGTGCGTCCGAACTGCATGGTGCTCAGCCCTCCGGGATCTCGAACTTCGACGTGCGCCGCATGCCGGCGGCGCGTCCCTTGCCCGAGATGACGAGCGCCATCTTCCGGCTGGCCTCGTCGATCATCTCGTCGCCGAGCATCGCCGAGCCCTTCTTGCCGCCCGCCTCGGACGTGTAGTAGTCGTACGCGTCCAGGATCAGCTCGGCGTGGTCGTAGTCCTCCTGCGACGGCGAGAAGATCTCGTTGGACGCCTCGACCTGGCCCGGGTGCAGCACCCACTTGCCGTCGAAGCCGAGGGCGGCGGCGCGCCGGGCGACCTCGCGGTAGCCGTCCACGTTGCGGATCTGCAGGTAGGGGCCGTCGATCGCCTGGAGGTCGTTGGCGCGGGCGGCCATCAGGATCTTCATCAGGATGTAGTGGTAGGCGTCCGCCGGGTAGCCGGGCGGCTGCTCGCCCACGACCAGGGACTTCATGTTGATGGACGCCATGAAGTCGGCCGGGCCGAAGATGATGGTCTCGACGCGCGGGGAGGCCTGCGCGATCTCGTTGACGTTGTTCAGGCCGCGGGCGTTCTCGATCTGCGCCTCGATGCCGATCCGGCCGACCTCGAAGCCCATCGTCTTCTCGATCTGGGTCAGCAGCAGGTCCAGCGCGACGATCTGCTGGGCGTCCTGGACCTTCGGCAGCATGATGCAGTCCAGGTTCTGGCCGGCGCCCTCGACGACCGTCACGACGTCGCGGTACGTCCATTCGGTCGTCCAGTCGTTGACGCGCACGACGCGGGTCTTGCCGGTCCAGTCGCCCTCGTTGAGGAACTTCACGATGGTGTGCCGCGCCTCGGGCTTGGCGAGCGGCGCGCACGCGTCCTCGAGGTCCAGGAAGACCTGGTCGGCGGGGAGGCCCTGGGCCTTCTCCAGGAAGCGCGGGTTCGAGCCCGGTACCGCCAGGCAGGAACGCCGGGGGCGAAGGCGGTTAAAAGAAAGGTGCGCGGCGGAGCCGCCCGTTGGAAGGGTGGTGGCGGGCGACGGGTGGGCGGTCATGCGGGGACCTCCAGGGGGTCGAGCTTGTTCGCGTGGCGGATCTCGTCGACGATGCGGCCGATGATCCCGGTGATGTCGAAGTCCTTCGGGGTGAAGACCGCGGCCACTCCGGCTGCCCGCAGCTGTTCGGCATCCCCGTTCGGGATGATGCCACCGGCGATCACCGGTATATCTGTGGCACCGGCCACACGGAGCCGTTCGAGCACGTCCGGCACCAGCTGGGCGTGCGAGCCGGAGAGGATGGACAGGCCCACCGCGTGCACGTCCTCCGCGAGGGCGGCGTCCACGATCTGCTCCGGGGTGAGCCGGATGCCCTGGTAGACCACCTCGAACCCGGCGTCGCGGGCCCGCACGGCGATCTGCTCGGCGCCGTTGGAGTGGCCGTCCAGGCCCGGCTTGCCGACCAGGAAGCGCAGCTTGCCCACGCCCAGGTCCTTGGCCGTCAGGTCCACCCTGCGGCGCACCTCCGACAGGGCCGAGCCCTCCTCGGCGGCCACCGCCACCGGGGCGGAGGAGACACCGGTCGGTGCCCGGTACTCGCCGAACACCTCGCGCAGCGCCCCGGCCCACTCGCCGGTCGTCACGCCGGCGCGGGCGCACTCCAGGGTGGCCTCCATGAGGTTGTCGGTGCCGCGCGCGGCCTCCTTCAGCTTCTCCAGCGCCTTGCAGGGGCGCGGATGGTTGAACGGGGGCTGGTAGCGCGTGTCGCGCCAGTTTCGCAGCGAGGCGACGACACGGGCCTCCACCGCCGGGTCGACCGTCTGGATCGCGGTGTCCAGGTCGGCGGTCAGCGGGCTGGGCTCGGTGCCCTCGAAGGCGTTGACACCGATGATCTTCTCCTCGCCGGACTCGATCCGGGCCCGGCGCTCGGCGTGCGAGGAGACCAGCCGGGACTTGAGGTAGCCGGACTCGACGGCGGCCATCGCGCCGCCCATCTCCTCGATCCGCCCCATCTCCGCGAGCGAGTCCGCGACCAGCTGCTCCACCTTCGCCTCGATCACCTTCGAGCCCTCGAAGACGTCGTCGTACTCCAGCAGGTCGCTCTCGTACGCCAGCACCTGCTGGATGCGCAGCGACCACTGCTGGTCCCAGGGGCGGGGCAGGCCCAGCGCCTCGTTCCAGGCCGGCAGCTGCACGGCACGCGCGCGGGCGTCCTTGGAGAGGGTGACGGCCAGCATCTCCAGGACGATCCGCTGGACGTTGTTCTCGGGCTGGGCCTCCGTCAGCCCCAGGGAGTTGACCTGGACGCCGTAGCGGAAGCGGCGGTGCCTGGGGTCCTCGATGCCGTACCGCTCGCGGGTGACCCGGTCCCAGATGCGGCCGAAGGCGCGCATCTTGCACATCTCCTCGATGAACCGGACGCCCGCGTTCACGAAGAAGGAGATGCGGCCGACCACGTCGCCCATGCGCTCCTGCGGCACCTGGCCGCTGTCGCGCACCGCGTCGAGCACGGCGATCGCGGTGGACATCGCGTACGCGATCTCCTGCACCGGAGTGGCCCCGGCCTCCTGCAGGTGGTAGCTGCAGATGTTGATCGGGTTCCACTTCGGGAGGTGGGAGACCGTGTACGCGATCATGTCCGTCGTGAGGCGGAGCGACGGCCCCGGCGGGAAGACGTGGGTCCCCCGGGACAGGTACTCCTTCACGATGTCGTTCTGGGTCGTCCCCTGGAGCCTGGTGATGTCCGCGCCCTGCTCCTCGGCGACGACCTGGTAGAGCGCCAGCAGCCACATGGCGGTGGCGTTGATCGTCATCGAGGTGTTCATCCGCTCCAGGGGGATGTCCTGGAACAGCCGGCGCATGTCACCGAGGTGCGCGACCGGCACCCCGACCCGGCCGACCTCGCCGCGGGCGAGGACGTGGTCGGAGTCGTAGCCGGTCTGCGTCGGCAGGTCGAAGGCGACCGACAGACCCGTCTGGCCCTTGGCGAGGTTGCGCCGGTACAGCTCGTTGGACGCCTCGGCGGTCGAGTGACCGGCGTACGTCCGCATGAGCCACGGACGGTCCTTCTGACGCTCTGTCATCCCCGGTCCTCAGACGTTCCGGAAGCGGTTGATGGCGTCGATGTGCTGCGCGCGCTTGGCGTGGTCGCGCACGCCCAGGCCCTCCTCGGGTGCCAGGCACAGCACGCCGACCTTGCCCTGGTGCGCGTTGCGGTGCACGTCGTGGGCGGCCTGGCCGGTGTCCTCCAGGGGGTACACCTTCGACAGCGTCGGGTGGATCTTTCCCTTCGCGATCAGCCGGTTGGCCTCCCAGGCCTCGCGGTAGTTGGCGAAGTGCGAGCCGATGATGCGCTTCAGCGACATCCACAGGTAGCGGTTGTCGTACTGGTGCATGTAGCCCGAGGTCGAGGCGCAGGTGGTGATGGTGCCGCCCTTGCGGGTGACGTAGACCGAGGCGCCGAAGGTCTCGCGGCCGGGGTGCTCGAAGACGATGTCGATGTCCTCGCCGCCGGTGAGTTCGCGGATGCGCTTGCCGAAGCGCTTCCACTCCTTGGGGTCCTGGGTGTTCTCGTCCTTCCAGAACCGGTAGCCCTCGGCGCTGCGGTCGATGATCGCCTCCGCGCCCATCGACCGGCAGATGTCCGCCTTCTGCTCGCTGGAGACGACGCAGACCGGGTTGGCACCGCCGGCCAGCGCGAACTGGGTGGCGTACGAGCCGAGTCCGCCGCTCGCGCCCCAGATGAGCACGTTGTCGCCCTGCTTCATGCCGGCGCCGTTGCGGGACACCAGCTGTCGGTACGCGGTGGAGTTGACCAGGCCCGGGGCCGCGGCCTCCTCCCAGCTGAGGTGGTCCGGCTTCGGCATCAGCTGGTTGGACTTGACCAGCGCGATCTCCGCCAAGCCGCCGAAGTTGGTCTCGAAGCCCCAGATGCGCTGCTCGGGGTCGAGCATCGTGTCGTTGTGGCCGTCGGACGACTCCAGCTCGACGGAGAGGCAGTGGGCGACGACCTCGTCGCCGGGCTTCCAGGAGTTGACGCCGGGGCCGGTGCGCAGCACGACGCCCGCGAGGTCGGAGCCGATGACGTGGTAAGGCAGGTCGTGGCGCTTGGCCAGCTCGCTGGTGCGGCCGTAGCGCTCCAGGAAGCCGAACGTCGACAGCGGCTCGAAGATCGAGGTCCACACCGAGTTGTAGTTGACCGAGGAGGCCATGACGGCCACCAGGGCCTCGCCCGGGCCCAGTTCGGGCAGCGGCACGTCGTCGAGGTGGATCGACTTGCGGGGGTCCTTGTCGCGGGTCTCGAGGCCCGCGAACATCTCCGTCTCGTCCTTGTGCACGGTGATCGCGCGGTACGACTCGGGGAGCGGCAGGGCGGCGAAGTCCTCCGACGTGGAGTCGGGCGACTGGATCGCGGCCAGGATGTCCTTCATGGTCACGGTGTTGCCTCCGGCGATGAGCGCCCTGAGGGAGGGGCGCTGGGGGTTACGTCGGTGTGCTGCTGAGGGTGGGAAGGGGTGCCGTCGGTTCGGCGGTGGTGCTTCGGCGGCGCTGGGTGTGCGCGGGAGGTTGCCTGTGACGCAGGCGTCCGGACGTGCGGGCGAGGGGCCCGCCGGGACTCGCCCGGACCTCTTCAACGTATGGCACGCCGTGTCATCCGGCAAGGCACTGGGTGCCAGGAAGTTGGCTCAGGTGAAATCTTTACCCATCAGATGAGCGATGATCGATCGAACCGGCCCGGAAACGGGTGCGAAAAGCGCCCCTGACATGGCAAAACGGCCACCCGGTGGGGTGGCCGTCGTCACAGCGGTGAGCGGGCTGGTCAGCGCTCCTCGGCGGGGCTGGTCAGTCCTCCTCGGCGGGGTTGTTCAACGCTCCTTGAGTGCCTGCTCGATGGTCCGCATCACCTCGTCCAGCGGGGCGTCCACGTGGGCGACCGTCACCAGGACCTCACCGTGCGCGGACGCCGAGGCCGCGGCCGGCTTCGGCGGCGCGGTGCGCCGGCCCGCCATGATCCCGCTGCCGAAGGTCTTGCGGACGATCGCGAAGGCGTGGTCCAGCTGGGCCTCGACATCGCCCTGGCCGTCGGCCCGCAGCCAGCGCCGCAGCACGTGGTTGTGCGCGGTGACCACGGCGGAGGCGGCGACCTCCGCCAGCAGCGGGTCGTCGTTGGCGTCGTCGTCGTGCGCGTGCTCGTCGAAGTGGCCGAGCAGATAACGGGTGAAGAGGCGCTCGTAGCGGGCCACCGACGCGATCTCCGCCTCGCGCAGGGTGGGCACCTCGCGCGTCAGCTTGTAGCGGGCGACCGAGATCTCCGGCCGCGCCGCGTACATCCTCATGACCTCCTTGATGCCGCGGCACACCGTGTCGAGCGGATGCTCGTGCGCGGGGGCGGCGTTGAGCACCGCCTCGGCGCGGACCAGGGTGTCGTCGTGGTCGGGGAAGATCGCCTCCTCCTTGGAACGGAAGTGGCGGAAGAAGGTGCGGCGGGCGACCCCGGCGGCGGCCGCGATCTCGTCGACGGTGGTGGCCTCGTACCCCTTGGTCGCGAACAGCTCCATCGCGGCGGCCGCCAGTTCCCGGCGCATTTTGAGCCGCTGGGCGGCGGCACGGGAGCCTGCGGCGCTTTCCGGCGGCTCGGTCGTGGCTGGTGGACGTGCGGACTTGGCGGGCTGGGACATGCCCCGAACGTACTGCATGTGCGCAGCTCGGCGCGCGTGACCGGGGGCTCCCCCGCCCTCGGCGGGCGGGGGAGGGGCGGCGGGGGCCGATGGCGGAAACCGGCCGGGGCCGAGCAGTCCGCCCCACCCCGCGCCGCCCTCGAACCGGTCGCCGGGACGCCGCTCAGCGCTTGGCATATTCGCGGAAGCCCCGGCCGGTCTTGCGGCCGAGGCAGCCCGCGGCCACCAGGTGCTCCAGCAGCGGCGCCGGCGCGAGACCCGGGTCGCGGAACTCGCGGTGCAGCACCTTCTCGATGGCGAGCGAGACATCGAGGCCGACGACGTCGAGGAGTTCGAACGGCCCCATCGGGTAGCCGCCGCCCAGCTTCATCGCGGCGTCGATGTCGTCGAGCGAGGCGTAGTGCTCCTGCACCATCTTGATCGCGTTGTTGAGGTACGGGAACAGCAGCGCGTTCACGATGAAGCCGGCCCGGTCGCCGCAGTCCACGGCGTGCTTGCGGATCTTCCCGCAGACCTCGCGCACGGTGGCGTGGACGTCGTCGGCCGTCAGCACCGTACGCACCACCTCGACCAGCTTCATCGCCGGCGCGGGGTTGAAGAAGTGCATGCCGATCACGTCCTGCGGGCGCGAGGTGGCGCGGGCGCAGGCGACGACCGGGAGCGAGGACGTGGTGGTGGCGAGGACCGCGCCCGGCTTGCAGACCTTGTCCAGCGCCGCGAACAGCTGCCGCTTGACCTCCAGGTCCTCGGCGACCGCCTCCACCGCGAGATCGACGTCGGCGAAGTCGTCGTACGTGCCCGTCGGACGCACCCGCTCCAGGGCCTGGGCGGCGGCCTCGGCGGTCATCCGGCCCTTGTCGACGGAGCGCGCCAGGGACTTCCCGATCCGGGCCCTGGCCCCCTGCGCCTTCTCCTCGCTGCGGGCGGCCAGGACCACCTCGTAGCCGGCCTTCGCGAAGACCTCGGCGATGCCGGAGGCCATGGTGCCGGAGCCCGCGACACCCACCGAACGCACCGGACGGCCGGCGGTGAGGGAACCGCCCTCCAGCGGGGTCAGGGCGTCCCGCACGACCGTCCCGCTGCCCGGCGCCTCGTACGTGTAGAAGCCGCGCCCCGCCTTGCGGCCCGTCAGGCCCGCCTCGCTGAGCTGCTTGAGGACCGGGGCCGGGGCGTGCAGCCGGTCACGGGACTCGGCGTACATGGCCTCCAGCACCGTGCGCGCCGTGTCGACGCCGATCAGGTCGAGCAGCGCCAGCGGACCCATGGGCAGACCGCAGCCCAGCCGCATCGCGGCGTCGATGTCCTCCCGGGAGGCGTAGTTCGCCTCGTACATCGCGGCGGCCTGGTTGAGGTAGCCGAACAGCAGCCCGTCGGCGACGAATCCGGGCCGGTCGCCGACCGCCACGGGCTCCTTGCCCAGGTCCAGCGCGAGGTCGGTGACCGCGGTGACGGCCGCGGGGGCGGTCAGCACGCAGGAGACGACCTCGACCAGCCTCATCGCCGGCGCCGGGTTGAAGAAGTGCATGCCCAGCACCCGCTCGGGGCGGGCCGAGTCGGCGGCGAGACGCGTGACGGACAGGGCGTTGGTGCCGGTCGCCAAAACGGTGTCCGGTCGCACGATCCCGTCGAGTTCGCGGAGGATCTGCTGCTTGATCTCGTACGACTCCGGCGCCACCTCGATCACCAGGTCGGCGCCGGCCGCCGCCGCGAGGTCGGTGGAGGTGGTCACACGGGCGAGGAGGTCCGCACGCTGCTCCTCGGTCAGCCTGCCGCGCTCCACGGCGCGGGCGGTCGAGGCCTCCAGGACGGCGACGCACCGGGCGGCCTGCGCCTCGCTGACGTCGATGCCGACGACGTCGCGGCCGGCGCGGGCCAGGACCTCGGCGATGCCGGTGCCCATCGTGCCGAGGCCGACCACGGCGACGGTCCGGAGCGGGGACAGAGGGGTGTCGGAGAGGGGAGTGGCCATCGCGGGACTCCAGGAATGAGGGTGACGACGGGAAACACACCCGGGTGCGCCGAAGGGCGCACCGGGTGCGTGCGGGATGCGGGTGTGGACCGGGCTGCGAGCGCACACGCCCGGTACCGTCGGTGAACGACGGCCGATCCGACCGGCCCTGTCCCGGGGCCGAGCCGTACTGCGGTACACGGGGTACCGAACCGACTGCGACTCAGGGCGGCCGCGTCACCAGACCGCCATGAGGAAGGTCGCGAGTGGGTGACTCGCTCTTCTGAGCTTAACCCGCGGGTAACGAGCGCGCCAGCCCCCGGCTTTGTGATGCGGGTCCCGAGCACCCCGCCCGCACCCTAATCTCTGGGGCATGGACGAAGAGTTGCGATCGCTCACGGAGCGCTTACGGGCGGAGTCGGGCGGATCGACGGCGTACGACCGTCTCCTGGCCACGGACGACCCCGACACCCTGGCCGGTGTCCTCACCGCGCCCGGACAACCGCTCTGGGCCCGCGAACTGGCCGCGTTCCGGCTGGGGCTGGCGGGGGACCGCAGGGCCTTCGAGGCACTCGTCCTCCTCCTCAACCACCGCGATCCGCCGCGCTGTGCCTCCGCCGCCCACGCCCTCGCCCGCCTCGGCGACCCGCGCACCGCACGCGCCGCCGCCGCCCTCGCCACCAACGAACTCCGCGTCGCCTACGCCCTGCACCCGGTCCGCCTGCTCACCGAACTGCGCGCCCCCGAGGCGGTCCCGGCCCTGATCACCACGCTGCGGCGGCGGCTGCGCCCCCACGACCCGTACCGCCGGGTCGCGCTGGCCTGCGTGGAGGGGCTGGGCGAACTCGGCGACCCGCGCGCCGAGCCCGTGCTCAACGAAGCCCTCGCACACCCGGCACTGGCCGAGGCGGCCGTGCGCGCGCTGGCCCGGATCCCCCGGCCGCGCTAGGGGTGTCAGCCGGTGAGCTCCCGCACGTACCGCACCTCGGGCACCGCCACCCCGTCCACCTCGAAGGGCTCCTCCGCCCCGTCCGCGCCGAACCCCGCCCGCTCGTAGAAACGGCGGGCGCGGGCGTTGCCCTTGAGGACCCACAGGTACATGCGCTCGTGACCGGCGGCGGCGCAGCGGCGGACCACCTCGGCGAGCAGCGTCCGGCCCACGCCCCGGCCGATGTGCTCGGGGGGCAGGTACAGGGCGTACAACTCGGCGTCCCCGGTGCGCACATCACCGTCCCGGTACGGGCCGAACGCGGCCCACCCGGCGAGCTCGCCCCCGTCGGTCTCGGCGACCAGGTTCACCACGCTGCCGTCACCGTCGGCCAGACGGGCGCGGTGCCGCTCGGCGTCGGTCCCGATGTCGAGACCGTCGAGATACGACTGCGGGACGAGACCCCGGTACGCGTGCCGCCACCCGCGTATCCGGATCCCGGCGACGCCCTCGCAGTCGTCGGTGGTCATGGACCGCAGTACGAGCCCGCTCACGCTCCCACCACGGCGAAGGCCTCGATCTCCATCAGGAACTCCGGGCGGACCAGCCCGGCGACCTGCACGGCGGACGCGGCCGGCAGCCGGTCGTCCGGTATGTGCTCGGCGCGGGCCGCGCGGATGGCCGGCATGTGCGCCATGTCGGTCACGAAGAAGGTGAGCTTCACGACGTCGTCGAAGGTCGCCCCGGCGGCGGCCAGGCAGCGCCGCAGGTTCTCGAACACCTGGCGGGCCTGGGCCCCGGCGTCGCCCTCGCCGACGACTTCGCCGTCCTCGTCCAGGGCGACCTGGCCGGAGACGGCGACGAAGCGGCCCGTGCCCGTCACCACGTGGGTGTACTGGGCGGCGGGGACCACACCGTCGGGGGCGGGGATGCGGGTCAAGTCGCTCATGCGTTCATGATGGACCACGGGTACGACAGCCCGGTCCCCGACGGCTGGTCAGATGCTCAGCCACGGAAGCCGAGCAGGCCGTGCGCGGCCGAACCGTGCGTCGGTGCCTCCTCCGGCGTCAGCGGCTCGGGGCCGGGCGGCGCGGCGCACACCGAGTCGGCCTCACCGCCGCCTCCGCGCGGCACGGTCCCGTCGGCCGGAACGCGCACGGCGCGTTGTGCGAGGCGTTGTTCCAGGCCATGACGGGCGCCCGCTCGTACCCCTCGGTCAGCGGCTCGACGGTGCGCGTTCACGCTTCCCCACCCAGGGGGGCAGGGTCCGCACCGGACCATGCGGTCCGCATGGGATCACCTGGCTGATCGGGGACGTTCACCGGTCCTTCAGCCGCTCGGTCGTGCGCTTGCGCAGGAGCAGCCACTGCTTGGCGGGAGCGCCGTCCGCCGCGCCCGCGCCGCCGCCCTGGAGCAGCGCGCAGTACGCGGCCGCTCCCGCCCGGGGGACGGCGGGCTGCTGTCCGTGATCATCCCGGTCTATGATCGACGCGGTCATGTTCTTCCAGACCCTGTCGGCCTGCGGTGCGCTGACCATGAGAAGCCACTCCACGTGAATGGGGTCGTCGAGGAAGGCGCGCGCCGCGGGATCCGGGCGTGCCGAAGGTACGGGCCGTGACCGTCTCCGCGCCGGGCAGGGCGGTGTCGGCCCGGTCGTGTCGGCCCGGCTGTGTCCGGAACCCGGTGAGAGTTTCTCCCAGCGCATGACGCCTCCGCGATGTCGCTGCGGCACAGAATAGAACAAGTGTTCCCTTGATCGTGCGAGTGACATCTTCGGTCACCCTCCCGATCACATCCGAACCCCCGATTTGGGCGGCCGGGCGCAGGGGTGGTTGGCTTTGCCCCGACCCGGAGAACCCATGCCCTGGAGGTAAGCGATGGCGCAGGTCGAGGCCACTACGGAGCGGATCGTCGCGGCGGACGCGGAAACGGTGTTCGACGCCCTCGCCGACTACAGCGGCACCCGCGGGAAGGTGCTGCCCGAGCAGTACAGCGAGTACGAGGTCCGCGAGGGCGGTGACGGCGAGGGCACCCTCGTGCACTGGAAGCTCCAGGCCACCAGCAAGCGCGTGCGCGACTGCCTCCTGGAGGTCACCGAGCCCACCGACGGCGAACTGGTCGAGAAGGACCGCAACTCCTCCATGGTCACCACCTGGCGGGTCACCCCGGCCGGCGAGGGCCGGTCCCGGGTCGTCGTGACCACCGTGTGGAACGGTGCGGGCGGCATCGGCGGCTTCTTCGAGAAGACCTTCGCGCCCAAGGGGCTCGCCCGCATCTACGACGCCCTGCTGGCCAGGCTGGCCGCGGAGGTCGAGAAGTGAGGGGTGGCAATCCCTCGTAAACGGTGCGGAGTTGGCTTCTCACCGGTTCGAGTGATCTCGTTGCGTCCCTTCCCTGTCCCGTAACTTGCCGCGCTTGCCCGTAGTTGTCGCTTTCACGCGGGAATTGTCCGGCGGCGCGACGAGGGGAGCGGCACGTGGGCGGGATCACTCTGACGCAGGACGAGCCGGTCACGGCACCGCCGGCCGGGGGCCCGCCGCCCCCGGCACCGGTCGTGGAACAGGGCCTGAGCCCGCGCCGGGTCCGGCTGGTTTTCCTCGCGCTGATGTCGGCGCTGCTGCTCGCCGCCCTGGAGCAGATGATCGTCGCCACCGCGCTCCCGAAGATCGTCGGCGAGCTGCACGGCCTGGACAGGATGTCCTGGGCGATCACCGCCTACCTGCTCACCGCCACCGTCGGACTGCCGGTCTACGGAAAGCTCGGCGACCTGCTCGGCCGCAAGGGCGTCTTCCAGTTCGCGATCCTCGTGTTCGTCGTCGGCTCCGCGCTGGCGGGCCGCGCGTCCACCATGGACCAGCTGATCGCCTACCGGGCGGTGCAGGGCGTCGGCGCGGGCGGCCTGCTGATCGGCGTGCAGGCGATCATCGCGGACATCGTGCCCGCGCGCCGGCGCGGCCGCTTCATGGGGCTGATCGGCGCCGCCTTCGGCCTCGCGTCCGTCGCCGGGCCGCTGCTCGGCGGGTACTTCACCGACCACCTCTCCTGGCGCTGGTGCTTCTACGTCAACGTCCCCTTCGGCATCGTCACCATGGTCGTCGTCGCCCTGGCGCTCAAGCTCCCCAAGCCGGCCGTCCGGGCCCGCTTCGACGTCCTCGGCACCCTCCTGCTGGCCGCCGCCTCCACCTGTCTGGTACTGCTGACCAGTTGGGGCGGCACCGAGTACGCCTGGGACTCCCGCGTCGTCCTCGGCCTCGGCGCGGGCGCCGCCGCGGCCGGCGTCCTCTTCCTCGTCGTCGAGCGTTTCGCCGCCGAACCCCTCATCCCGCTGCGGCTGTTCCGGGACCCCGTCTTCAACGTCACCGGTCTGGTGGGGCTGGTGACCGGCGTCGCCCTGTTCGGCGCCGCCAGTTACCTGCCCACGTACGTGCAGATGGTCTACGGGGTCTCCGCCACCGAGTCCGGACTGCTGATGCTGCCCATGACGGGCGGCCTCGTCGGCGCCTCGGTCGTCTCCGGGCAGCTCATCAGCCGCACCGGCCGCTACCGGTGGCACCCGATCGTCGGCACCGCGCTCTCCGTCGTCGGCATGTGGCTGCTGTCCCGCCTGGAGACCGGCACTCCCCGGCTGCACTACGGCATCTGGACGGCCGTCCTCGGCGCCGGCATCGGCATGGTGATGCCGGTGCTGGTCCTCGCCGTGCAGAACTCCGTGCGCCCCGCCGACCTGGGCACCGCCACCAGCGCCAACAACTACTTCCGGCAGATCGGCGGCAGCGTCGGCGCCGCCGTCTTCGGCACCCTCTTCGCCGGCCGGCTCACCGACGCGCTCCAAGACCGCCTGCCCGCCGGCGCGGGCACCCCGCCCGACGCCGGGTCGATCACCCCCGAGCTGGTGCACGCGCTGCCGCCCGAGCTGCGCGACGCCTACGTGCAGGCCTACGCCGACGCCATGCCGCGCGTCTTCCTCCACCTGGTGCCCGTGCTCGTCCTCGGCCTGCTCATCGCCTTCTTCCTCAAGGAGAAACCACTGGTGTCCCACCACGCCCCCATCGCCGACCCGGCCCAGGACGCACCGCCCCTCCGCACGCGCCTGCCGCACGCCCGCCCCCACGCTCCGGGCGGAGGGACCCCCACCCCGCTCCGCCCGGCGCACACCGGCGGCGTCCCCGTCTGCGGGACCGTGCAGCACTCCGACGGAACCGCCGTACCGCGCGCCGCGCTCACCCTCATCGACGTCACCGGACAGCAGACCGGCCGCGGCGCCAGCGGCGAGGACGGGCGGTACGCGCTGGCCACGCCCGGCCCGGGATCGTACGTCCTGATCGCCGCCGCCGGCGGTCACCAGCCGCAGGCGGTCTCCGTGACCGTCGGCGAGCGGCCCGTCGAACTCGACGTCGTCCTTGGCGGCGCGGGCCGTCTCGCCGGCAGTGTTGTCACCGCCGACGGCACACCGGTGCGGGACGCCGCCGTCACGCTCACCAACGTCCACGGGGAGGTCGTCGCGAGCACCCGCAGCGGCCGGGAGGGCGGTTACGTCATCAGCGAGCTGGTGGCCGGCGAGTACACGCTCGCCGCGAGCGCGCCCGCCTTCCGCCCGGCGGCCCTCCCCGTCACCGTCCAGGCCGCCCGCGAGACCCGCCAGGACGTCGAACTGGCGGGCGGCGCCGTGCTGCGCGGCACGGTGCGGGCCGGCGGTGGACGGCCCGTCGAGGAGGCGCGCGTGACCCTGCTGGACGCGGCGGGCAACGTCGTCGACACCCTCACCACCGGACCCGACGGCACCTTCCGGTTCGTCGACCTGTCGTCGGGCGAGTACACCGTCATCGCCGCCGGCTACCCACCGGTCGCCACCGTGCTCCAGGTGGCCGGCGGCGGCCGGACGGAACGCGACCTCCAGCTGGGCCACGAGGACTGAAACGGTCGGTCGCGCGCGGGAACGCACGCCGGTGCGAGCCGGGGCGGGCAATTCCCGCGACGGCACACATCGCGGCCGACCGCGGCCGTACGGTGGTGACGGCGGTACAGATCTTGCGCAGCCGGGGGAGAGAGGGCCTGGGCCATGGACCGTGGCACCGAGCGGGACGCACCTCCGGACAGCCGCGCGGGGGACGGCGCGTCGGCCGGGCACGGCGACGTCGGCCGCATCCCGCTGGCCGTGGTTGTGGTCGACCGCGACGGACTCGTCTCCCACTGGAGCAGGGGCGCGCGTCGCCTGTTCTCCCTCGGCAAGGAGGACGCGCTCGGCCGCCCCGCGGTCGACCTGCTGCCCGTGACCGGAGCCCTGCCCGGGGAACCCGGGTTCCCCGGGGAAGAGGAGGACACCCCGTACGGGACGTACGCCGCCCACGACGGTCTGGGACCCGGCCTCGGCGCCACCCTCGACGGCGGTCCGGCCTACCCGGCCGCCGGCCTACCCGGCCGCCGGCCGGGCCCGGCCGCCGGCCGGGCCCGGCTGCCGGCCGGGCCCGGGCGGGTCGACGTGCTGTGGTGGGCCTACCCGCTGGTGGGTCCGGGACGCGAGCGGCTGCTGGTGCTGGCCGCCGACGCGGACGGGCTGCTGCGCGCGGACGGGGCCGGGACGTTCGAGCGGATCGCGCCCGGTTTCGCCCTGCACACCGACTTCCCCGGCTCCGAGGACCTCGCCCGCCGGCTCCCCGAGATCCTCCCCAGCATGAGCGTCGGGGACAGCGCCCGTATCGTCGCCCAGGTCCTCGAACTGGGTTACCCCGTGCTTGAGTTCAGCCGGAACGACCGGGTGCCCGTCACACCCGACTGGGGCGTGCCCCGGCGCGCCGAACGCCGGGAGCGGCGGGAGCGGGCCGCCCGCGCCCTCGCGGCCGGCGAGCCGGTGCCCGAGGAACTGCGGGACGAGGGCGAGGACTTCGAGTACGCCGCCGTCCGCGAGCGCCTGGAGTTCCTCAACGAGGTCAGCTCCCGGATCGGCACCTCCCTGGACCTGGCGCGCACCATCGTCGAGGTCAGCAAGGCCGTCGTGCCCCGCTTCACCGACGTCGCCGGCACCTACCTGCGGGAACAGGTCGTCGCCGGTGAGGGGTTCGACGAGGGCGTGCCGGACACCACCACCCTGTGGCACCGGGTCGCCCTGGAGCACACCGACGAACCCGGCCGCTGGGACGACGTCGTCCCCGTCGGCGAGGCCATGCCCTTTCCGGCGCACACCCCGTTCTTCCAGTGCATGACCACCGGCGAACCCGTCCTGGTGCCGCGCATCAGCGAGGAGATGGGCCACGCCATCGCCTCGCAGTTCGACAAGCGGGACATCCGGCCGCTGATCACCGGCCGTTCCATGCTGGTCGTCCCGCTGAAGGCGCGCCACGCCGTCCTCGGGTTCATGATCCTGCTGCGCCATCCGGAGCGGCAGGTCTTCAACGACATGGACCGGGTCACCGGCGCCGAACTCGCCGCCCGGGCGGGCCTCGTGCTCGACAACGCGCGCATGTACACGTACCAGGAGAACGTCGCCGAGACGCTCCAGGACAGCATGCTGCCGCACATCCCGCCGCACATGACGGGCTGCGACATCGCCACCCGCTATCTGCCGGGCACGCTGCTCGGACGGATCGGCGGCGACTGGTTCGACGCGGTGAAGCTGCCCGGCGCCCGCACCGCGCTCGTCGTCGGCGACGTCATGGGGCACGGACTGAACTCGGCCGCGATGATGGGACAGTTGCGCACCGCCGTGCAGACCATGGCCGCGCTGGACCTGCCGCCCGCGCAACTCCTGCGCAACCTCGACGACCTCGCCCAGCGGCTCGGCGACACCTACCTCGCGACCTGCCTGTACGCCGTCTACGACCCCATCGCGGGCGAGCTGCGCCTCGCCAACGCCGGACACGTCCCGCCGGTCCTGGTCCGCGCCGCCGACGGACGCAGCGAACTGCTCGACCTGCCCACCGGGGCGCCCATCGGCGTCGGCGGGGTGCCCTTCGAAGCGGTGCGCGTGCCCGTGGAGCCCGGCGACCGGCTGGTGATGTGCACCGACGGACTGGTCGAGGTGCGCGGCGAGGACATCGGCGTCGGGCTCGCCACGCTGTGCGAGTCCGCCGCCCACCCGGCCGCCTCCATGGACGACGCCTGCGACACCATCATCCGCGCGCTCAACACGCGCGGCGGACGCAAGGACGACGTGGCCCTGCTGATGGCCCGCCTGGGCGGCATCGAACCCGACGACGTCGCCGAATGGCGGATCGCCCCCGAGCCCTCCGAGGTCGGCCGGGCCCGCGCGGCGGTCCGCGAGCAGCTGCACGACTGGGGCCTGCCGAAGCTCGTCGACAGCGCCGAGCTGATGGTGAGCGAACTCGTCACCAACGCCGTGCTGCACTCCCACGCCCGTCCCGTCGCCCTGCGGCTGGTGCGCGGCGACACGCTGTTGTGCGAGGTGGAGGACGACGACCACGAACTGCCGACGCTGCTCGACGCGCGGCCGGCGGACGAGTTCGGGCGCGGACTGCGCGTGGTCAGCACCCTCGCCCGCGAGTGGGGCACCAGCCGGACGACGGCCGGCAAGAGCGTGTGGTTCGAACTGACGCTGCCGCGACGACGCTGAGCGCCGGCGGTGCACGGCGCACTCCGGGGCGAACGAGCCGTGAAGGAACGCGCCGCGCGCTTGTCCGCGCGCCCGGGGCGCGATACACCGTACTGGCCCGTCACACGGGGCGGGCCGGCGTCGCACCCTGGGGAGTCGGGCATGAGCGTGACCAGTCGGTACCGGGAGGCCTGGGAGAGTTTCTGGCGCGAGGCACCGGACGGGCCGGGGGCCGTGTTCTGGGACGCGGAGCCCGCTCTGACCGCGGCCCGCCATCTCGCCCTGTTCGAACCGCATCTGACCGACCCCGGTCTGCCGCTGGTGGACCTGGGGTGCGGCAACGGCACCCAGACCCGCTTCCTCGCCGACCGCTTCCCGCACGTCCTCGGCGCGGACCTCTCCGCCGCCGCCCTGGACCGCGCCCGCGCCGCCGACCCGGCCGGGCAGGCGGCGTACCGGCGGCTGGACGCCGTCGAGAAGGCCGAGGCGCAGGCCCTGCACGCTGAACTCGGCGACGCCAACGTGTACCTGCGCGGAGTGCTGCACCAGTGCGAGGCCGACGACCGGCAGGCGCTGGTGGACGGCATCGCCACGGTGGTCGGTGACCGCGGCCGCGCCTTCCTCGTCGAGCCCTCCGAGGCTGCCGGGGCGGTCCTGCGGGGCCTCGCGACCGGCCCCGGCGGTCCGCCGCCCAAACTCGCGCCGGTCCTGCGGCACGGCATAGCTCCCGGCGAGGTCGACGACGCGGCCGTGCCCGAGTTCCTGACCGCGGCGGGACTGACCGTGCTGGCGAGCGGCACCCTGCCGCTGACCACCACCGAGTACGGCCCCGACGGCACCCGTGTCGCACTGCCGTCCCTCTGGTTCGTGACGGGACGCGCCGCGTCCGCATGAGAACCGTCTCCCCCGCCCCGCGCGTCATGCCCTACGGTCACATCAGTCATCGTCCGGGACGGGGGAGGGGTCGTGGAGCGGGCAAGAACGGTACTCGCCGAGCGGATCGTCGAGCGGCGGGCGGGCGTCGGTGATCCGCGGGCACTGGTCGGCGAGATGCGCAGGACGATCCTGCTGGTCCCGTCCGTCGACGGGCGCCTGTGGAGCGCGCGTTCGGGTGGTGTGCGGTGGGTGTGCGCCTTCACGGACGAGACGGCGCTGGCGCGTTTCGCGCTGCTGCACGGTCCGGGGGAGCGGCCGGTGGAGTACGCCGCGCTGCTGGGCGCGCGGATCGTGGACGAGATCGTGC
>NZ_JBEZBE010000034.1:0-88553 GCF_040646935.1 Streptomyces sp. NPDC044984
TTGATCTCGACGAGGTCGATGTCGTCGATGGTCAGGCCGGCCTTGGCGAGGGCCTTGCGGGTGGCGGGGGCGGGCCCGGTGAGCATGATGGTGGGGTCGGCCCCGGACACGGCGGCGGAGACGATCCTGGCGCGCGGGGTGAGTCCGTGGCGCTCGCCGGCCTCGCGCGAGCCGATCGCGGCCAGCGCGGCGCCGTCGACGATGCCGGAGGAGTTGCCCGCGTGGTGGACGTGGTCGATCCGCTCCACCCAGTGGTACTTCTGCAGGGCCACGGCGTCGAAGCCGCCCAGCTCGCCGATGTCCGCGAAGGACGGCTCGAGCTTCGCGAGGGAGTCGGCGGTGGTGCCGGGGCGCGGGTGCTCGTCGTGGTCGAGGACGACGAGGCCGTTGCGGTCGAGGACGGGGACGACGGAGCGGTCGAAGCGTCCGTCCTTCCAGGCCGCGGCGGCCCGTTCCTGGGAGAGGGCCGCGTACTCGTCGACGTCGCGGCGGGAGAAGCCCTCCAGCGTGGCGATCAGGTCGGCGCCGATGCCCTGGGGGACGAATCCGGTGTCGTGGTTGGTGCGCGGGTCCTGTGCCCAGGCGCCTCCGTCACTGCCCATCGGGACCCGCGACATGGACTCCACGCCGCCCGCGAGGACCAGGTCCTCCCAGCCCGAACGGACCTTCGCCGCGGCCAGGTTGACGGCTTCCAGCCCGGACGCGCAGAAGCGGTTCTCCTGTACGCCCGCCACCGTCTCCGGCAGCCCCGCGAGGACGGCGGCGGTGCGCGCGATGTCCGCGCCCTGGTCGCCCAAGGGGCTGACCACACCGAGCACGATGTCGTCGATCGCCGCCGGGTCGAGGCCGGGGAACCGGCGGAGGGTCTCGTGGATCAGGCCGACGACCAGGTCGACCGGCTTGGTGCCGTGCAGGGCCCCGCCTGCCTTGCCGCGACCGCGCGGGGTGCGGATCGCGTCGTACACGTACGCTTCGGTGCTCACCTCGGATGCCTTCCTTGTCGGGGGGATTCAGCGGAGCAGCGAGCGGCCGATGATCTCCTTCATGATCTCGGTGGTGCCGCCGTAGATGGTCTGGATGCGGCTGTCGAGGAACGCCTTGGCGACCCGGTACTCGCTCATGTAGCCGTATCCGCCGTGGAGTTGCAGACAGCGGTCGACGACGCGCTTCTGCAGTTCGGTGGCCCACCACTTGGCCATGGAGGCGTGCACCGCGTCGAGGCGGCCCCGGCCGTGCTCGGTGACGCAGCGGTCCACGAAGGTCCGGGTGACCATGGCCTCGGTGGCCATCTCGGCGATCTCGAAGCGGATGTGCTGGAGCCGGGCCAGCGGTCGCCCGAACGCCTCGCGCTCCTTCACGTACCGCGTGGTGACGTCCAGGATCTCCTCGGCCGCGGCGGCGGCGCCGACCGCGATGGCCAGCCGCTCCTGGGCGAGGTTGTCCATGAGGTGGGTGAAAGCCTGGTTCTCCTCGCCGAGCAGGTTCTCCTTGGGGACGCGCACGTCGTCGAAGAACAGCTCGGCGGTGTCCTGGGCCTTCTGGCCGATCTTGTCGAGGTTGCGGCCGCGTGCGAAGCCCGCCGTGCCGCGCTCGACGACGAGCAGGCTCTGCCCGCCGCTTCCGCCCTCGGGGGTGGTGCGGGCGACCACGACGACGAGGTCGGCGAGGATGCCGTTGGAGATGAAGGTCTTCGTGCCGTTGAGCAGGTAGTGGTCGCCCCGGTCGGTGGCGGTGGTGCGGATGCCCTGCAGGTCGGAGCCCGCGCCGGGTTCCGTCATGGCGATGGCGGTGACGAGGTCGCCGGAGACGAATCCGGGGAGCCAGCGCCGCTTCTGTTCCTCGTCGGCGAGCCGGGTCAGGTACGGGCCGACGATGTCGTTGTGCAGGCTCAGGGCGAGCCCGGAGGCGCCGGCGCGGGCGAACTCCTCGATGAGGACGGCGCTGTACCGGAAGTCGTCGGTCCCGCCGCCGCCGTACTCCTCGTCGACGGCCATGCCCAGCAGGCCCTGGCGGCCCGCCGAGCGCCACACCTCGCGGTCGACGACGCCGTCCCTCTCCCACCGTTCGTGGTGGGGGGCCACCTCCTTGGCGAGGAAGGCCCGCACCGTCTCGCGGAAGGCCTCGTGGTCGGGGCCGTACAGGTCGCGTTCCAGGGTCACAGCCAGCTCCTCACGCGCTCGATCAGCCGGGCGGGGTCGGGACCGACGGGGGTGACGTCGAGCATCGTCACGCCCGCCTCGCGGAAGACCTCGACGCGGTCGCGGACGTAGCCCTCGGGGCCGGCCAGGCAAAGCCGCTCCAGCAGTTCGGCCGGTACGGCGGCCTCCGCGTCCTTCTTGCGGCCCGCGAGGTAGTGCTCCTGGACGGCGGCCGCGGCGGACTCGTAACCGTAGGAGCAGACGAGGTCGTGGTAGAAGTTGCGGCCGGGCGCGCCCATGCCGCCGACGTAGAGGGCGACGGTGGGGCGCATCAGGTCACGGGCGGCCTCGGCGCCGTCGCCGATGGCCAGCGGGCCGCCCGCCACGACCTGGAGCGGGCCGAGCGCGGGGTCGCGCCGGGCGCCGCCCTCGGCCAGGGAGCGGCCCCAGACCTTGTCGGCGTGCTCGGGGACGTAGAGGAACGGCAGCCATCCGTCGGCGATCTCGGCGGTCATCCTGACGTTGGCCGGGCCCAGCGCCGCGACGTAGACGGGGACGGTGTCGCGGACCGGGTGGTTCAGCAGCTTCAGCGGCTTGCCGAGGGTGCCTCCCTTCTCGGGCGGCAGGGGCAGGTCGGTGATGCCGTGGTGCTCGATCACCTCGCGCCGCCAGATCCGCCGGGACAGCTCGATCACCTCGCGGGTGCGGCCCAGCGGGCGGTCGTAGCGGCGGCCGTGCCAGCCCTCCACGACCTGGGGTCCGGAGGCGCCGACGCCGAGGAGGGCCCGGCCGCCGGTGAGGGCGTCGAGTCCGGCGGCGGTCTGGGCGATCAGCGCGGGGGTGCGCGAGTAGACGTTGAGGACGGCCGAGCCGATCCGCATCCGCTCGGTCTTCGCGGCGAGGTACCCCAGGAGCGTCGGGGAGTCGAAGCCGTAGGCCTCGGCCACCCAGACGGCGTCGAGGCCGGCGGACTCCAGCGCGGCGGCCCGGTCCGCGGCGGCGCGCGGATCGCCGGCGTACGCCAGGGGTGAGGACAGTTCCATCAGCGGTGGTCCTTCAGCAGTTCGGGCACGCCCCAGTCGCGGGCCACGTCGGAGGTGTGCGCGCCGGGGACGGCCGGCGGCAGCCGGAGCGTGCCGGGGGTGTCGGAGAAGCGGGGGGCGGGAGCGGGCTGGGTGATGCCGTACGCCTCGGTGTAGGTGCCGCGTCCGGTCAGGTGCGGGTGGCCGGACGCCTCGTGCAGCGAGAGCACGGGGGCGACGCAGGCGTCGGTGCCTTCGAAGCGGGCCGTCCACTCCGCACGGGTGGCGGTCTTGAACCGGGCGGCGAACACGGCCCGCAGTTCGGGCCAGTTGCGCGGGTCGGCGCGGTCCGGCAGGTCCTCGGCGTCCAGGCCCAGCAGGGAGACGTACACCGTGTAGAACCGCGGTTCCAGGGCGCCGACCGCCATCCAGCCGCCGTCGGCGGTCTCGTAGACGCCGTAGTGGGGGCAGCCGCCGTCGAGCAGGTTGCGGCCCCGGGCGTCCTGCCAGGTGCCCTCGGCGAGCATGCCCCAGAACATGGCGGTGAGGTGTGCGGTGCCGTCCACGATCGCGGCGTCCACCACCTGGCCGCGGCCGGTGGCGCGGGCGGTGAGCAGTGCGGCGAGGACGCCGGTGGTCAGGTAGAGGGAGCCGCCCGCGTAGTCGCCGAGCAGGTTGACGGGGACGGCGGGCGGGCCCTCCGGTGCGCCGATCATGCCGAGGGCGCCGGCGGTGGCGATGTAGCCGATGTCGTGTCCGGCCAGGGACGCGAGGGGTCCTCGCTGGCCCCAGCCGGTCATCCGGCCGTACACCAGGGCGGGGTTGACGGCCAGGCACTCCTCGGGGCCGACCCCGAGCCGCTCCGCGACACCGGGCCGGTACCCCTCCACCAGGATCTCGGCGCGCGCCGCCAGCGCCCGCACCGTTCCCGGTCCTTCGGGCGACTTGAGGTCGACCACGACGGAGCGCTTGTTGCGGTTGGTCACGTCGTGGGCGGGATCGCCGCCGAGCGGCGGGGTGCCGGGCCGGTCCACGCGCACCACGTCGGCGCCCAGGTCGGCGAGGAGCATGGCGGCGAACGGGCCGGGGCCGATCCCCGCCAGTTCGACCACGCGCACGCCGTCCAGCGGGCCCGCGACGTCGTGGCCCGGAAGGTCGGTGGAGTACGGGCTCATGGATTCCTCTCTCGGTGCACGGCGGACCCGCCGCCGTCGACCGGGGACTTACTGAGCGTTCGCTAAAACGTAGGAGCGCGATGCGGGTCGGTCAACTCCCCGTGCAGTACTTGTTTTTGTGGATCGACACGGGGAGAGTGACCTCAGGGCGACCGTCGGCCGCCGGGATTTCCTGATCGATCGCTAAGCAGTCGGAGGGGGGTGCGCCGGACTCACGGCCGTACGATGTCGCCGATCGCCGCCCGTCCCGAGGAGAGTCGTTGAACACCGCGCCGAGCCAGGACCCCACACCACCGGCGGAGCACTGGCGCTCCTACGGACCGCTCGACCTGCACCCGATCCTGACGCACGCCATGGAGGCCTTCAACGAACACGGCTACCACGGCACTTCGGTCCGGGACATCGCCGGCCGGGTCGGCGTCACCGTGCCCGCGCTGTACTACCACTACGAGAACAAGCAGGCGCTGCTGGCCACGCTCCTCGAGACGTCCATCAAGGACGTCCTGGACCGCTGCCGGGCCGCGGCCGGGGAGGCCGGGGACGATCCGCTGGCGCGCTTTTGCGGCATGGTCGAGTCGATCGTGCTGTACATGACCCACCGGCAGCAACTGGCCTTCCTGGACACCGAGATACGCAGCCTGGAGCCCCCGAACCGGGCGCGCTACGTCGCCCTGCGCGACTATCTCGAGCACATGCTCCTCGACACCGTCGAGGCGGGCCGCGCCCAGGGCGTGTTCACCACGCCGATCCCGGCCGACGCGGTGCGTTCGGTGCTCGTCATGTGCCAGGGGGTCGCCAACTGGTTCCGCGAGGACGGCCCGCTCACCGCGGAGGAGGTCGCCGAACGCCACGTGCTGCTGAGCCTCGGCACGGTGGGCCACCCCGGCGCGGTCACCGGCGACCTCACGCTGCCGTTCCCGCGGCGCTCTTCCCGGCGGCCGGGGCGGCCGGCTCCCGCGCACCCCGCACCGGCACCCTCCTGACGTTCCGCTTCCCCCGTGTCAGTACCGACGAGAGGACACCCGCCATGGACGTGCTCGACGCCCGCGCCCGGTTCGAGGAGCTCCGGGAGAAGGACGGCCCGGTCGACCCCTCCGAGCTCGACGAGATCTGGGCGGCGCTGGCCACCGTCCGCCCCGAGGACATCCTCGGTGAGTGGAAGGGCGGCGAGTTCGACACCGGCCACCCCCTCAACGGCGAGCTGGCGAAGGCCGGCTGGTACGGCAAGACGTTCACCGCCGTGCACGACGCCAAGCCGCTGATCTGCCGTGCCGAGTCGGGCGAGCTGTACTCCCACGTGGAGCTCGGCAAGGGCGAGGCCAGCCTGTGGACCGTCGAGTTCCGCGGCGAGTCGACGGCCACCATGGTCTACGACGGCCGGCCGGTCCTCGACCACTTCAAGCAGGTGGACGACACCACGCTGATGGGGATCATGAACGCCAAGGGGGTCCCCGCCGAGGGCCCCTTCTACTACTTCTTCCTCGAGCGCGTCCCCGGGACCCCGCACGGGGGCCCGCGGGCCGGCGAGGGCTCGTGAGGCGCGTCCGCGCCGCGGTCACCGAGGCGCCGGGCGCCCCGTTCACCGTGCGGGACGCGGACCTCGAGGACCCACGGCCGTACGAGGTGCTGGTGCGGACGACCGCGGCCGGCGTCTGCCACACCGACCTGGCGATGCGGGACACCTGGCCCCGGCGGCTCACCCCGATGGTCTTCGGCCACGAGGGCGCCGGTCGCGTCGAGGCGGTGGGCGAGGAGGTGACCGGCGTCGCGCCCGGGGACCACGTCTGCCTCACCTTCGCCAGGTGCGGCGCCTGCGAGCAGTGCGCGGCGGGCCACCCGGCCTACTGCCACGCCGCCCGGGAGCTGAACTTCTCCGGTGGACGCGACGACGGCACCACTCCGCTCTCCGTCGACGGCGCGCCGCTCCACGCCGGCTTCTTCGGCCAGTCCAGCTTCGCCACGCACGCCGTCGTGCACGAACGCGGCGTGGTCAAGGTGCCCTCCGACCTGCCGGCCGCGGTCGCCGCGCCGCTGGGCTGCAGCGGCCAGACGGGCGCGGGCACCGTGCTCAACCGGCTGCGCCCCGAACCCGGCTCCTCACTGGTCGTCCTGGGCGCCGGCGGGGTCGGTCTGAGCGCGCTGATGGCCGCGGTGGCCGTGGGCTGCGACCCGGTGGTGGCCGTCGACCCGGTCGCCTCCCGCCGCGCCCTGGCCACCGGACTCGGCGCCGCGGCGGCCCTGGCCCCCCGGGACGGTCTGGTGGCGGCGCTGCGCGACCTCACCAGCGGCGGCGCGCACCACGTCGTCGAGACCACCGGCCGTCCGGAGATGGCCCGCCGGGCCGTCGACGCCCTGCGCCCGCGCGGCCGGCTCGCCCTCCTCGGCCTCGGCGACGAGGTGACGTTCGACGTGCGGGGCCTGCTCGCCAAGGGCGTCCGCGTCCACGGGGTGATCGAGGGGGACTCCGACCCCGGCCGCTTCATCCCGGAGCTGATCGGCCTGCACAGGCGCGGCCTCTTCCCGATCGGCCGGCTGGTCACCACGTTCCCGTTCGAGGACATCGGCGCGGCCGTGGCCGCCATGGGGGACGGCAGCGTGGTCAAGCCGGTCCTCACCTTCGCCTGACGGGCCGCTGCGGCGCCCGGGACGGCGGTGCCGGGCGGTGTGTCCCCGCCGGGATGCCGCCGGGCCGCCCGCCACGCCGAGGGAGCCGGGCCCGCTGACGGCGTGTGATTGACTGATTCGCATGGCTCCCGCCTCCCCGTCCGCCCGTCCGGCCGCGACCGCCCGTCCGGCCGCGGCCACTCGGCCCCGCAACCGCAAGCAGCTGATCGTCGACGCGGCCGGGCGGGTCTTCAGCGAGCGCGGCTACCACAAGGCCTCCATGGAGGAGGTCGCCGCCGGCGTGGGGATCAGCGCGGCCGCCCTGTACCGGCACTTCCCCAACAAGTACGCGCTGTTCGCCGAGTGCGCCCACGTGATGGTGGACGGACTGGTCGCCGCGCTCGACGAGGTGCCGCCCGGGGCGGCCCTGGCGGAGGTGCTCGCCGCCGTCACCCGGGTCACGGTCGCTCATCGTGCGTCGGGCGGGGTGTACCGGTGGGAGGCCCGGTACCTCGACCGGGAGGACCGCCGGCGTCTCGCGGTGAAGTTCGGCCGCCTCGTCGGGCGGGTCGACGAGGCGGTGCAGCGCGAGCACCCGCTGCCCGACGGGCGGCTGCGGGCCATGGCGGCGCTCGGTGCGATCGGGTCCGTCACGATGCACCGCACCTCCATCGCCGGGCGCCGGGCCGAGGAGCTGCTGCTGGCGTCCGCGCTGCGCGTGGCGGCGACCGATCCGGCGGCGGGCCGGCCGGGCGCGCGCCCCGTCGAGCTGCCCGCCCGGCCGGTGCCGCGCACGCGACGCGCGGAGATCCTCGCGGCCTCCGTCCCGCTGTTCGCCCGGAACGGATTCGCCAACGTCACGAACGGGCAGATCGCTCGGGCGGTCGGGCTGACCCCGTCCGCGCTTTACCGCCACTATCCCGGCAAGGTCGACATCCTTGCGGCGGCGTGCCTCCAGGCGGCGGGTCTGCTGGCCCAGGGGGTGGAGCGGAGCCTGCACGAGGTGGCCGGCCCGCGTGACGCCGTCGTCGCGCTGGCGGCGACGTATGTGGCCTACAGCTTCGAGTACACCGAGCTCAACAGCGTCGCCGAGGCCGAGCTCGCCGGATTGCCGGAAGGGCTGCGGCGGCCCGTGGTCCTCGCGCAGCGGGAACACATCGCCGTCTGGGAGCAGCAGTTGCGGCTGGCCCGTCCGGAGCTGGACCCGCGCCAGGCCCGGGTGCTGGTGCACGCGGGGTTCGGTGTGGTGGTCGAGGCGGGACGCAGACTGCGGTGGCGGGACGGCCCCGGCCACCGTGCGGCCGTGACCGCTCTGGTCCTGGGCGCTCTGGGTCTTTGAACGGCCGTCGGAACCCGGCGGCGACGAGGCGCCGCGCCGTGAGGCGCCCCGGGCGGGACTCATCCCGGTGCCCGCCCTTCGGCCCGTCTGCCGCGGGGCGGGCACCGGGGTGACCGGTTCGACGGCTCAGCCCGGCCTGTTGCCGGTGGGGATCGTGATGGGGGTGGTGGTCCCGGAGGAGCCCTTGTTGAGGAACAGCATGGCCAGGGCGCGCACGAACTGGTCGAACATGTAGAAAGTGCCGGGCATGACGGGCGACAGCCCCTCGCGGAACAGGACGAACGCCGGCCAGGCGGTGCGGACCAGGGCCGCCGCCGCGTAGTCGCGCTTCAGTCCCAGCCAGTCGCCGACCTCGTCGCTGAGGACGTAGCGCACGAACTCGTTCAGGAACCCGCGCGTGACGCCGAGGTCGATCTGCGCGGTCAGGCCGAGCAGTTCCTCGGCCAGCGCGATGCCCTCGGTCGACGGGGTGAGGATCGGGGTGAGCACCTGCGCCGACTGCCTCTCGGCGGCCGCCCAGGTGCGGGGGATGTGCTCGTACGGCACCCCGAGCAGGTGGACGGCGACCTGCCACGAGTGCAGGAACGCCTCCTGGTCCGCGGCCGGGTACGGGATCTTCCATTCGATCAGCTTTCTGTGCACGTAAGTGCCCAGGCTGTGGAAGGTGACCAGGATGTCGGCGGCGCTGATCGGGATGGTCTCGTCGGCGACCGCCCGCCAGTGCGGCGACTGCGGCAGCAGATGACGCACCGCCGCGTGCACCACGCGCGTCTTGTTGGCGGTGACGACGAACTGTCCCGTCGGCCCGAAGGCCCCCAGCTCGGACAGGTCGTAGCCGAACGTGAACGTCTTGGCCGCGCGGTCCTGCATGTCGGCGCCGCCCGCGGACCAGTAGACGCTCTTGGCCTCGCGCGGGATCACGGTGCTCATGATCCCGCTGCCGAGGCCGTACAGCATGAAGAGGTACGTGTCCCTGCGCCGGTTGAAGTCGGCGGCGCGGGCCAGCTTGGCGGGGTCCGCCCAGGAGGGCAGCCGGTTGACCTGCCGCAGGTACGCGGCGAACTCGGCCGGCAGGCCGCTGGGCAGCGGGTCGTTGTTGTTCACCCACGACGCCCACGCGGTGTTGATCGCCGGCACGTGTCCTTTCTCGAGCATCGAAACCATCAGTGGGTCCGCCGCGTCGTCCCAGATCCACTCCGGACCGGTCCCCGCGGCGGCTCCGGTCGCCGAGCCCGTCGACGCCCACGCCCGGACGGGGTTCGCCACGCCCACCAGGCCGAGTGCGACACCGAGTGACAGGGCCTTCCGCCTGCTGAGGTTCTCCATTGACTTACCTGCTTCCCTGATGGGCCAGATGGTGCCAGGTGCCTTCGCAGACTTGCCGTTCGCGCGACCGATACATGACGGACCGTGCCGCGCCGATGTGATTTTCGATTAACATAGCGAGGTGCGTCGCGGTCGGCAATGGTGGTGACCGAGAGCTCGCCTCCCGCTCCGCCACGTCCGTACGCCACCGGAACGACCGGTGCCGGGCCGCCCCGGCGCCGTACGGACGGGCCGGAGAGGAGCGGCCGCGGTCCGGCTCGCCGCGTCGGACCCACCCGTGCGGTCCGGGGTCGGCCTCGTCGGCCCGGTCGAAGAGGCCCAGGGTGTCGTGACCCTGCCCGCCGGCCGCCGGAGCAGTGAGGAGAGCCGCGTGCGGGCCCGTCACGTACGCGCGGCCGACGGAGCGAACTCCACAGTCCGGGTCCTGCGAGGAGGCTGGGCCGGCCCGTTCCCACGCCCGGAGACGTCCCGGGCGCCGGCCGGGCCGGCCCGGTCGGCGACGTCGTGAACGCCGCCGCCTCCCCGGCCTCCGACGAGGCCGTGTACGTCACGGGCGCCGCCCTCGTCGCCGGCGGTGGCCGGTCCACCGCCGGCGACGGCCGGGAACTGCTAGATCAAGCGGGCCCGGTGCTCGTGCGGGCCTGGCCCCGGTCCGGCGCCGGTTCGGAGGGTCCCGGCAGACCGGTGAGACCGGCTGCCGGTGGATCGTCACCGGGGGCCGGGCCGGTGCTCTCGCCGAGGAAGCCGCCCGACTGGTGCTGCCACAGCCTGGCGTAGGCGCCGTCCGCCGCGAGCAGTTCCCCGTGGGTGCCCTGCTCGACGACGCGTCCGCGGTCGAGGACCACGAGACGGTCCATGCCGGCGACGGTGCTCAGGCGATGGGCGACCACGAGGGCCGTACGCCCTTCCATCAACCGCCACAGGGCGTCCTGGACGAGGAGCTCGCTCTCCGAGTCCAGCGCGCTGGTCGCCTCGTCCAGCAGCAGGACCGGGGCGTCGCGCAGGATGGCCCTGGCGAGGGCGACGCGCTGGCGCTGGCCGCCCGAGAGTTTGACTCCCCGCTCCCCCACCAGGGTGGCGAAGCCGTCGGGGAGCTGGTCGGCGAACTCCGTGACGTGTGCGGCCGCGGCCGCCGCGTGGATCTCCTCGTCGGTGGCGCCGGGCCGGGCGAAGGCGATGTTGTCCCGCAGGCTGCGGTGGAACATGGCGGGTTCCTGCGGGACGTAGGCGATCAGCGAGCGCAGGTCGTCCTGGCGCAGCAGGCTGATGTCCTGACCGCCGATCAGGACGCGTCCGCCCTGGATGTCCGACATCCGCAGCAGGAGCCGGGTGAGCGTGGTCTTGCCGCCGCCGGACCTGCCGACCAGGCCGATCCGTGCGCCTGCGGGCACCTCCAGGTCGAGTCCCCGGAAGATCGGCTTCGCACCCGCGTGGGCGAAGGTCACCGCTTCGAAGCGGATGCCGGTGTCCCGCGGTGCGAGCGGTTCGGGTTCCGCCGGGTCCAGCACGGTGGGCGGATCCAGCAGCAGTTCCGTGAACTGCGCGGCCTCGGTCATCGAGCTCTCCAGACGCCGGTAGATCTGGTTGAACTCGAACATGATCTGGGTCGCGTTGGAGTAGTAGGTGAAAGCGACGACGATCTCCTCCACTCCCTGTCCCGGACCCCCGAGGGCGATGGCGACCAGCAGACCCAGCACGTTGGTCAGCACGGACATGGGGGCGATCAGGGTGTCGACGCGCAGATTGCCGTAGTCCCACGACTTCAGCGCCAGGCGTCGGAAGTCCGCGACGCGGCTGCGGTGTTCGTCGGCCTCCCGCCGCTCGGCAGCGAACGCCCGGATGGTCTCCATGTTGGCGAGGCTGTCGGCGACGTGGCCGGAGACCCGGGCGATCGCCGCCTCACGGTCGTTGACCAGCCTCTGCCGGCGACGGATCAGCGGTGTCGCGGCCACCACGGTCAGCGCGATCATCACGAGGAGGCCGACGACGAGCATCGGTTCGTAGTGCCAGAGCACCACGGCACCGAACACGAGGGGGACGAGGCTGCCCACGATCCGGTACGTCAGCGTGTCGACGAAGTCCTCGAAGCGTTTGCCGAAACTCAGCACCCGTTTGGTCAGGGAGCCGGCGAAGTTGTCGTGGAAGAACGCGGCGTCCTGGGCGAGGAGTTCGTCCATGCCGCTCACGTAGAGGTGTTCCATGCCGAGGGCGTCCACGCGGTTCAGGCAGTGCAGCCCGATCCGCCACACGGTCTCGGCGAGCAGCAGCACCGCGCCGAATCCCAGCACGTACGGCAGCGCCGACGTGAGGGTGAGACCGCCGTCGTCGGCGGCCTGCCCCGCCAGTTTGGCGATCAGCAGGGGGGCGATGTAGCGGATTCCGATGTTGCCCACGGCCGGCAGCAGCAGCGCGGGCAGGGCCAGCCGTCGCAGTCTCAGCAGTTCCCGGCCGTAGCGGCGCAGCGCGAGAACGACCGCGCTCCTGCCCGGCGCCGGTCCTTGCGTATCTGTTGTCGCCATCACACTCCCGGAGGTCGGAGTCCGGAAGTCTTCCGCTGGAGGACGGCGCCGGTCCAGGCATTTACCACGTACGGGTGAGAACCGGACACCGTGAGAACGAGGGCCGCACCGGAGACGGTTCTGCCGCGGATCGGCCTGTCCACCGCGCGCCCCTTCCCCGTCGCGCGGACGCGGCGTCGGCGCACGTCATCCGCGGGCAGGTGCCGGCGCCCTCGCCCTTCCCGGCCGGCGACCCGGAGGGGAGCCCGACGACGCGCACCCGGCCGCCGGGTTCCATGCGCGGGGCCTCGGACGGGCGTTCGAGCCGGGAGGAATCCGTGAAGACGGTGCGCACCGCCGCTTCCCGCCCAGGTCCGGCGGCCGACCTCGGACACCGGCAGCCCCCACAGCTATCGCATATGAAAACCGTTGTCGTATGCTGATGGCGCCCCGACGCGGCATCACGGCCGACGGCCTCCGACCCGGCCGGGGCGCTCCCCTGCCCGCCGGCGGCACGTTCCGTGCCGCCGGTCCGTCCCGACCGAGAGGAACCCCCATGGCCGTGCCCAAGCGCAAGATGTCCCGCAGCAACACCCGCCACCGCCGCGCCCAGTGGAAGGCGAGTACGCCGAACCTGGTGCCGGTCACGGTGGACGGCGTGACCCACCGGGTCCCGCAGCACCTCGTGCCCGCCTACCGGCGGGGCCTGCTGCGCCCGGAGGGCTGACCTCGACGCCCTCGAGGCACCGGCCGGGTCCGGGAGCTCCACGGCGGGCACACCGAGAAGGCCGGGGTCACCACGCAGACGTGACGGGTCCCTGGCCCGCTTCGAGCCGTCCGGGACCGGGTACGCCGACGTCCCTCACGCGCAGGAGCCGGTGCTCGCCGGTGCCGGCCCGCACCGGCCGGGCCCCCGCGCGACCCTCTCCGCACGGCTGACGGCCGGCAGGCGCCCGCCGACGCTCCCTCCCCTCCTCGGGACACCGGCCGGATCCGCGCTCCCGGGCACGGTCACGAGGGCGTGACGGCGGCCGTCCGGCCCGGGTACGGGGCCGTCCGGGCCCGCCCCCGCGGTGCCCGGACGGCCCTCATGAGCGACGGGAGACACACTCATGCACGGAAGGGCCCGCGACGCGTGGCGCACCACCCCGCAGCGAGCCGCGGTCCTCGACGCCCTGCGCGCCCTCGACGTCTTCGTCTCGGCGCAGGGCCTGCACACGGCCCTGGTCGCGGACGGCACGGCGGTGGGACTGTCCACCGTCTACCGCACCCTCCGGCTGCTGGAGGCGGCCGGGCACGTCGACGTGGTGCGGGACGGTGACGGCGAACGCCTCTACCGGCCCAGGCCGGACGGCGGCCACCGCCATTACCTCGTCTGCCGGGAGTGCGGCCTCGGCCTGGCCGTCGACTCCGAGGAAGTCGAGGAGTGGGTGGTGAGGATCGCGCGCGACATCGGATTCCACGCCGTGGACCACACCGTCGAACTGACGGGTGTGTGCGACGGCTGCCGCCCCGGTCCGGCGGACCACCGGACGGGCTCCTGACCGGCCGGTGCGCTCTCCCGGTCCGGCCGGGAGAGCGCACCGGCGGACGCCTTACGACATGCTCAGCTCCGCCGCGCCGTCCGCCGCCAGTTCCTCGGTGACGCGTGCGGGATCGAGCACGTCCGCGGCGAAGTGCACACCGGGGGCGATCGACCCGTCGAGCGTCCGGAGAGCGGCGACGGCCGCGAGGAACCCGCTCAGTTCGTAGGAGTCCGCGGCGCGCAGGACGAGGCTCGCGACCGGCCGGCCGTCCCCGGCTTCGGCCCCGGCTTCGCTCCTGAGGTGGAACTCCTGTCCGTACCAGGCCCCGTGGCGCCGCACGTCCTCCTCGGCCGCCGCGACCAGCCCGGCGGTCTCCGCGCTGTCCAGGGCCCACGCCATGGCCAGTTCCTCGGCCAGGCGACCGCCGCCGAAGACGGTGTACCAGCGCACCTGCCCGATGCCCGTGGCGCGGGCCAGCCGGACGGCCTCGGTGGACAGGTAGGGGAAGGCGTCGACGGGGGCGGGGAAGGCGTCGAGCCGCAGCCCCCGGCGGGGTGACAGGGCGCGCTCCCGGACGCGGTCCCGCTGCCAGGCCGCCGCCGGAGTGCCGTGCTCCGGTCCTCGGCCGAGCAGTACGTCACCGGCCGCCGCCGGCGTGAGCGGCGCGACGCCGCCCAGGTAGGCGTCCAGCGCCGTGGCGCCGGGGGTGCGGGCGGCGAGGGCGCGGGGCAGCAGCGACGACAGGCCCGGCAGCGCGCCGGCGGACAGCACGGCCACCCGTCCGGCGGCCGTCCACCGTCCGGCGCCCCCGTCGGCGGCGAGCAGGTGGTGGACCGGGTCGTCACCGGCCGCGTCGACGTAGTCGGCACCGCCGCGCAGCGCGGACCGCGCGACCGTGTCGAGGACCCGGTACGACGGCCCCGCGCAGTTGACGACGAGCCGGCAGTCCGCCGCGAAGCGGTCCAGTGCTTCCGCGTCGGCCAGGTCCACGGCGCGGGCGCTCACGTCCGGGCCTCCTTCGGGGAGGCCCGCGATCAGCTCCCCGGCCCGGCCCGGATCGCGGCCGGCCACCAGCAACGGGCCGGCACCCGCCCGGTGGAGCCGTCGTACGACGGCGCCGCCGACCGCTCCGTAACCACCCAGCACTCCGACGGTTCCCGTGTGTCGCACGGTTTTCCTCGTCATTCCCTACCGAACCCCTTCTTGAAAATGATAACTATTATCGCAATTACTGATCGACATGCCAGAGGAGAAGTGACCGACGATGTACGACGTGATCGTGGTGGGCGGAGGCCCCGCGGGTCTCAACGCGGCGCTGGTCTCCGGACGTCAGCGCAGGAGGGTCCTCCTGCTGGACTCGGGCCGCCCGCGCAACGCGCCCGCGGAGCGGATGCACATGTTCCTCAGCCGTGACGGCTTCCCGCCCGCCGAGCTGCGCCGTATAGGCCGGGAGCAGCTCGACGCCTACCCGAACGTGGAGGTGCGGGAGGCCACCGTCACGTCCGCCGCCCCCGAGCCGCAGGGCTTCGCCGTGACGTCGGCCGGCGGCACGGTGGAGCGCGCCCGCAAACTCGTCCTCGCCACGGGGCAGGTCGACGTGCTCGACGAGCGGATCGAGGGACTGTCCGCGTTGTTCGGCCGGGGGGTGTACCACTGTCCGTTCTGCCACGGCTGGGAGACCAGCGGGATGAGTCTGGCCGTCCTGGGGCACGAACTGCCGCAGGTCATGCAGGCCCTCTACGTCGCCGACCGGTTCAGCGGGGACGTGGTCGTGTGCACCGACGGGCACTCGGTGCCCGAGCAGGCCGCGGGCCGGCTCGCCGCGGCCGGGATCGCCGTGGAGGAGACGGCCGTGACCCGCGTCGAGGGCGAGGAGGGTGCCGTCCGCCTGGTCCTCGCCGACGGACGGGTGCTCGAGCGGCAGGGCGTCTACCACCGGGCGCCCACCCGTCAGCACTCCCCGCTGGCCGAGGAGTTGGGTTGCGTGATCCTCCCGGACGGCTGTGTGCGGGTGGACGAGTTCCAGCGCACGTCCGTGCCCGGGGTGTACGCGGCCGGCGACACCGCCCGTCTGGAGGCGCTGCCGGACGCCCTCACCTTCGTGATCACCGGTGCCGCCGACGGCGCCCGTGCCGCGGTCTGGCTGGACCAGGAGCTCTTCCGCGAGGACGCCGGCCTGAACGGCTGACACCAGGGTGCGGCGGGGACGGCTCCGCCCCCGCCGCACCCTCCTCACCGCTCGTCCGGTTCGCGCAGGGCGGCGGCGAGTCCGGCCACCGTGGGCTGCCGGAGGAAGCGCCGGGGCGTCACCCTCCCCCGTCCCTCCCGCGCGAGCGAGGCGAGCATCCGCACCGCGAGCAGCGAGTCGCCGCCGAGCGCGAAGAAGTCGGCGGTGCGCTCGTCGACCGGGCGGTCCAGCAGCTCGTGCCAGTACGCCGCGACGGCCCGCTCCGTGTCGTCCCGGGGCGGCCCCGGCTCCGCTCCGCCGGACGCCGCCGCGGGTACGGACAGACGCCGGCCGGACGCCGGCCGGCGCGGCCCCGCCTGCTCGCCGTCGACCGCGTCGGGCAGTTCCACCACCGCGGCCCAGGCCTCCGGTTCGACCAGCGCCTCCACGGTGGCCATGAGGTCGGCGAACATCCGGTCGACGTCGGCTCCCGCGAACAGCTCCTCGACCAGCGAGAAGACGACCACCAGCTCCCCGCGCAGCTCGAACAGCCGCACCTCCAGCGCCACCTGGGGCGTCCGCAGCTGCTGGTGGTGGCTCAGCAGGTCGATGGCCCCGAGGGGCCCCGCTTCCTGGGGGACCTCGCTGCCCAGTGCCGCGTCCACGCCGAGGGTGGACTGGAAGACCACGGGTGCCACCGGGCGGTGGGTGCCCCGGCGACGGCCCAGTTCGCGTGAGACCTCCACGCCGGTGATCAGGTTGTGGGCGAGCGCGTCGCCGATGTCCTGCTGCGCCCGGCCGGCGAGGTCGGCGAAGACGGGGGCCGCCGGCAGGTCGACCGGCAGGAGCATGGTGGAGGAGAAGGCTCCCACCAGGCGCGACACGTCGGGGTGGAGCGGGAGGCGGTTCAGCTGGAGGGTGTTGAGCAGGAAGCGGCGGTGGCCGCAGGCCCGGGCGACGGCGGCGGCGAAGGCGGCGAACATCGCCGCGGACGGGGTCACCCCGTGCTCGGTGCACAGGCGGCGCAGATCCGACCAGCGCTCCGCGTCGAGCACCGCCTGCCGGGTGCCCATCAGGGTGGGGCGCACCTCGGCGGGGTCGGCCACCAGCGGCAGGGCCGGGGGCAGCGGGAAGCCGTCGAGACGGTCCCACCACCAGTCGCGGTCCTGCTGCCACGCCTCGGTGCCGGGCAGGTCCCGCAGGGTCGTGACGTAGTCGCCGTAGTCGATGTCCAGGGGCGCGAGGACGGCGTTGTAGTCGGAGACCAGGGCGAACAGGTCGCGGTAGAAGACGCCGGAGGACCAGCCGTCGACGATCAGCAGGCTGGTCGAGGAGTGCAGCCGCGCGCGGTCCCCGGGCATCAGCGTCAGCCGCATGTCCAGGCCGCAGCCCTTCGACGGGTCGGGGCCCTCGGTGCTCATCTCGTGGCGGATCTCCGCGAGCCGGGCGGCGGCCGTCTCCTCGTCGGCGTCGCGCAGGTCGGTGACCCGCAGCCGCGGGACCGCCTCCGGGTCGTCCAGGGGCAGGATGTGCTGCCGGCCGTCGGGCAGGATGCGCGCCCGCAGGACGGCCTGGTGCTCGGCCAGGCGCTCCAGGGCGTCCTGCAGCGCCTCGGGAGCCTCGTCGGCGTCGATGTCCTCCAGCCCGATGTCGACGTAGTGGTGGGCGGAGCGGTACGACAGCTCCCAGGCGTCCTGCTGGCCCACGAAGTAGCCCTGCTGGAGCGGCAGGAGCGGGAACGGGGCGTCCGGGTCCTCGCGCCGGCGCAGGTCGAGCGGCAGCGGGCGCGGCGCGCCGGTGCCGGTACTGCGTTCGTGGACGAGGGCCGCGAGCTGCGCGGCGCTCTGCTCGACCCGGACGTCCGCCAGCGCCAGCGGCGTGCCCAGCCGTTTGCGGAGCATCGCGGCCATGCGGACGGCCAGGACGGAGTCGCCGCCCAGGCTCAGGAAGCTGGCGTCCGCCGGTACGGCGGCCGGGTCGGTCTCCAGGGCGTCGGCCCACACGGCGCGCACGGCGTCGACCAGGTCGGCCGGTGCGGTGGTCTCGGGGGCGGGGGCTGAGGTCAACAGGGGGCTCCAGTCGGGTCGGTGGGGCGGATGATGTCGTCCACGGGGTGGATCCGCGGAAGGGGGTGGGCGGGGGGCAGCCGGTCGGCGAGCGCGGCGCGGACGCGGCCGGGGTCGGGGCGGGCGCCGCGGGTTCTGACGCGTCCCGCGACGACGCGCTGGCCCGCCGCCGCGGCGAGGGGGTGGGCCTCGTGCGGCAGGACGGGCAGCGGGTCGAAGCCCGACGCGTCCAGGTGCCTCGTCCACTCCCCGGCGGTGAGGAAGACGCGGTCCTGGCCGGCCCGCAGGTCCGTGAACCAGTCCTGTTCGCCGGGAGCCGGCGACATCAGCAGGTACATGGAGGTGAGCGCCTGGTAGTGCTCCCGGCACGACTCGACCAGGACCAGCAGCCCGCCGGGGGCCAGCAGTTCCCGCAGGGCCGCCAGGGCGCGTCCGGCGTGCCGTGCGTTGTGCAGGACGTTCGCCGCCAGGACGACGTCCTGGGATTCCGGCTCCAGGCCCTGCGCGAGCGGGTCGGCCTGGATGTCGAACAGGGCGTGCCGCAGTCCGGGACGGTCGCCGAAGACGTCCCGGGCCGCCCGCAGGAAGAACGGGGAGACGTCCGTGAAGAGGTAGTCGACGGGGGTGTCCGCGAGCGCCTCCAGGACGGTGCCGGTGGTGCCGCCCACCCCGGCGCCCGCCTCGAGGACGCGCAGGGGAGCCGGTGCCGTACGGCGGCGGGCCTCGTCCGCGATCAGGGACGCGGCGGCGTGGTTGGCCCAGCGGCTGGGGACGCTGTCGCGGTAGTTGCCCCGCGCGGTGTCCGTCTCCCCGTCGGGGAAGAGGACCTCCTGCAGGGACGTGCGGTCCTGGAGCAGCAGCGGAAGCCGTTCGGCCGCGGCCCGGAAGAACCGGGTCATGGCGGCCGGGTAGCCCAGGCCCCTGCAGGCGCCGTCCAGTTCGCGCAGCGCCCGGGCGTGGTCGCGGCGGTCCGGCACCACGAGGGAGTGGTGGCGGCCCGTCGCCGGGTCCCGGCGGAGCCGGCCCTCCGCGGTCAGGGTGCGCAGCCAGCGCCGTACGATCCACGCGTGCCGGGGTGCGACCGCCAGGGCCCCGAGGACCTCTTCGGTGGCGGGCCGGCCGGCGGCGCGGAACAGCCGGGTCCGGTCGAGTACCCGGGCGATCGTCAGCAGCGCCGTCTCGTCGAGCTGCCGCATCAGCGCCGGGAGGGCGGCCGGATCGGCGTCGCGTACGGCGGCGTCACCGGCGTCCGCGGCCCGGCTCGCGGCGCGGGCGTCGTCGTGGTCCGTGCCGGCCGGCACCCGTGCGTCCGGGGGCGGGCCGGCCACCAGCAGGGCGTCCCGCGCGCCGCCGCGCACCAGCTGCCAGTCCGTCACGCCCGGGAGCCCGGTGAGGACCTCGTCGGTGAGGGCGCCGTTCACGCGTGACCGCCGTCCACCACGGTGATCGCCGGCGGGGTCGTGCCCGGCTCGGCCCGGCGCAGGTGGTCGCGCAGCACCTCGGGCAGGCGGCGCCGCACGAACAGGGGGAACGGCTCGTGGGCGGCCGGACCGGAGGGCGACGGTGCCTCCGCGGCGGCGGGGGCGCAGTCCGCGGGCGCCGCCACGGCCAGCATGCGCGGGTCGGCGGCATCGAGCAGTACGGCGGCGTCCGCTCCCGCCAGCGCCTCGCGCAGGGCGTACGGGGTCACCGCCCCGGGGGCGTCGTGGAGCAGGGCGTTGGGGATTCCGTGGACGACGACGGGACCTCCGTCGAGCGCGCCGCGCAGCGTCTCCCGGACGTCGCTCCCCCGGTGTCCCGCCCAGGGCGTGCGGCGCACCCGCCGGGTGTCCGGGCCGCCGACGCGCAGCACGAGGTCGTAGCGGTAGCGGGTGAGTTCGGTGTCCTCGGCCATGGTGCGGGCGTGCACGCTCATCCGGACCGGCCGCGGCCGGTCCGCGATCACGGCGGCGACGGCCGCGGGGGTGAAGGACAGTTCCTCGTCCGCCTCGGCGGCGGCCGCCGCCCTGGCGGCGATCGTCGTGTCGTCCGCCCCGGGGTCGCGCGCCCGTTCCAGCCGTCCGAAGTGGTCGAGCAGCAGGCCGGAGTGCCGGACGTCCCCGACGATCACGGTGCCGCCGTCCTCGACGGCGGACAGCGCCCCGTGCAGGACGGCCGTCAGGTAGGCCAGGTCGGGGAAGCACTGGGTGACCGAGTTGAGCAGCACGCAGTCGGGGAGGGCGCCGGGGCCGAAGGCGGCGTCCATGGCGTCCCGCACCCGGGGGACGGCCGTCTCGTGGGCGGCGGCCCGGACGAACGCGGTGCGGGGCAGGCCGGCGGCGGTGAGGCGGTCCACCGCGACCTGGGCGACGTCGGTGCCGGCGTACCCGTCCAGGTGCGGGTGCAGACGGTGGGCGAGCAGACCGGTGCCGCAGCCGAGTTCGAGGACCCTCCTCGGGCGCCGGGCCAGGACGAGGTCCACCGTGCGGTCCACCCAGTCCCGCATGTGGGCCTCGGGCAGCGGTGCTCCGGTGTCGGAGGCCCGCCATCCGGACAGGTCGAGGTCGTCGGCGTGCCGCCCCTCGGCCGTCTCGTACGTCCACTCGTAGACCTCGGCCCACTGTTCGAGGTGCTCGCGCATCAGGGGGCCGGGCTCGGGTACGGCGGTCACGGCGTCCGGGTGGGGGACGACGTGGACGCCGCCGTCGGGTGCGGGGCGGGCCCGGGCCACCCAGGGATGGGCGGCCAGCGACTCCGCGATCCGGCCGGTGCGGTCAGCCGTCGTGTGGTCGGACACCGTGGTGCTCCGTTCTGTCGTCGTGGGGGTGGTCGCAGGGCGTGGTCGGTCGCGGGGCCAGGCGGCGCCCGGTCAGGTGGAGGACGCGGTCGGCGCGGGCGGCCGTGGCGGCGTCGTGCGTCACGGTCAGGACGGCGGGCCCGTCCTCCCGCAGCCGGTCCAGCAGGTCGAGGACGAGTCGCGCCGAGTCGGGATCCAGGCCCGCGGTGGGTTCGTCCAGCAGCAGCACGTCGGGCCCGGCGGCGAGTGCCCGGGCGAGGACGACCCGGCGGCGCTGGCCGCCGGAGAGCTCCGCCGGTCTGCGGCCGGACAGTTCGGCGGGGAGTCCCACGGCTTCGAGGAGTTCCCGTACGCGTTCCCGCCTCGCCGCCGCGGTGGTTCCGTGGAACACCTTCAGCGGCCGGGCCACCGCCCGGCCCGCGGTGTGCGCCGGGTTGAGTTCCGCCAGCGTGTCCTGTCCGGCCAGCTGGACGGCGCGCAGCATCCACCGGTCGCGCGAGCGGGTCCCGGCGGGCAGTGGGCGTCCGTGCAGGAGCAGGCGTCCGCCGGCCGGTGGACGACGGCCCGCGAGTGCGTGCAGCAGGGTCGTCTTGCCGCTGCCCGACGGCCCGGTGACGGCCAGCCAGCCGCCCGCCGGCAGGTCCAGGTCGGTGGGGTCGAGCAGCGGTGCGCCGTCCGGGGTGCGCAGGGTCAGGCCCCGCGCCGACAGCACGGCGGCCGGAACCGGGGCGGGGTCCGCCGCGCGGGGCGGCACAAGGCCGGTGAGCGGGCCGCGCGGCTCCTTCTCCGGGGAGCGCGGCATCCGGCTCCGTACGGGGCCGGCCGCCCGTGCCGTGGCCCGTGCGCGGGCATCCGCGGAGGAGGCCGGGTCCGCCGTACGGGCCGGCACAGGGCCGGCGAGCGGGCCGCGCGGCTCCTCTTCCAGGGAGCGCGGCACCCGGCCCCGTACGGGGCCGGCCGCCCGTGCGCGGGCATCCGCGGAGGAGGCCGGGGCCGCCGTCGCGGCGAGCGCCAGTGTCCGGTCGGCCAGTTCCGCGGCCAGCCGGGCGTCGTGGGTGACCAGAACGACGCACCGGCCGGGAACCCCCCGGCGGGACCGCACCGCTTCGGCCACCAGATCGGCCGTCGCGCGGTCCAGTGCCGAGGTCGGCTCGTCGAGCACGAGCAGTTCCGGATCCGCGCACAGGGCCCGGGCCAGGGCGACCCGCTGGGCCTGTCCGCCCGAGAGCTCCCCCGCCCGGCGGGCGGCGAGCCCGGGCGGAAGGCCCAGGCGGTGCATCAGTGCCTCGATCCGCAGGGCGCGGGCGTCGGCGTCACCGGTGAACCCCTCGCCGATCAGCCGGTCCACGCGCCACAGCGGGTGGAGGGCCGCGCCCGGGTCCTGTGCCAGCCAGCCGCACCGGGCACGCCGCCACCGCCTGGCCGCCCGTCCCGGCGGCACCGTCGTACCGCGCCAGCGCACGGTGCCCGCCGCGCGGTGCAGTCCGTCCGGGAGGGCGTCGAGCAGGGCGCGCAGCAGCGTGGACTTGCCGGCGCCGGACGCCCCGGTGACGGCCAGTACCTGCCCCGGGCCGACGCGGAGGTCGACCGGCGGCAGGACGACGGTCCCGTCGAGGGCACGGCGGACGGTCAGGCCCTCGGCGGCCAGCAGCGGGGCGTCGGCGGGGAGCGGCTCACCGTGGGTGTGGATCGTCATGTCATCTCCCCCGAAGTCCGGGCGGCCGTCCGGGCGGCCGCGGCGAACACCCAGGCGCAGCCCGCCAGGGGGACCGCGGGAGCCAGCAGCGCCCAGGGGTTGAGCGCGGCGCCGGGCAGGTTCTCGCTCAGCATCAGGGCCCAGTCGGGGTCCGGGGGCTGGGGTCCCAGGCCGAGTACGGCGAGGGCCGCGGCGATCTGCAGCGCCGTGACGAGCCGGAGTCCGGCGTCGGCGGCCACCAGACGGCGCAGGGCGGGCAGCACCTCGTGGAGCAGGACGGCGGGTGTGCGCTCGCCGCGCTCGACGGCGGCGTGCACGTGCCCGCTGCCGCGCAGCTGCGCGCACTGCGTGCCGACGACCCGTGCGGTGAGCGGGGCCCCCGCGAGCACGGCCGCCACGACGACCGCCGTGGCCCCGGGCAGGGCGGTGGCCAGCACCAGGGCCAGGACCAGGGCGGGGACGGCCAGCAGCAGGTCGCACAGGGCCCGTACGGTGCGGGAGACACGGCCTCGCGACCAGCCCGCGGCCAGTCCGAGGGCCGTGCCGCAGGCGACCGCGGCGACCGCGGCGGTCAGGGACACCGCCAGGAGCTGGGTGCCCCCGGCCAGGACCCGGGACAGCACGTCACGCCCCAGGGCGTCGGTGCCCAGCGGGTGCCGTCCGCCCGGCGGCGCCCAGGGGGCGGCGACCGTGCGCTCCGGTGGGTGCGGAGCGGCGTACCGGCCGAGCGGCACGCACACCAGCAGGACGAGGGCCGCGGTCACGGACACCGGAGGGCGGACGGCTCCGGGCGGGAGCGGCAGGGACCGGCCGGTCATACGGCCCTCCCCGCTCCCGGCCCCGACGGACCGGTGTCTCCCCCGTGGCCGGGCACCGTGGTGCGGCGGGCGGCCAGGTCGGCCAGGAGCATGCCCAGCAGCAGGACGGCGGCCGGGAGGAGGGCGGCGGCCTGGATCACGGGAACGTCCCGCACCGCGACGGCGGACACCAGCAGCTGCCCGGTGCCCGGATAGCCGAACAGCGTCTCCACCAGGGCGGTACCCGCCACGAGACCGCCGGCCAGCAGGGCCGTCACCTGGAGCGCCGGCGCGGACAGGAAGGGCAGGACGTGCCGGTGCAGCACGAGCGGGGCGGGCAGGCCGCGCAGCCGTGCGTCGGCCACGTGCGGGCGGCGCAGGGTGTCGGCCAGCGCCCCGCGCAGCAGGGCGGTGGCGAACGCGGCCGAGGGCACCGCCAGGGTGAGGGCCGGCAGCACCAGGAGCCGGGGGTCCGCCAGGGGGGAGCCGCCGGGCGGCAGCAGGGACACGGGGGGCAGCCAGCCCAGCAGCCCCGCCAGGACCGCGCCGAGCACCGCCGCGTACACCGGCTGCGGCACGGCGGCCAGTCCGGTGGCGGCCGAACCGCCCCGGCCGCCGCGCAAGTACGTCACGGTCAGGGCCGTCGCGGTGAGCAGCACGGTGACCGCGAGCGCCACCGCGACCAGGACGGCGGTGGCGGGCAGCCGTTCGGCGAACAGCGTCGCCACCGGTCTGCCGCCCGCCAGCGAGCGTCCCAGGTCCCCCCGGGCCAGGCCGTACAGCCAGTCCAGGTAGCGGAGCGCGGCCGGCCGGTCCAGCCCGAGGCGCTCCCGCTCCGCCGCGACGTCCGCCGCGGAGGCCCTGCCCGCCGTCCTCAGCTCCCCGGCGTCCCCGGGGAGCAGTTCGGTGGCCGTGAAGACCACGGCCGTGGCGGCGACGGCCAGGGCGGCGGCCCGGCCGGCCGGGCGCAGGGCGCGGCCGGCAGCGCGCAGGATCACTTGGCCATCCACACCTGGTCGATGAACATGCGCTGGAACCCGGGTCCGTCGGGCAGTCCGCGCACCCCGGGGGCGGCGAGGTCCAGGCCGTCCCCGGTGCCCCAGACGACGTAGCCGCCGTCCTCCCACAGTTCGCGCTGGATGCCGGAGAGCAGTTCCTCGCGGCGTGCCGCGTCGGCGGTCGACATGGCGCGGGCGAAGCCGTCGTCGAAGGTCTCGCTGCGCCAGGCGGTCTCGTTGGTCGGGGAGTCGGACAGCAGCCCGACCCGGACGAGGTCGGGGAAGGAGATGCCGCCGTAGTAGCCGGTGTAGAACGCCTTCTTGGCGTAGACGGCGGTCCAGTAGGTGTCCGCGGGCTCGACCTTCACCTCCGCGTCGACGCCGATGTCGGCGAGCTGCTGGGCGTAGAGGGTGGCGGCGGTGTCCATGCCGGGGTAGGAGGTGGTGGTGTGCAGGGTGACGGTCAGTCCGTCGGCGTGGCCGGCCTCGGCCAGCAGCTTCCTGGCCTTGGTCACGTCGCGGGTGCGCTGCGGCAGGTCCTTCGGGGTCGAGGGGTCGTAGGGGGTGGGGAGGTCGTTGGCGACCTCGCCGTAGCCGAGGAACACGGTGTCGACCAGGGCCTTGCGGTCGGCGGCGAGGCGGAACGCCTCGCGGACCCGGGGGTCGTCGAACGGCGCGGTGTCCAGGCGCATGACGAACGGGTACTCGGTGACTCCGTCGCGCCGGACGACCCGGGTCCTCGCCGTGGAGCCGGCGCTCTTGACGGCGGCGGGGCTGACGCTGCCGGCGACGTCGGCCTGCCCGGAGGCGACGGCGTCGGCCCGTGCCTGCGGGTCGGCGACGGCCTGGATCTCGATCCGGTCCAGGTGCGGGCGCTCGCCCCACCAGGTGTCGTTGCGGGTCAGGACGGTGGTCTGGGCGCCGGTCCGCTCCACCCGGTAGGGGCCCGAGCCGGTGACGGGGCGGGAGAAGTCCTCGGTGCCCTCGGGCACGACGAAGGTGACGGATTCCAGGGCCCGGGGCGCGTCGGCCATCGGGGCGCGGGTGGCCAGGACGACGGTGTGCGCGTCGGGGGCGGTGGACTTCGCCGTGTCGAAGTCGGCGAGCCGGCCGTAGTTCTCGGCGGCCTTTTCGCCGATGCGGCGCAGGGAGTACAGCACGTCGGCGGCGCGCACCGGTGTGCCGTCGGTGAAGCGGGCGTCCTCGCGCAGGGTGAGGGTCCAGCGGTCCATGGCGTCGTTGGGTTTCCACGCCGTGGCCAGTCGCGGCCGGGTCCTGCCGTCCTCGCCGGGGACGGTCAGGACGTCGTAGGTGAGGGCGAAGCGCAGGACGTCGGACTCGTTGCCGAGGCCGCCGTGCGGGTCGTCACTGGCGGTGGCGGGCGACCCCGCGACGGCGTACCGCAGGGTGCCGCCGTCGACGGGCGTGCCGGTGCGGGCGGGCGGGGTGTCGGCGGCGGGTGTGCCGGAGCAGGCGCTCAGCAGCAGGGCGCCGGCCGCCGCGAGGGCGGTGAGGGCGGATCTGCGGGAGAGGGGACGGGGTGACGGGTGCTGGTGCATGGGTGCTTTCCGCGAGGGGTTCGGGTGTCGGGGCGGGCGGCCGGGTTCACCGGCCGGGGTCTGCGGCGGCCAGGGCCCGGTCGATCAGGGCGGCGGTCCGCCGGACCGCGGGGTCGTGCAGCAGGGAGTAGTGGTGGCCGTCGACCGTGTGGGCGTCCACGGGGCCGCTGACGTGCGGCAGCCAGCCCAGGGCGGGCAGGTCTCCCGCGTCGTCCACGCCCATGCCGACACCGGCGTTGTGCGGTGAGGGACGGGACGCGGCGATCAGCAGCAGCCGGGTGGCGGGATCGGTGAGGTGTCCGGCCCGGTGGCCGGCCAGCGCCCGCAGGTGGCGTTCGAAGACCTCGAGGCGGGTGTCGGCGGTGTCCCGCGGGCCGAGCAGGCCGGCCCGCCGCAGCCGTTCGGTGACGGTCCGGCGGACCGCCGCCGGGTCCGGGGCGGTGCGGATGGGCTCCGCGTCCGTGCCGAGGTCCAGGTCGAGGTCGAGGAACGCCTCCAGTGAGCGCAGGTAGCGGACGGCCGCGAAGGCGGTGTCCTGGGCGCGGTCGGTGCCGCCCAACTCCCGGATGCGGTCGGGGGTGTTGGAGTCGATCAGGACCAGCAGGCCGGTCCGCTCACCGCGTCGTTCGAGCTCCACGGCCATCTGGTGGGCGACCGTGCCGCCCATCGACCAGCCGCCCAGCAGGTAGGGGCCCCGCGGCTGGTGGGCGCGGAGCGCGGCGAGGTAGCGGTCGGTCATCTCGGCGATGGTCCGCGGCCCGGTGCCGCCGGTCAGGGCGGGGTCGGTGAGGGCCACGACGGGCCGGCCGTCGGTGAGGTGACGGACGAGTTCGCCGTAGCACAGCACGTCCCCGCCGGAGGGGTGCATCAGGAACAGGGGGCGGCCGCCGTCGCCGTCGTGCAGCAGCAGGGCCGCGTCGGTGTCGGGGCTCGGGCCGTGGCCGGCGGGTGCCGCCCGTTCCGGTGCGCGGGCCGGGGCGGCGGGCACGGTGCGGGGCTCGTGGAGGTCCCATGCCCGCGGTGCGCCGGCCAGCCGGCGGACCCGCTCGGTGTAGGCGGCGAACGCCGCGTCCGCCTCGTCGGCGGGCAGGACGTTCTCCAGGACGTCCCACTGGAGCAGGAGCGCGCCGTGCTGCTCGATCACCTGGTGGTCCAGCCAGGTCTGCGGGGTGCTGCTCACGCCGTACACCGGTGTGCCCGCCCAGTCCAGGTCGTGTCCGCCGCCGAGCGGTCCGGACAGGCCGAGGGCGCTGGTGAAGACCACGGGGACGGACGCGGTGCGGCCGGTGCGCGAGGACTTCTCGGCCAGCAGGTCGAGCGCGGAGAACTCCCGGTGGTCCAGGTCCTCGAAGAGGGTGCGCTGGGCCCGTGCGGCGGCGTCGGCGAAGCAGCGGGTGTCCGAGCGGTCGACCTCGTGCAGCATCAGCGAGGTGAAGTCGCCGACCACGGCGTCCGCCCCGGGCAGGTGCGCGGGCCGGTCGAAGAGGGTGAGGGTGACGGCGAACCGGTCCTGCCCGGACCACTCGGCGAGTGCCTCTCCGTAGGCCGCCAGCAGGACGGCCGTGGGGGTCAGCCCGCGCCGGGCGGCCTCGGCCTTGAGGGCGTCCCAGCGGTCCGGTTCGAGGCGGGCGGTGCGCCGTGCGAAGCGGGGCCGGTCGCCGGGGCTCCCGGTCCGTACGGGCAGGGCGGGGGCGCCGGGCAGGTCGTCCAGCCGGGCCCGCCAGTAGGCGGCGGCCCGCGCGTGTCCGGGGCCCTCGGCGCGGCGTTCGAGCGCGGCCACGCAGTCCGCGAAGGTGGTCTCCAGCGGGGGCAGTTGAGCGTCGGGGTCCTGGTAGAGGGTGCGCAGTTCGCGGTCCCAGATCAGGTAGCTGGCGGTGTCGCACACCAGTACGTCCACGTTGACGAACAGGCGGACCACGTCGCCGGGCAGGCGGGCGGCCCGGATGTCGACCAGGGGCCAGCGGCCCGGCCGGGGTTCGCGGCGCACCATGCGCTCGCGGACGCGTTCCAGCTTCCGGGCGCGCTCGGTGTCGTCGTCCTCCGTCAGGTCCTGGACGCGGATCCGGTAGCGGGGCACCTTGTCGAGCACCCGGTTGCGGCCCTCCGGGGAGACGACCGCGCGCAGCATCGGATGGCGGGCGACGACCGTGTTCCACGCCTCCTCGTAGCGGTCGGTGTCCAGGCCGGGGCAGTCGTACTCCAGGTGGAAGGAGCAGGGGACGTCGCCGAGGCGGTAGCCGCCCGATCCGCCGACCCAGTAGGCGTGCTGCACCCGGGTGAGGGGGAACTCCCGCTGGCTGTCGGCGGGTTGCGGGGACGGGCGGCCCGTGTCCGTCGGCGTGGCGGCGGCGCGCCGCGGTTCCCCGCCGGGCAGCAGCGGGGCCAGGGCCGCGATGGTCGGCCGGGCGAGCAGGTCCTGCAGCCGCAGGTCGGCGCCGTGGTCGTCGCGCAGCCGGGCCAGCATCCGGGTGGCCAGCAGGGAGTGCCCGCCGAGCGCGAAGAAGTCGGCGTCACGGTCGGTGACGGGGAAGCCCAGCAGGTCCGACCAGACCTCGGCCAGTCGCGCCTGGGCCTCGGTGGTGAATTCCGCACCGGTCCGTGGCTCCGGCACGGGCGTGCCGGGAGCCGGTGCGGCGGTGGGCGTGCCCGCGGTGCGGGGCGCGAGGTCGGCCGGAGAGACGGCGAGGGAGGCCGGGGCACGGCCCTCGGCGGCGAGTGCCAGCAGCCGGTCGACGGTGCGCATGCCGTCGGCCAGGCCGATCGAGTGGCGGGAGGCCACGGTGCGTTCGCTCCGGCCGGGCCCGACGCGCCAGCCGTCCCAGGCCACGCTGACCCAGCGGGGTGCCCCCGTGCCCGTGGTGTGCTCGTGTTCGGCGAGGGCGTCCAGGTAGCGGTTGACCGCGGCGTACGGGGCGAGGCCGAGGCCGCCGACGAACGCCGTGGCGGAGGACATCAGCAGCACGGTCGCCGGGCGGCGTCCGGAGGGCAGGGCGTGCACGGCGGCGCGCAGCGCGAGCGCCGCGGTGACCTTGGCGTGCGCGTGTGCGCGCACGGCCTGCTCCCCGGTGGCCCGCAGGGGTGCGACGGCGGCGGAGGCGACCACGCCGGCGGCGTGCACGACCAGGTCCAGCGGGCCGTCGCGGTCGGTCAGTTCCCGCAGCAGGGCCGTGGTGGCGGCGGTGTCCGCGGCGTCCGCGGCACGGACCTCGATGTCGGCGCCGGCCGCCCGCAGGACGCGGATCGTCTCCGCCCGTTCGGCTTCGGTGCTGCCGGGGGCGGGGGCCGGGGGGAGCCCGGTGCGGCCGGTCACCACGACCCGCCGTCCGGTGCGGGCCAGGTGCCCGGCCAGGGCCAGGCCCACGTCGCCGAGTCCGCCCAGGACCACCGCCGTGCCCGTCCCGCCGTCGGCGCCGGCCGGTCCGTCCGCGTCCGCCGCGGGTGCGGACGGCCGCCAGGGGGTGATGTCGCGCGTCCAGCGGTGTCCTCCGCGCAGGGCGCACTCGATGCCGCTCGGGCCGCCCGACGCCAGGTCGGCGGCCTCCGCCGGCACGGCCCGGAGGTCGTCGGCGTCCGGCGGTCCGGCCGGCAGGTCCACCGAGCGCCAGCGCAGGCCCGGGAACTCCTGGGCGAGGACGCGGGGAACTGCGAGGGCGGCGGCGGCCCGGGGAGCGGGCCGGTCGGCGCTCTCCACCTGCTGGGCGTTGTGGCTGAGGTGCAGCAGGCAGGTGCGGTGTGCCCAGGCCGCGGCGGCTCGCGCCACCTCCGCGTACCGCAGCACCGACGCGCTGACGGTGTCCGCCGGGTCGTCGCCGGTGTCCTCGTGCGGGCCGACCACGACGACGCCGTCGCACGGGGTGCCGGGGTCGCGGACCACCTCGTCGAGGGTGACGGTGCGGGCCCCGGCGGCGGCCAGCGCGGCACGTACCCGCTCGGTCCGCGGTGACCCGGGCGGACCGGCCACGAGCCAGCGGCCCCGCAGCGCCGACCGGTCCGCCTCGACGGGCGGGGTGCGCCGCCAGACGGGCAGCTGGAGGGGTTCGGACTCGTCCGGGGCGTCCTGCGCCTCCGGGGTGGCCGACGGGGCGGCCGCGGGCGGGTCGATCCACAGTCTGCGGCGCCGCATGGGCAGCCCGGGCAGCACGGCACGGCGTCGTCCCGGGCGGTGCAGGGCCGCGGCGTCCAGGGGGACTCCGTACGTCCACAGTTCCCCGGCGGCCGCGAGCAGCGCGGCACGTCCCGCGCGGGGTTCGTCGCGGTCGGGGAAGGCCGCCAGCGTGGCCAGGGGTTGCCGGTCCCCCTGCTGACGGGCCAGCTGGAGCAGTGCGCCGCCGGGCCCCGCCTGGACGAGGACGGCCGGCCCGTCGCCCAGGGCGGTGGCCAGGGCGTCGGAGAAGCGCACCGTGGACCGCAGGTGCGCCACCCAGTGGTCGGCGCCGGGAGCGGTGTCCAGCAGCTTCCCGGTGAGGGTCGTGGCGAGCGGTATGCCGGGAACACGGGGCTGAACGGTCTCGGCGGCCGCGCGCAGTTCGGGCAGGACGGGGTCGACCAGGCGCGAGTGGGCGGCCGCGTCGAGGGAGAGCCGTACGGTGCGCTCACCGCGTGCGGTCAGGGCCCGTTCCACCGCGGCCACGGCCGGCGCGGGTCCGGACACCACACAGGACCGCGGGCCGTTGACGGCGGCCAGGTCCAGTTCCGGGTGGCCGGCGAGCAGGGCCAGGGTCCGCCGCTCGGTCAGCGGGACCGTCAGCATCACTCCGCCGCCCGCCGCCCGGGACATGCCGCGCGAGCGGACCGCCACCAGTGTCGCGGCGTCGGGTAGGGACAGGGCTCCGGACAGCACGGCGGCCACGTACTCGCCGAGGCTGTGACCGACCACCGCGTCCGGTTCCACGCCCCAGGAGCGCAGCGTGCGCGCGGCGGCCAGGGAGACGGTGAACAGGGCGGGCAGTCCGTGGGCGGGGTCGCGCAGCAGCCGTCGCGCGTGCTCGTCGGACGGGTCGGCGGTGATCAGCCCGGTGAGGCCGGCACCGGTCCCGTCGTCGAAGAGGCCGGCGCACTCGCGCACGGTGCGGTCGAACTCCTCCTCCTCGGCGCACAGTCGGCGGCCCATGCCCGCGTACTGCGCTCCGCCGCCGGGGAAGGCCAGCACGATCCGGGGCGGGGTGGGGCCGGGACGGCGCCGCGGCGCGGTGCGCAGGGCGCGGCCGTCGGCCTCCGCCGCGCCGGTGATCACGGCGGCGGCGCGGTACGGCAGCGTGCCGCGGCCGGTGTGCAGGGTGTGGGCCGCGTCGGCGGGCGCGACCGCCCCGGTGCGCAGGGTGGTCGCGGTGTCCTCGGCGAGGCGGGCGAGGGCGTCGTCGCGGTGCGCGCTGAGCAGGACGAGCTGGGGCCGCGGATCGGCGGGGGGTTCGGGCCGGACGGGGGCGCTGCCCAGGACCACGTGGCAGTTGGTGCCGCCGATGCCGAAGGAGCTGACGCCCGCGTACCGTCGCCCGGTCCAGCCGGTGGGCTCGTGGACGACGGTGAAGGGCGAGTCGTCCAGCCGGAGGTCGGGGTTGAGGGGCAGGGCGTCCAGGGTGGGCGGCAGTACGCCGTGGTGCAGGGCGAGGACGGTCTTGGCGAAACCGGCGATGCCGGCGGCCGAGTTGGCGTGTCCGATGTTGCTCTTGACCGAGCCCAGGGCGCACCAGGCCGGGCCGGTGTCGCCGAAGACGCGGCGCAGCGCGGCGACCTCGACGACGTCGCCGAGGCGGGTGGCGGTGCCGTGGGCCTCGACGTAGGTGATGTCCCCGGGCGTGAGTCCGGCCACGGCGAGCGCCTCGGAGACCGCGCGGGCCTGTCCGCGCGGCGAGGGGGCGGTGAAGCCGGTGCGGTCGCCGCCGTCGTTGTTCACGGCGGAGCCGTGCAGGACGGCCAGCACCGGGTCGCCGTCGGCGAGGGCGTCGCGCAGCCGCCGCAGGACGGCCACGCCGACGCCCTGGGTGTGCACGATGCCGGTGCCCTCGGCGGAGAAGGTACGGACGCGCCCGTCGGCGGAGAAGATCCCGTCGGGGACGTGGAGGTAGCCCCGGCCCTGCGGCACGATCAGGGAGGCGCCGCCGGCGAGCGCGGTGTCGCACTCCCCCGCCAGCAGGGACTGGGCCGCCAGGTGCACCGCCACCAGCGAGGTCGAGCACGCGGTGCCGACCGCGACGGCCGGCCCGGTGAGCGCGAGGCGGTGCGCGACGTGCAGGGGGAGGTAGTCGGCCACCCCGGCGAGGGCGGCCTGGAGGCTGCCGACGGGGTCGGTGGCGGAGGCGGCGTAGCGGTCGGCGAGGTTGCGGGCGAGGTAGTCGCTGTGGGCGGCGCCGGCGAAGACGCCCACGGCGCCCGCGCCGGCGCCGCCGCCGTGCCCGGCGCTCTCCAGGGCGCGCAGGCAGGCCTCGAGGAAGAGCCGCTGCTGGGGGTCCATCAGGGCCGCCTCGGCGTCGGTCAGGCCGAACGGCTCGGGGTCGAAGTGGTCCTGCTCCTCGATGATCCCGCTGACGGGTACGTGGGCGGGGTTGGCCGACAGCCTCGCGGGGACGCCGCGTGCGGCGAGGTCCCGCTCGTCGTGCCGGGTCAGTCCGCTGCGGCCGCCCACCAGCAGGTCCCAGAAGGCCGCCGTGTCGGGTGCGCCGGGGAACCGGCAGTCCAGGGCGGTGACCGCGATCAGGTCGTCGTCCACGGCCGGGGGGCCGGGTTCGGCGCCCGGCACGGGGCCCAGGGAGGAGGTCGGTCCGGTCATCGTGCGGTCTCCTCGGCGAGGGCGCGGGCGGCGAGGCGGGAGCTTCTGCGCGCGGGTCGTTCGGGCTGCGGGACGGTGGGCGCGGGGCCCGTGGTGGGGGCGGGGCCCGTGGCGGGGGCGCCGGTGGGCGCGGGCCCGGTGGCGCCGGGTGCGGAGGCGTCCCGGGCGCGTTGCGCGGTGATGCGGGCGGCCAGGGCGGCGACGGTGGGGTGCTCGAACATGTCGGCCAGCGCGAGCCGGGGCGCGATGCCCTCGCGAAGCCTGCGGTGGGTGAGGACGAGGGTGAGCGAGGTCGCGCCGAGGGCGCCGAAGGTGCTGTCGGGCGTCACGGGGACGTCGGTGAAGTAGGCCAGGACGGCGGTGAGCGCGTCCAGGACCTCCGGGTCCACGGGCGTGTCCGCGCCGGGCCGGCGGCCCGGGGACGGCGGCCGGTTCCCCGTGGGCGCCTGCGCTCCGTGGTCCCCGGCGCTCCGGTCCGGGCCGGGCGCGCCGGGCGCCGGGACCGGTGCCGGTGCCGCGTCTGCGGCCGGGGAGGGCGCCGTGGCCCCGTCGCCGGGCGGGGAGCAGAGCACCTCGGCGAGCCCGTCGGCGGGCAGGCGCGTCCCGTCGGCGGAGCCGGTGAGGTGGGCGACGTGGCGCAGCCAGCGGGCGGACGCCGCCAGCGCTTCGTCCGGCCGGAGCCCGCCGGGCCGGACCACGAGGACGGCCTCGAGACCCTGTGCCGCCGCCTCGGCGGCCGCGGCGGCGATCCACGCCAGGCCCTCGGCCGGTGCGGTGGCCGGTCCCGCCTGCGGGACCGCGACGGGCCCGCTCCGTCCGGTGGTGAGGGCGCCGGAGTCGGCGTCCGGAGGGCGCACTTCGGCGTCCACGGGCGGTACGGCGGCCGGTGCGGCCTCCGGTACGGCGCCCGGTGCTGCGCCCGGTCCCGTCGCGGTCAGCGCCGCGTGGTCGATCTTGCCGTTGGCCGTGACCGGGAGCTGGTCCAGGATGACGAACCTGCTGGGCACCATGTAGTCGGGCAGCCGTTCGCGCAGGCCGTCCGCCAGTTCCTCGGCCGTGGGCGGCTCGCTCGCGCCCCGGGGCGAGAGGTGCGCGACCAGCCGGGGCCGCCCGTCGGGCCCGCGCACCGACGACACCACGCACTGCCGGACCGCGGGGTGCCGGGCGAGCACGGCCTCCACCTCGCCGAGTTCGATGCGGTGCCCGCGTATCTTCACCTGCCGGTCGACGCGGCCGAGGAACTCGATGGTGCCGTCGGCGGTCCACCGGCCGAGGTCGCCGGTCCGGTACAGCCTGCGGCCCAGCACGGGGTGGACGGCGAACCGCTCGGCCGTCTGCACCGGGTCGGCGGTGTAGCCGCGGGCCAGTCCGTCGCCGCCGATGAACAGCTCCCCCGCCTCGCCGACCGGGCAGGGGCCGCCGTCCTCGTCGAGGACGAGGAAGCTCTGGCCGCGCAGGGCCCGGCCGTAGGGGATGCTGACCCAGGCCGGGTCGGTGCGCTCCACCGGGTGGGTGATGGACCAGATGGACGCCTCGGTGGCCCCGCCCAGGCTCATCACCTTCGCCTGCGGGGCGAGCCGGCGCAGCCGGTCGGGCAGGGTCAGGGGGATCCAGTCGCCGGAGAGCATCACCAGGCGCAGGGAGCGCAGCGCGGTGACGGCCTCGTCGGGCTCCGTCTCCGCGTACTCGACGAGCATCTCGAGCAGGGCGGGGGCGGTGTTCCAGACGGTGACGCCGTGCCGGCCGGCCAGTTCCAGCCAGTGCTGCGGGTCGCGTTGCCGGGCGGGCTCGGGCAGGACGAGGCAGCCGCCGGCACCGAGGACGCCGTAGACGTCGAACACGGACAGGTCGAAGCTGAGCGCGGACAGCGCCAGTACGCGGTCCTCGGGGCCGATGCCGAACCGGTCGACGATGTCGTCGACGGTGGTGCGGGCGGCCCGGTGCTGGATCTCCACGCCCTTGGGGCTGCCGGTGGAGCCGGAGGTGAAGATGGTGTAGGCGAGGTCGTCGGGGCTCGGAACGGCGGCGGGAACCGCGGGTTCGGCGGCGGCGCCGCGGGCGGGACGCCCCGCCGCGGTCAGGCGGTGCGCGGTGACTCCGGCGGGCCAGTCGGTCCTCACGCCGCGACCGGTCAGCGCGTGCCGGACCCCGGCGCGTTCGCAGACGGCGGCGATGCGGGCGGCGGGCCAGGAGGGCTCGACCGGCAGGTAGCCCGCTCCGCTCAGGCTGACGCCGAGTACGGCGGTGATCTGCGCGGTGCCCTTCTCGCAGGCGACGGCGACCATGTCGCCGGGGCCCACCCCCCGCGCGGTCAGCAGGGCCGCGGTGGCGGCTGCGTTGTCCGCGAGGCGGGCGTGGGTGACGGTGGCGGCGGAGGTGCGCAGCGCGGGGCGCCGCGGGTGCCGCCGTGCCGCGTCGACGGCCGGGTCGTGCAGCAGGGGGCCGGCGTCCGGGAAGGGTACGGCGTCCAGGGGTTCCTCGGGCCGGAAGGAGGGGTCCCAGCCCAGCGCGGTGTCGCGCCAGGCGTCGGCGTCCGTGAGGGTGTGCAACAGGCGTACGTGGGCGTCCAGGAGGGCCTGGATCCAGCCCTCGGGGAAGGCGCCCTCGACGGTGTCCCAGGCCAGGCGGAGCCGTCCGCCCTCGTCCCACACGATGTGGTCGAACAGGACCTGCGGGGTCTGGGAGATGCCGTACACCTCCCGGCCGATCCAGGCGGCCGGGGGCTCCCCGTCGCCCGCGAGGCCCACCCCGCTGGTGAAGACCACCGGGTGGCTGGGGGCTCCCACCGCCGGTGCGTCCTGCGCCCGCAGCTCCCGGAGCACCTCGACGCCGGAGACGGACCGGTGGTCCAGGTCCTCCCAGAACCGGTGGTTGACGGCGGTGGCGTACTCGGCGAAGCCCTTCCAGTCGGCGGGGTCGAAGCGGGGCGTGCCGACCAGGGCGGTGGTGGTGAAGTCGCCGACCACGCCCTCGGCCCCGCCCTCGTCCTCCGGGCGGTCGAACAGGGTGGTGTTCAGGCACACCCGCTCCCCGGCGCCCCACCGGCCGAGCACGACGGCGAAGGCCGCGAGCAGGGCGGCGGTCGGCGTGACCGCGTGCTCGGCGCACCGGGCGCGCAGTTCCGCCCAGGCACCGGCGTCGAGTGCGGCGGCGGAGCGGACGAAGCGGGGCGGGGTGGTGTCGGCGGGGTCGCGCAGCAGGGGCAGCCGCGGCGCCGGCGGCAGTCCAGGGGCGCGGTCGGCCCAGTAGGCGCGGTCGCGTGCGCGCCGGGCCGCCCACTCGGGGTCGGCGGCGCGGGCGCGCTGGAGGTCGGCGAAGCGGGCCGCCGGCTCGGGGAGGCGGTGGTCCGGGTCCGCGACCAGGCTGCCCCACTGGCGCATCAGCAGCATCCAGCCGGCCATGTCGGTCAGGAGGACGTCGACGCCGACGTGCAGTCGGGTCCGTCCGTCGGGGAGGAGCGTGGCGTGGATGTCGAACAGCGGCCAGGAGCCGGTGGGGCGGTTCTGGTGGGAGCGTTCCCGGCGCCGGGCCGACAACGTTTCCCGCACCCGCTCGGCGGGCTCGCGGCGCAGGTCGGTGACGCCGATGCGGTAGGGGCCGGGGGACGCGGCGATGCGCTGGTCCCCCCGGTCGTCCACCGCCATGCGCAGCATCGGGTGGTGCTCGACCAGCCGGTTCCAGGCGGCCTCCAGCCGGGCCACGTCCACGAGCGGGTCCGTGTCGCCGGGGGTGCGGTCGTACTCGTGGTAGTAGAAGGTGGCCACCCCGCCCAGCGGCATGCCCTCGGCCCGTCCGGCCAGGTACGAGGCCTGGATGGGCGTCAGGGGGAAGCCGTCCGCCTCTTCCCCGTCGGGGGCCTTCTCCCCGTCGGGGGCCTTCTCCGGCGCGCGGCCGGTGAGCAGGCGGTCCGCCACCGCACGGACCGTCGCGCCCTCCCCCAGGAAAGCGGTCAACGGCAGGTCCTGGCCGGTGCGTTCGCGGATCCTCCGCCTCAGCCGCACCGCGGTGAACGATTCGAGCCCCAGAGCCGCGAACGGAATCGCCGGCGCGACCTCGTGCGGTGGTGTGCCGAGGACTTCGGCGACGCAGTCGACGACGTGGGCAAGGAGGTCGTCGCTCGGCACAGGCTGGTTCATCCGGTCTCCGTCGCATAGGCAGGTAGGCGCACAGGCAGGCAAGAGAGCGCTCCCCCCCGCAGAGAGGTCCGGGGGAAGCGGAACACCGATGAACCTAATTGAAAATGATTATCAGATCAACCAACTTGCGACGACGGATCGTCCGCGCGCTCCAGAACGCACAACCCCAGCGCCGGATCACCCGCCCGGCGCAACACCAGACCCGCCTCGGCGACTTCGGCCGTCAGCGCGTCCTCCGTCGCGACCCACCAGCGGTACTCGACCGTCGTTCCGGCCAGCGGCCGGCCCTGACGCAGGACGCCGTAGTCCATGCGCCAGGTGATCTCGTCCGCCCCCGTGGGGCGCGCGCTCGCCCAGCCCTCGTACTCCAGCTCACCGATGGCGACCCGGGCCATCCGCACCCGCTCCACCTCCACCGGGGCGAACGGCGGAGTGAGGTTGAACACCAGCGCGCCGCCCGGGGCGAGTTGCCGGGCGGCGCGGCTCCACAGCGCGCGCCGCTGCCCGGGCGGCAGGTGACCGATCATGTTCAGGGCCACCACCGCCCGCACATCGTCGGGCCAGTCGGCGCTCGCGCAGTCGCCGGGAACCACCGTGACGCGCTCGCGCAGTTCGCCGTCCTCGTGGACCCGGGCGAGCAGGACGGCGCGCATCGCGGCGGACGGTTCGACGGCGAGCACCGGCACCCGCGGCAGCGCGTCGCAGATGACGCGCACGCCCCGGCCGGACCCGGCCCCGAGGTCCACCACGGCCCCGGCTGTGGCGCGGACGCGCGACAGGACGTCCGCCAGCGCCGGAGCCAGCGGCTCCCACGACTCGGCGATCAGGATGTCGAGGTACTCGGCGGACCGCTCGTAGGGGTCACTCATCACTGCTCCAGACGCTCAATGCCTCACGGTTCACCCCGTACGGTAATCGGAAATGAATTTCATTACTAGAAGGAGGGTCGAGAACGCGAAACGGTGTCCGCCCCGTCTCACGGACGGGGCGGACACCGTTTCAGCGGCAGGCGTCAGCTCTGCCGGGAGCCGTAGGGGAGCAAGGCCATCTCGCGCGCGTTCTTGACGGCCCTCGCTATCTGCCGCTGCTGCCGACGCGTCACATGGGTCACCCGGCGGCTGCGGATCTTCCCCCGGTCGGAGATGAACTTGCGCAGCAGATCGGTGTCCTTGTAGTCGACGTAGGTGATGCCGGCGGCATCCAGCGGGTTGGCGCGTTTCGCGGTGCGCCGGTCGGCGCCTGCGCGTCGGGGCATGGTGGGGTCGTTCCTTTCTTCGGAGGGCGGGCCGCCGGGGGCGGGAGGGGGCTTCAGGTCACCGGGTCGAGCAAGTCGTCGAACGCGTGCGGGAGTTGTTCCCAGCGGCTCCTGCCCGCCGCGTACTCGTCATCGGTGAGCAGGCACGAGTCGAGGAGGGTGAGCAGGCCGTCGCGGTCCAGTCCGGGTGCGGTGAAGGTGAGGTACTGGCGGCGGTCACCGTGCTCCGGGTGCCAGTCCACCGAGGCGGCGACGCGGCGCTCCGCGGGCACCATCTCCCAGGCGGCGTCGGGCAGGGCCGCCAGCCAGGGCCCGGCCGACTCCACGCACAGCGCGCCGCCCGCGGCGTCCCAGGACAGCAGGGTGTCGGGGCGGTCCGCCAGCCAGAACCGCCCACGGCTGCGCGCGGCGGCGCAGGTCAGGTCCTCCAGCGCCGCGTAGAGGCGCTGCGGGTGGAAGGGCCGCTCGCGCCGCCAGACGAAGGTGCTCACACCGTGCTCGTCGCATTCCTGCGGCAGCAGCGCGCACGCGGGATGCACGCGGGCGCCGGCCGCTTCGGGGTCGAAGCCCGCCAGCAGGGCGGTGCCCAGGGCCCCGCTCCCCACCGGCACCTTGCGCGCGCCGGGCGTGAGCTGGGCGAGCAGCGCGTGGTCGCCGGCGTCGGCGGCCTCGCGGTCCTCCCCGTGGGGGCCGTCCTCGGCGACGGCGATCACCGTGGGGTACTCCAGTTGCCGGGCGAAGGTGTCGGCGATCGTGCGCCGGTCGGCCGGGGCTGCGGCGAGGCCCGCCTCGGCGAGGTCGTCGCCGTTGGACAGGTACGGCAGGACCAGGGCCGGGTCGACCACGGTGGCCACCCCGGTCAGCGCGAGCGGCGCGCCCTCGGACGCGATGACCGGGGCCATGCCGTGGGGCTCGACGGAGTCCCACAGCTCCACGACGGCCAGCCGGTGGCCGCCCGCCTCCGCGAGCCGCGTCAGTTCCGGGACGAGGTCCTCACGCAGCGCGCAGCAGGCGCAGTCGTTCACCAGGGGCGCGTCGCCGCTGCCGAGCAGGCCGTCGGCGTCGCGCACGGTCCGGTGCACCGAACCGTCGACGGCGGACGTCAGGTCGTGGTGCAGGGCGACCGAGCCGGGGACCGTGCGCAGGATCTCGTCGACGGCGGCCCGGCGGGCGTCGGCGTGCAGTCCGGCGACGATCGCGACCGGCAGCCGGGGCAGGCCCCCGCTCACCGCCCGCTCCGGTCGCGTCCGTAGCGCCGCTCGAAGCGCTCGACCCGTCCCGCGGTGTCCAGGACGCGCTGGGTTCCGGTGTAGAAGGGGTGACTGGCCGAGGAGATCTCGACGTCGATGACGGGGTAGGTGTTGCCGTCCTCCCATACGACGGTCCGGTCACTGGTGGCCGTCGACCGGGTGAGGAAGGCGAAGTCGGCGGCCCGGTCGCGGAAGACGACGGGGCCGTACTGGGGGTGGATTCCGGGCTTCACGGTGCTCAGCGCTCCTCACGGAAGTCGACGTGGCGCCCGGCGATCGGGTCGTACTTGCGCAGCGTCAGGCGGTCGGGGTCGTTACGGCGGTTCTTGCGGGTCACGTAGGTGTAGCCGGTGCCGGCGGTTGACCTCAGTTTGATGATCGGACGCAGTTCGTTACGGGCCATGGGCCGCACTGTACACGGTATTGAATTTCATTTTCATCTAGCTGCTAGTGTGCTGCCACTGACCGACCTCGAGGAGGAACTTTGTCCGCCCACTGCCAACTCACCGGCCGGAAGCCCGGATTCGGGCACCAGATCTCGCACTCCCACCGGCGGAGCAAGCGCCGCTTCGACCCGAACGTCCAGCGCAAGCGCTACTGGCTGCCGAGCGAAGGCCGCCACGTCCGGCTCACCCTGTCCGCCAAGGGCATCAAGACGGTCGACGCGATCGGCGTCGAGGCCGCGGTCGCGCGCATCCGCGCCCGGGGAGGGAAGGTCTGATGGCGAAGAAGAGCAAGATCGCGAAGAATGAACGGCGACGACTCGTCGTGGCCCGCCACGCCGAGCGCCGCGCCGAACTGAAGGCGATCATCGCGTCCGTCCGGACGTCCGACGAGGAACGCGCCGCCGCCCAGCGGGAGTTGCGCCGGCAGCCCCGCGACGCCAGCGCCACCCGCGTGCGCAACCGCGACTCCGTGGACGGCCGCCCCCGCGGTCACCTGCGCGCCTTCGGCCTGTCCCGCATCCGTCTGCGCGAGATGGCCCACGCGGGCGAACTGCCGGGGGTCACCAAGAGCAGCTGGTGACGCGCGCCCGGTCCGCGCCCGGCGCGACGTCCGGGTGACCGCCCGCCGTCACCGGCCGGTCCGGTCCCGGATCGAACCGGTGACGGACCGGCCGGTGACGGACCGGCCGGTGACGGACCGGCCGGTGACGGGTCAGCCGTCGGCGGACGCCGAGAGGGAGCGGGGGCGCAGGTCGGTCCAGTGGGCCTCGACGAACTCCAGGCACGCCTCCCGGGAGTTCTCCTCCAGGGCGACCGTCCACCCGCCGGGCACCGCCGCGAAGGACGGCCAGAGGGAGTGCTGGCCCTCGTCGTTCACCAGGACCAGGAACCGGCCTTCGGTGTCGTCGAAGGGGTTGGTGCTCATGCTGAGTGCCTCCCGGTCGAGCCAAGATTAGGTTAGCCTCGCCTAATTGGCATGAGACTAGCTTTTCCCCTCCCCCCTCACAAGGAGACGTTCATGCGGGGCCTCGCGGCCGGTACGAAGGGCGGCTTCGACGAGTTCGGACTGCCCGGCACACCCGGCACCGACGCGTTCTGGGCCGCGGTGCGGACACCCGTGTCGGTGCCCGCCGGCGACGGCGGCTGGGTGACCTTGTTCCTGTGGCGCGGCCCCCAGGCGGCCGGCATCGACTTCGAGAGCTGGTCGGAGCCGGTGCGCCTGGACCGGTGGGGCGACACGGACTGCTGGTACGCCGAGGTGCGCATGCCCGCGCGGCTCCGGGTGACCTACCGGTTCCTCGTGGACGGCGCGGCCTTCGCCGACCCGTTCAACCCGGCCGGTGCGGGCGGCGACCGGTCCGTCGCGGCGACGCCGGACGCCCCGGCCCAGCCGCACTGGCCCGACCTCGGCCCCGAGGACGTCCTCCCCGTGCCGCGCACCCGGATCCGCTGGAACAGCGGGCGGCTCGGCGGGCGGCGCACCGTGCGGGTCCGTCCGGTGGGCGGCGGCGGGCCGGTGGTCCTGCTGCTCGACGGGGACGACTGGCTGTACCTGCACCCGGCGACGACCGCGTTCGAGTCGGCCGTGGCCGCCGGCGCGATGCCTCCGGTCACGCTCGTCTTCCTGCCGGCCGGGGACCGCACGGCCGAGTTCGGGTGCCGGCCCGAGCTGTGGGAGGCGGTCCGGGACGAACTGCTGCCGCTGGTGGCGGAGACCGGGGTGCCCGCCGACCGGGACCGGCTGGTGGTCGCGGGGCAGAGCCTGGGCGGACTGAGCGCGCTGTACGCGGCCCTGGAGTTCCCGGACCTGGTCTCCCGCGTGGCCTGCCAGTCGGGGGCGTTCTGGTGGACGCCCGGCGCCGCCGGCCTGGCGGACCCGCTGGGCGGCCCGGTCGGCGGCGCCATGGCCGCCCGTCTGCGGGAGCGGTCCGGCCTGTCCGGTCTGCGGGTCGCGTTCGACGTGGGGGAACACGAGACGCGGATGCTCCCCCACTGCGCCCGGGTGGAGGAGCTGGCCGAACGGGCCGGTGCGACCGTACGGGTCTCCCGCTCGGCGTCGCACCACGACCGGGCGGGCTGGCGCCACGCCCTGCTGCGCGACGTCGCCTGGGCGCTCGGGGCACCGCCGGAAGAGGGGTGAACCACCCGGGGGCCGGTAGGGGCCGACCGCGTCCCGCGGCGGAGCCGCACGGGCGGCGCGGTCCCGCCGGCCCTCCGGGGAACGTCAGCGTGCCACCGCCGCGCAGTAGTCCTCGTCGGTGGCCAGCAGGTTCCGGTGGGTGTCCTCGGCGGTGACGACCCCGTCGTCCAGGACGAGCACCCGGTCGGCGGCGTCCAGCAGGGCCGGGCTGCTGGTGATCACGACGGTGGTACGGCCCCGGCGCAGCTCGGCGATGCCCCGCGCGACGAGTTGCTCGGTGACGGCGTCGACGGCCGTCGTCGGGTCGTGCAGGACGAGGACGTCGGTGTCCGCGGCCAGGGCGCGGGCCAGGGACAGGCGTTGGCGCTGTCCCCCGGACAGGTTCGCGCCGCGGTCGCGGACGGGGTGGTCGAGTCCTTCGCGGTGCAGGGCCACGACGTCGGTCAGCATGGACGCCTCGACGGCCTCGGGGATCAGCCGGCTGGTCCCCGACGGGTCGATGTTCGTGCGGAGGGTGCCGGCGAAGATCTCCCCGTCGTACGGGTTCACCAGCATGTGCTCGCGGACCGCCTCGACCGACAGCTCCGCGAGTTCCCGCCCGCCGAGCCGCACCACTCCCTCGTAGGCGTGGGGCGGCACGTTGAGGGCCAGGACCGACGCGAGGTCGGCCGCCGCGCGCGGCCGGTAGGCGGCGATCGCCACGAACTCGCCCGCGGCCACCTGGAACTTCAGCTTGTTCAGGGACCCGTACCGTACGCAGTCGACCTCGAGGCCGCCGCCCGCGGCCGGCCGCTCCGGTCCCGGTTCGGTCACCGGCGGCGCGGTCAGCACCAGTGCCATCCGCTCGGCCGACGCGCGCGCCACCATCACGTACTTCGGCATCTCCGAGAACAGCTTCAGCGGTTCGATGATGAACTGCGCCAGCCCCACGGCCATGACGAGCTCCCCGACACTGATCCGGCCGTCGAACGCCAGCCATCCCGCCGTCAGGGTCACGGCGGCGGCGAGGACCGCGTTGAGGGCCAGCGCGGTGCCCGCGTACACGCCGTTCACCTTGGCGACGGTGATCGCCTGGAGCCTCGCCTCCGTGCTGACCTTCCGGTAGGACCGGAAGGCCGCGTGGTTGCCGCCGAAGCCGTGCAGCGGGCGCAGGCCGGTGATCAGGTCGGCGACCTTCGCCCCCGCCCGCGCCACCCGGGCCTGCTGCTCCCGGGTGCTGCTGCCGATCCGCCGGGACATCACGCTCAGGACCGTCAGGATCGCGGCGGTGCCCGCGATCACCAGCAGGCCGAGCCGGATGTCGGCGAGGCCCAGCGCGACCGCCGCGACGAGCACGGCCACCAGCGAGCTGATCAGCAGCGGCACCACCTCGATGATGTCGGCGGTCTGGTCGGCGTCCTCGGTGGCGATGGTCAGCACCTCGCCGGACTTGAGGTCGACGTCCCTGGCCACCGGCTGGAGTCCGCAGGCCGCGACCTTCACCCGCCAGCGGTGCGCCTCCGTGGTGTTGGCCTTCTGCAGGATGCGCATCCCGAACCGCCACGACAGCGACACCGTCGTGATGATCACGGCGAGCGCGGCGATCGACAGGGCGAGCAGGCCGGGGCTCCGGTCCCGCATCGTGTGCTCGACGATCAGGCCGAGCGCGATGGGGAAGGCGGTCTCACCGGCCTGGTACAGGCCCATGAGGACGGTGCCACCGGCCATCGCGCCGATGTTGCGGCGCAGGGCGGTCCGCAGGATGTCGGACCCCGGGCGGGGCCTCTGTGCGTCAGGAGTGGTCATCGATGTGGCGGGCAATCGCTTCCGGGGTGCGCAGGGTGAACAGGTCGCGGATCGTGACGACAGGACCGTACTCCCGGCGGAGCAGCCCGATCAGCCGCACCGCCAGCATGGAGTGCCCGCCGAGGGACACGAAGTCGCTCACCGCGCTCACCTCGTCGTCGTCCAGGTCCAGTGCCTCGGCGAAGAACTCGCACACCGCGGTCTCGGTCCCGGTCCGCGGGCCCCGCTCCCCCGCCGTGGTCAGCGCGCCCAGCGGCCTGGCCTCCGGGAGCGCCTTGGTGTCGGCCTTCCCGTTCACCGTCAGCGGGATGGCGTCGACCCGCGCGTAGTGCGTCGGGCGCAGGAAGTCCGGCAGCCCGGCGCCCACTTCGGCGGCCACGTCCGCCAACTCGGCGCCTTCCAGCACCAGATAGGCGGCCAGCCGGTACGCGCCGTCGACCCCCGGGTCCGGCTGGGCGACCGCGGCGGCGAACCGCACCGCCGGATGGGCCGCGAACGCGGCCTCCACCTCGCCGGGTTCGACCCGGTGGCCGCGTATCTTGACCTGCTGGTCGGTGCGGCCCAGGTACATCAGGTTGCCGTCCGGCCGGCGGACCACGAGGTCCCCGGTGCGGTACATGCGCTCACCCGGCGCGCCGAACGGGCAGGCGACGAACCGGTGCGCGGTCTGGGCGGGCCGGCCGAGGTAGCCGCGTGCGATGCCGATGCCCGACACGTACAGCTCACCGGGCACCCCGTCCGGCAGCGGCCGCAGCCACGGGTCCAGCACGTACACGTCCGTGTTGTCGATCGGCACGCCCACCACCGGGTCCTGGCACTCGAAGGTGCCGACGCCGAGGGTGTTGATGGTGTACTCGGTGGGTCCGTACAGGTTGTAGCCGACCGTTCCCTCGGTCTCGGCGAGCCGCCGCCACAGCGTCGGGGTGACGGCCTCGCCGCCCAGCAGCACCAGCGCCGGGCGCCGCTGCGGGTCGTCGAGCAGGCCCTCCGCCACGAGCTGCTGCGCGTAGGTGGGGGTCACGTTGACGACGTCGATCCCGTGCTCCAGGCAGTACGCGACCAGGCGGGGCGCGTCACGGCGCAGCTCCTCGTCGCAGATGTGGACCTCGTGTCCGTCGGCGAGCCACAGCAGCTCCTCCCACGACATGTCGAAGGCGAACGACACGGTGTGCGCGATCCGGAAGACCCGGTGGCCGTGCTCCGCCAACACCGGCTCGAAGATGCGGCGCTGGTGGTTGACCAGCATGTTGGTGAGCCCGGCGTACTCGGTCACCACGCCCTTCGGCTTCCCGGTCGACCCGGAGGTGTAGATCGTGTACGCGGGATGCCGCAGACGGTCCGGGTCGTCCGGCGCGAACGACACGAACGGCTCGGCCCCGGGCAGGGGACGGTCCAGCTCGATCAGGTCACCGGTGAGCCCGGTCAGCCGGGGCGAGACGGAGCCGACGGTGAGGATCACGTCCGGGCGGGCGTCCGCGACGATCGCCGCGATCCGCTCGTCCGGGTGGTCCAGCTCCAGCGGCACGTACGCGGCGCCGGTGCGCAGTACGGCGAACAGGGCGACGATCGAGTCGAGGGAGCGGGGGACCGCGAGTCCCACGGTCGTCTCGGGGCCGAGGCCGCGCCCGGCGAGCACGCCCGCCACCGCGCGGCTGCGGTCCCGGAGTTCGGCGAAGGTCATGGACGAGCCGTGGGCAACGAGTGCGGTCCGCTCCGGGGCGCGGTCCGCCGCCCGGTCGAACCGGTCGACGACGGTGTCCGTGCCGACGTCCGTGCGCTCCCCCGGCGAGGGCCGCGCGCCGAGGCCCGGCAGTGCGCCCACCGGTCCGGTGGCCCGGGCCAGGTCGTCGAGCACGCGCAGGTAGTCGTCGAGGAGACGGCGGGCGCTCCCGGCGTCACCGACGCGGTGCTCCAGCTTGACCGTGAGCCGGTCGCCGGGGGTGACCACCCAGGTGTACGGGTAGTGCGTGGAGTCGTCGGCCCGCACCGAGGTGATGCCGTGCGCGGCGTTCATCTCGGCGAACGCGTCCATGTCCAGGAAGTTCTGCAGCACGAACAGGTTGTCGAACAGGGTGTCGTGGCCACTGGCCCGCTGGATCTCGCCCAGCCCCAGGTGCTCGTGCTCCATCGCCTCGACCCTGGCCGCCTGTACGGCCGACAGGTACTCCCGGACGGTGTGGCCGGGCCGTGCCCGGGTCCACATCGGCACGGTGTTGAGCAGCACGCCGACGATGCCGGACAGCCCCTCGCCCTCGCGGCCGGAGACGGTCACGCCGAACACCGCGTCGCCGCGGCCGGTGCGCGCGCCCAGCAGCAGGCCGAACGCGCCGGTGAGGATCGAGTTCAGCGTGACGCCGTGTGCCCTGGCCGCTTCCCGTACCCGGTCGGACCGTTCGGCGGACAGGGTGTGCACGAGGGCCTGCGGGAGGTCGTCCGGGAGGGCCGGCGCCGGTCCGGCGAGCAGGGTCGGGCCGGGGAGCCCCGCCAGGTGCTCCGCCCAGAAGCGTTCCGAGGCGGCGGTGTCCCGGGCGGCGAGCGCCCGGGCGTGCTCCTCGAAGCCCGGCGTCGCCGGGACCGGGTCGGTCAACCGGCCCTCGACGGCGGCACGGTAGGCGTCGAAGAGGTCCCGCAGCACGATCTCGCGGGACCAGCCGTCCCACAGCAGCAGGTGGTAGCTGAGCAGCAGGCCGTCGCGGTCGTCGGGCAGGCGCACCACGGTCAGCCGGATCAGCGGCGGCTCCCCCGGGTCGAACCCCGTGTCGCGGTCCCGGGCACGCAGCTCCTCGACCTCCGCGTCCGTCGACAGGGTGACCGTGCGGACGCCGACCCGCCGGCCCGCCTTGAGCACCTGGACCGGGCTGCCGTCGTCGTCGGTGGTGAAGCCGGCGCCCACGACCGGGTGCCGCCCGATGACGTGGGCCATCGCCTCGGCCAGCGCGCCGGTGTCCAGGCGCCGGTCGAAGGTGAACCAGTTCTGCGCCACGTAGTGCCCGGCCGGGCCCGCCAGCTGGGCCTGGAAGAACAGGCCCCGCTGGAGCGGGGTGACCGGCGCGGTGCGCTCGGCCGTGACGGAGGCGTCCGCGAGGTGCTCCAGCGCGCTCAGCCAGTGCCCGGTGATCTCGTCGGGGACGCCCTCGGCGAGGGTGAAGGCCGCGCGCAGGGATCCGGTGGTCTCGTCGAGCCACGCGTTGACCTCGACGGCGTAGGGGCTGCCCGGTCCGCCGCCGGTGAGGCGCAGCGCCCGGGACTCGCTGCCCCGGCCGAGGTAGTTGAACAGCACCTGCGGGCGGGCCGTGAGCAGCGGTGCCGTCTGCGGGTTGAGGTACCTGAGCCGGCCGTAGGCGACGTGTGCGTGCTCGTCCGGCTGGCGCTCGGCCACCTCGCGCGCCGCCGCCACGGGGTCGGTGTGCGCCGTGAGGCGTACGGGCGCGATGGAGGTGAACCAGCCGACCGTGCGGGTGTAGTCGTGGTGCTCGAGGGCCGGGACCCGGCCGTGCCGCTCCAGTTCGACCGCGAGGTCGGTGGGTGCCGGCTGGATCCGTGTCAGCGCGGTGCGCAGGGCGCCGCACAGCAGTTCGGTGAGGCCGACGCCGAGCGCGGCGGGTGCCGTGCGCGTGAGGCGGTCGCTCACCTCGGGGGCGAGCACGACGGTGGTCTCGCGCGGCTCCCCGGGCGCCGGCAGCAGTGCGGGTGCCCGGAGCGTGGTGACCCAGTGGCCGAGGTCGTCGACGGCCTGTCCCGACCGGAGCGCCAGGGCTTCGGCGTACTCGGCGTACGACGTCGTCGCCGGGGCCGGGGTTTCCCCGCGCAGGGCGGTGGCCAGGTCGTCGAGGAGGATCAGCCAGGACACCGAGTCGACGGCGAGGTGGTGCACGGTGACCACGAGGGTCCGGGTCGCCTCCAGCCACGCGAACGCGACGACGTCCCCGGACTCGGGGTCCAGCCGCCCGGCCGCCTCGTTCGCGACGGCCGTCGCGTCGGTGGTGTCCGGCCGTGCGACGGTGACGTCGCGGGCGGGCTCGGTGCGCAGGGTCCACACGCCGTGTTCGGTGCGCAGCCACAGCCGGAGGACCGGGTGCGCGGCGACCACGGCGTTCGCGGCCCGCCGGACGTCCGTGAAGTCGGCGCCTTCGGGGACGTCGAGGGTCCTGGCCTGGGCGAACCGGGTGAGGGGGCCGCCCAGTTCGCGCTGGCGGAGGATGATCGGGGTCGGTGTCAGGGGCCCGTCCTCGCGGCGGGCGGGAGCCGGCGCGGCATCGGCTCGGGGGGTCCGCTTCCCCAGGTGCTCCGCGAGCGCCCGCGGTGTCCTGAGCAGGAAGACGTCCCGGGGTGCGATCGGCAGGCCGAGTGCCCTGGCCCGGTTGACCACGGTGATGGCGACGATGCTGTCGCCCCCGGCGCGGAAGAAGTCGGTGTCGGCGTCCACGGCCGCGCCGGGCAGCGCCCGGGTGAAGACGTCCACGAGTGCGGCGGTGGCCGCGTGGCCGTCCACGAGTGCGGCGGTGGCCGCGTTCCCGTCCGCGGGTGCCTCGTGGCCGGTCGTGCCGTTCCCCGCGTTCCCGCGGGCGTGTTCGGTCAGGGCCGCGCGGTCGAGCTTGCCGTTGACCGTCAGCGGCAGGGCGTCGATCGTGAGGACCCGGCCCGGAACCATGTGCGCGGGCAGTTTCCCGGCCAGCGGGGCGGTGAGGTCGCCGGGGGTGCGGCCCACCACATGGGCGACCAGGTGGTCGCCGGTGTCCGCCACCGTGACGGCGGCGTCGACCACGCCGTCGAGCTCCCGGATCGCGGACTCCACCTCGCCCAGCTCGATGCGGAAGCCCTTGAGCTGTACCTGGTCGTCGGCACGCCCGAGGAACTCCAGCTCGCCGTCGAGGGTGCGGCGGGCCAGGTCGCCCGTGTGGTACATGCGGGAGCCGTCGCCCGCGAACGGGTCCGCCACGAACCGGCCCGCGGTGAGGCCGGGCCTGCCCAGGTAGCCGAGCGACACCTGGTCGCCGGCGACGTAGATGGCGCCCACCCGGCCGGGCGGCACCGGCCGGAGCCGGTCGTCGAGGAGGTGGGTGACCAGGCCGGGGATCGGGCCGCCGATCGGGCTGACGTCGCCGCCGGGGCCGAAGTCCTCGTCGGTCAGCACCCGGTGGGTGACGTGGACGGTGGTCTCGGTGATGCCGTACATGTTGACCAGTTCGGGAGACGCGGTGCCGTGCCGCTCGACCCAGCCGCGCAGCCGGCCGAGGTCCAGCGCCTCCCCGCCGAAGACGATCCGGCGCAGCGCGGGCAGCGGCTCGCCGGCCAGCCGGTCGGCCTCGGCGAACTGGTGGAACGCCGACGGGGTCTGGTTGAGCACGGTCACTCCGCGCTCGCGGACCAGGCGGTGGAAGTCGACCGGGGAGCGGGTCAGCCCGTACTCGGGCACCAGCAGCTCACCGCCGTGCGCCAGCGCGCCCCACAGCTCCCAGACCGCGAAGTCGAAGGAGAAGGAGTGGAACTGGACCCACACGTCGTCCGGGCCGAAGCCCATGTCCGGCTGGGTGCGGGCGAGCAGGGTCACCACGCTGGAGTGCGGGACGACGACGCCCTTGGGCCGGCCGGTCGATCCGGACGTGTAGATGACGTACGCGGGGCTGTGCCAGTCGGCCCCGGGCGCGGGCCGGGCGGCATCCGCCGGTGGTGGTTCCTCTCCCCGGACGAGCACGCGGGCCGCGACGCCGGCCCGGCTGAGGAGCTCTGTGAAGCGGTCGCGCTGCCCGCGGTCCACGAGGACCACCTGCGGGGCCGCGTCGGCGAGGACGTACTCCAGCCGTTCGTCCGGGTACGCCGGGTCGAGCGGTACGTACGCGCCGCCCGCGCCGGCGATCGCGACCAGCGCGACGACCTGCTCGACGGAGCGCGGGACGGCGACGGCGACCAGCTTGCCCGGACCGACCCCGGCCGCACGCAGGACTGCGGCCAACTCGTCTTTTTGCTGAGTCAGTTCACCGTAGGTCAGGGACCGGGTGGTGCCGTCGAGGCCGCACTGGGTGACGGCGGTGGCGGCGGGGTTCCGGCGCGCGGCGGCGTCGAAGAGTCCGCCCAGGGTCGTCGGGGTGACGGGTGCGGGGCGTCGCCCGCTCTCCGGCTCCAGGTCCGCGACCGGGGTGTCCGGGCGGGTGAGCAGGCGGGTCAGCGTGCCGGCGAACGTGCGCAGGATCGCCCGGGCGGTCGTCTCCCGCAGCAGTTCACCGTCGTGGATGAGGTTGAAGCGCGGGCGGCCGTCGGGTGCGCGCTCGACGACGAGGGTCAACGGGTAGTGCGGGGCCCCCTCGTTGACGATGCCGGTGACGGCCAGGGTGTCGCCGGGCCGCCGCAGGGAGGCCGCGTCGGTGGCCACGTCGAACACCACGAGGGTGTCGAAGAGGGGCCCGGAGCCGGCCTGCCGGCCGATCCTCGCCAGTGACACGTGCTGGTGCGGCAGGACCGCGCTCTGGTGGTCGCGCACCGAGGACAGCAGGTCGCCCGCCGTGGTGCGGGAGGACCAGCGGGCGCGTACGGGGACGGTGTTGATGAACAGGCCCACCATGTCCCCGATGCCGGGCACCTCGGCGTCGCGGCCGGACACCGTGGAGCCGAACACCACGTCGTCGCTCCGTAGGATGCCGCCGAGGGTCAGGGCCCAGGCGCTGTGCACGGCCACGCTCAGCGGCACGCCCGCCTCGCGGGCGGCCGCGTCGATGTCGTCCTCGGGCTCCACGACGGTGTCGGCGAACCGGCCGGACGGGGTGTGGTCCCCGGCGACCAGCGACGGGCCGGGCAGGCCGGCGAGTTGCTCGCGCCACACCCGGTCGCTCTCGTCGGTGTCGCGTCCGGCGAGCCAGTGCACGTAGTCGGCGAAGCCGCCCACCGGGTGCACGGTTCCCGGCGCGTGGTACTCGGCCAGCAGCGCGCGGAGCATCGGCGGGACGGACCAGCCGTCGGCGATGATGTGGTGCACGGTCTGCACCAGGACGTCGCGGCCGGGGCCGCCGCGGACGAGGGTGCAGCGCATCAGCGGGCCGGTGGCCAGGTCGAAGCCGGCGCGGCGGTCGCGTTCGGCGAGGTCGCGCAGCTCCTCGTCGGTGATGCCGGGGCGGTCGGTCACGGTGAAGGGGACTTCGGCGCCGTTCTCCAGCACGGAGACCACGCGGCCGTCGGCGAGGGCCGTGAAGCGGGCGGCCAGGTTGGGGAAGAGCGTGAGCAGCCGGGTGGCCGCCGCCGCGAGCCGGCCGGCGTCCACCTCGCCGTCCAGGGTGAGGAGTTGCTGCTCGACGTAGGCGCCCGCCGAGTCGTCGTCGAAGACGGAGTGGAAGTACAGGCCCTCCTGCAGCGGGGTCAGGGGGAGGATGTCGCGCAGCGCCGGACCGTCCAGGGCGTCGACGTCGCCCTGGGTGAGCGGCACCAGGGGGAAGTCGCTGGGCGAGTGGCCGCCCCGGTCGAGTGCGGCGAGTCCGGCGAGGGCGGTGCGGAAGTACGCGCCGAGGGTGGTGATGTCCTCGTCGGTGAACATCCCGTCGGGCCAGGAGATCGTGGTGACCAGTTCGTACGCGCCGTCGGCGGCGGGTTCGGCGATCGCGTTGAACTCCAGGGCGCGCGGCAGGCGCATCCGGGGGTCGCGCTTCTCTCCCAACTGTCCGGTGGTGCCCGCCAGTTGCCAGTCGCCGGGGGCGCCGGCGGCGAAGCGGCCGAGGTAGTTGAAGAGCACCTGGGGTGCGGGGGCGTCGAACTCCGTGCCGGCCAGGTACCGCAGGGCGCCGTAGGAGACGCCGTTGTCCGGTACCCGGGCGAGGTCCTCCTTGACGGCTTTGAGGGCGGCGGTCAGGTACTCGGGCGCGGTGAGGTCGGGTGCTGTTCCCGGGTCCACCGTCACCGGGAAGAGGGTGGTGAACCAGCCCACGGTCCGGGAGAGTTCCGGCTCGAAGCCGGCGGAGTCCGCCACGAACCCCGGCTCGCGGCCGTGGCCCTCGAGCTCGATGTGCGCGAAGGTCTGCTCCTGGCCGAGGTCGCGGCGCCGGCGGGCGAGGGCGACGGCGAGCGCGGTGAGCAGGACGTCGTTGACGCCGGCGTGGAACTTCGCGGGGATCTCGCCCAGCAGCGCGGCGGTGACCTCGGGGCCGACCGTGACGGTCCGCAGGCGCTCGTCCGCGACGGTGTCGTCCTTGGACAGGGCGCGCCGGCCCAGCGGCAGGTCCCGGCCCGGCAGGGGACGCCGGTAGGAGGAGCTGTCCGCGTCGAAGGCGGCGCGTTCCAGCAGCTGCGTCCAGCGCCGGAACGACGTGCCCACCGGGGGCAGTTCGACGGGTGCGCCGGAGGCGAGCTGCCGCCAGGCGGTGGCCAGGTCGTCCATCAGGACGCGCCAGGACACCCCGTCGATCACCACGTGGTGGGCCACGAGGACGAGTTGGCGTGCCGCACGGCGCCAGACGGCCCGCAGCATCACGCCGGCCGCGGGGTCCAGCCCGTCGGCGGCGAGGGCGACGCACTCGTCGAGCGGGCGGTCGCTCTCCTGCCATCCGGCCGCGGCCCGGTCGGCCTCCGGGATGTCGAAGCTCCAGGGTTCGCCGCGCACCAGCCTGGCGCGCAGCATGTCGTGCCGGCGGACCACGGCGGTGAGGATCTCGTCGAGGGCGCCGGCGGTCAGGTCCGCCGGGGTGTTCAGCACCACCGACTGCACGAAGCCGTCGATCGCGTCGGTGGTCTCGCCGAGCCACTGCACCACGGGTGATCCGACGACGGTGCCGGTCGGGACGTCGCGGTGGTCCACGGCGGAGACGTCCTCGCGGCTCGCCACCGCCGCCAGCGCCCCCACGGTGGTGTGGGTGAAGACCTGCCGCGCCGTGACGTGGAGACCGGCGGCGCGCAGCGCGCTCAGCAGCGAGATCGCCAGGATGCTGTCCCCGCCGAGCTGGAAGAAGTCCTGGTCGGTACCGACCTCCTCGAGGCGCAGCACCGCCGCGACCGCCGCGCACACCGTGCGCTCGTTCTCGGTGGCGGGCGGGACGAGCGTGCCCGTCGGGGCCGCGGGTTCCGGCAGGGCGTTCCGGTCGAGCTTGCCGTTCGCGGTGAGCGGGAACTCCGTCATAACAACGATGTAGGCGGGCACCATGTACTCGACCATGTGCTCGCGGGCCCACGCCTTGACCTCGTCGGCCCGCAGGTCCTCGCTTCCGGCGGCCGAGATGACGTACCCGACCAGGTAGGTGCCGCCCGCCGTGTTCTTCTTCGGGACGACGCAGGTGTGCCGTACCCCGGGGTGCTCGGCGAGTCCGGCCTCGACGTCCTCGATCTCCAGCCGCATGCCGCGGATCTTGACCTGGTTGTCGGCGCGGCCGAGGAAGTCCAGTGATCCGTCCGGGTTGTACCGTGCGAGGTCACCGGTGCGGTACAGCCGGGACCCGTCGTCGGCGAAGGGGTTCGCCACGAACCGGGAGGCGGTCAGGCCGGGCGCGTTGACGTAGCCGCGCCCCAGGAGGAAGCCGCCCACGTACAGTTCGCCGCCGGCGCCGAACGGGACCGGGCGCAGTTCGTCGTCCAGGACGTACAGCCGGGTGTTGGGGTTGGCCCTGCCGATCGACGTGGACAGGCGTTCCGCCGCGCCCCGGTAGATGACGTGCGAGACGCCGATGGTCGTCTCGGCGGGGCCGTAGCCGTGGTACATGGGGATGTCGAGCCTGGCGCGGAACCGCTCGTACAGCTCCGGGGTCAGCACCTCGCCGCCGCACCACACGTGCCGCAGGCTGTCCAGCCGGCCGGAGTCTCCGGCGATCTCCAGCAGCACGTCCAGCATGGACGACACCAGGTAGGTGAAGGTGACGCGCTGCTCCTCGATCACGCTCAGCAGGTGGTGCGGGTCGCGTTCGCCGCCGGGCCGCAGGACGACCAGCCGGCCGCCGGAGACCAGCGGCAGGAATATCTCGTTGATGGAGATGTCGAAGGACAGCGGGGCCTTGAACAGGGACGCGTCGTCGTGGCCGAAGCGCAGGATCTCGTCGACCTGCCACAGCAGGCGCTCGCTGATCGCCTCGTGCCGGATCATCGCGCCCTTGGGCCGCCCGGTCGAGCCGGATGTGAAGATCACGTAGGCGAGGGCGTCACCGGGGAGGGGGACGCCGGTCTCCCCGGTGGGGTGGGAACCGTACCGCCAGTCGGCGAGGTCGACGGCGACGGCCTCCGGTTCGGCCGGGTCGTGCCCGCCCGAGTCGTTGAGCTGGAGGACGACCCGGGCGTCCTCGATGACGACGGCCCGGCGGGCGGCGGGCCACTGCGGGTCGAGGGGGACGAACGCGCATCCGGCCTGGAGCACGGCGAGCAGGCCGATCACCATGTCGGCGGAGCGGCTCAGTGAGATGCCGACGACCTGTTCGGCGGTGAGTCCGCGTGCGACGAGGTGGTGGGCCAGCTGGCCGGACAGCTCGGCGGTCTGACGGTAGGTCAGCGAGCGGTGCTCGTCGACGACGGCGACGGCGTCCGGCCTGGCGCGCGCCTGCTCGAGGAACATCTCCACGACGGTCGGCCGGACCCGGTCGGCGCCGGTGTCGTTCCACTCGGCCAGCTTCGCGAGCCGCGCCGCCACGCTGGACGGGCCGATGGTGCCGAGCGGCCGGTCCGGGAAGTCGGCGAGGTCGTCCAGGGCGAGCTGGGCGCCGGCCGGCAGGACGCCTTCCGGGGCGGTGATGCTCAGGCCGTCCGCGCCGACCGCGCCGACCCGCCAGCCGGCGGGCGCCGTCCCGCCGTTGTCGACCCAGCCGAGGACGTCGGCGAACAGGGTGCCGGGTGTCAGGTCGATGCCGTCGGGGCTCAGGCCGGTCGCCCAGTACGACAGCCCGATGGCACTCGCTTCGGCGATGGTCCGGTCGGAGTGGTCGCCGGTGCGCCGACGTACGCCGGCCAGGCGTGCGGGGGAAAGCAGTACGACACGAGCGTTCGGTTCCATCGACGACTCAACGCCCTTTCTCGGCATGAAAGTCAGCCCCACCCAACTTAGGCTTACCTAACCACCTTCTCGCCAGGCCCGCCACAACCGCGCGTACCGGCCGCCCAGCTCCACCAGTTCCTCGTGCGTGCCCAGTTCGACCACGCGTCCCGCGTCCAGGACGGCGATCCGGTCCGCCGCCATCGCCTGGGTCAGCCGGTGCGCCACGAACAGGGTGGTCCGGCCGGCGCACGCGGCCAGTACGGCCCGCTCCAGCTCGGCGGCGCCCTCGCTGCCCGCCTCGGCGGTCGACTCGTCGAGCACCACCACCGGCGACCGGGCCAGTACCAGCCGGGCCAGGGCGAGCTGGGCGACCTTGGTGACGTCCAGGCGTTCACCGCCCTCGCCGACCGGGGTGGCCAGACCGTCGGGCAGCGCCTCGGCCCACTCGCCCGCGCCGACCGTGCGCAGCGCGTCCATCAGCTCGGCGTCGGTCGCCGCCGGCGCGGACAGCCGCAGGTCGTCGGCGAGCGGGCCGGAGAACACGTGCGTCTCCTGGGTCAGGATGCTCACCAGGGCCCGCGCCCCGGCCTCGTCCAGTCCGGCGAGGTCGGTCGGCCCGATGCGCACCGACCCCGCCTGCGGGGTCCCGATGCCCGCGATCAGCGCGGCCAGGGTCGTCTTCCCGGCGCCCGTCGCGCCCACCAGCGCGAGTGAACCGCCGGCCGGAATGCTCAGGTCGACGTCCTTCAGGACCGGTTCGTCGGTGCCGGGGTAACGGAACGTCAGCCCCTCCACCGTCACCGGCAGCGGCGCGGGGTCCGCCGGCGCGACCGCCGGGTCGCCCACCAGCCTGCCCTCGGCGGCCTCCCCCAGCACCCCGACCAGCCGGGTCAGGCCGGCGCCCGACTTCTGCGCCTCGTCGAAGGTGAACATGATGAGGCCCAGCGGGCCGAACAGCCGGTGGAACAGCAGCGGGGCCGCCGCCACCTCGCCCAGGCTGGCGGCGTCGGCCTCCAGCAGGGCGTACCCCACCAGGAGGATCAGCACCAGCCCGATGAACTCGGCGCGGTTCTCCCGGCCGACGAACCGGCCGAAGAACCGGAACACGTCGATCCCGAGGTTGCGGACCCGCCACGACTCCTCGGCGACCTTCTCGCGGAAGGCGCCCTCCAGCCGGTAGGCCCGAACCGTGTCGATCCCGTCCAGACCGCTGATCAGCGCCTGCGCCCGGTCGGCCTGGGCGGCCCGCTGCCTCCGGTACAGCGGGGCGGAGCGCGGGAGGTACCAGCGCAGCGCCAGTGCGTACGCGGGCAGCGCGCCGGCGCCCGCCAGGCCGAGCCGCCAGTCCAGTCCGAACATGCCGAACGTGGCGATGGCGACCAGCACGCCCGCCGAGAACACGGTGGGCACGGCCGTGCGGATGCCCTTGGAGACGACGGCCACGTCGTCACCGACCCGGGAGAGCACGTCTCCCCGGCCGACCTGCTCGATCCGCGCGCTCGGCATGCCGAGGACCGCCCGGACGGCCCTCTCCCGCAGCTGTGCGAGCAGGTCCGCGCCCAGCCTGCCGATCAGATAGGTCGACACCGCGGTGGCCGCCGCGCCGAGCAGGGCGGCGGCCGCCATCAGGGCGCCGATCGTGACGAGGATCGAGCGTGACGCCCCCTCGGCCACCCCGTCGACGACCCGGCCGAGCAGCAGCACCGGGAGCACCTGGAGGGCCGCCCCGGCCACCGTGGTGAGCACGGTGGCCGTGGCCAGACCGGGCATCTGCCGGCAGTGCGCCGCGATCCACCGGGCGGCCTCGCGCCCGGTCGCCGTGCGCAGGGTCGCCGGGGCGACGCGCGTGTCGGTCGTCCTCACACCGCGCCCCGGGCGGGCCGGGGGCGGGACGTGTCGGCCGTCATCCTCAGCCGGCCGCCGACTCGACGAGCTCGTCGACGGCGTACGGCATGGACAGCAGGGTGCCCTGGGAGATGGCCGCGCCGACCGCCGGGCCCTCGCTGTCCAGCAGGTAGGACACGTTGCCCTGCTTCACGGCGTCCAGGTTGGCGAACAGCTTGAACTTCTTGAGGGCTTCCGTGTCCGCCTTGTCGTTGATGACGAAGATCCGGTCGACGTCGACGAGGTCGACCCGCTCGGGCGAGAGCTTGGTGTAGAAGCTGCCGCCCGCGATCTTGTCGATCTCGGTCTGGTACGTGAAGCCGATGCCCGACGTCAGCCGTCCGCGGACGTCGGTGGAGGTGAACGGCGCCACGGAGTTCTCGTACCAGGACAGCACGACGGCCCTCTGGCCGGCGAACTCGGGGTGTGCCTTCTTGGCGGCGTCGAGCTTGCCCTCGATGTCCCGCACCATCTTCTCGCCCTCGTCGGACTTGCCGAGGGCCTTGGCGATCTGGAGGGCGTTGTCCTGCCAGGGGGCGCTGAACGGCTCCTTCTCGGTCTTGGTGCGGCCCACCGTCGGAGCGATCCTGGAGAGCTTGTCGTAGGCGGCCTGGTCGACCTCGGAGTAGACCGCGATGATCAGGTCCGGGCGGAGGGCGGCGATCTTCTCGTAGTTGGGGCCGGAGTCGCCGTTCTTCATGATGACTTCGGGCTTGGTGTCGCCCCACTTGTCCTTCACCCACGGCCACTGGGTGTTGATGTCGGGGCTCTGGCCCGCCGGGTTCGGGTACTGGTCGGTCATGCCGACCGGCTTGATGCCGAAGGCCAGCACGGACTGGTCGTCGGTGTAGCCGACGGTGACGACCCGCTCGGGGGCCTCGTCGACCGTCGTGGATCCGAATGCGTGCTCCACGGTGACCGGGAAGGCGCCGGCCTGAGTGGTGGACTTGTCGTCGCTCGCCCGGTCCGCCGGGTCCGAGTCGGAACCGCAGCCCGCGAGGAGGCCCGCGCCGAGCGTCGCGGCGAACAGTATCGCCGCCGGCCGCCGCCACGGCTTCCTACGCGTCGTTCTGTGGAGGAGCATCCGCAATCCCCTTGCTTTTCGCGCTGTCGCTACGCCCCGTGCGCAGGGCAGGCACACCGTACCGCACCTGAGTAAGGTGAGCCTAGCCTAACTTCAACAACTTCCTCGGGAATCAATCCAGTTGGACGTGCGTGCGACCGATCGGCACGATGAGCGGCCGGTCGCCCACCGGATCGTCGATCACCTTGGCGCGCAGCCCGAACGCCTCGTCCAGCAGCTCGGCGGTGATCACCTCCCGCGGGTGTCCCTGGGCCAGGACCGAACCGGCCCGCATCACCACGAGGTTGTCGCTGTAGCGGGTGGCCAGGTTGAGGTCGTGCAGCACCATGACCACGGTGCACCCCGACTCGTGCAGGTCGTTCACCAGGTCGAGCACGTCGATCGCGTGCGCCAGGTCCAGGTAGGTGGTCGGCTCGTCGAGGAGCAGCAGGTCGGTGCCCTGCGCCAGGGTCATGGAGATCCAGACGCGCTGGCGCTGTCCGCCGGACAGCGTGTCGACCGCGCGGTCGGCGAGGTCGGACACCCCGGTCATGGCCAGCGCGCGCTCCACGACGGCGGCGTCGTCCGACGACCACTGCCGCAGCCAGCTCTGGTGCGGATGGCGGCCCCGGGCGACCAGGTCGGCCACCGTCAGCCCCTCCGGCGCGACCGGTGCCTGCGGCAGCAGGCCGAGCTTCTTCGCCACGTCCCTGGTCCTGAGCCGGGCGATGTCGTCGCCGTCCAGCACGACCGATCCCCTGGCCGGCTTGAGCAGCCGCGCCAGGGTCCGCAACAGGGTCGACTTCCCGCAGCCGTTGGGGCCGATGATCGTGGTGACCAGCCCCGGCGGTATCGCCACGTCGAGATCGTCGATGACGGTCCGGGCGCCGTATCCGACCGTGACGCCCCTGGCTGCCAGCCGTGCGGCGCCGTCGACCGCGGACTCGGCTCCGGTGATGGACTGAACGGCCACAAGGCCCCCTTACTCAGGTCTGCCTGACTTTGTATCAGCTATCTGCGGTTCGCCCGTACCAGCAGGTAGACGAGGAAGGGGCCGCCGATCGCCGCGGTGACCACGCCGACCGGGAGACCGACGGGCAGCGCCTTGCGCGCGACCAGGTCCGAGCCGATCAGCAGCAGCGCCCCCACCATGCCGGAGGCGGCCATCGGCGGCGTCGGGCACCGCACGAGGCGCATCGCCACCTGCGGCGCGACCAGCGCGACGAACGGGACCGGGCCCGCCGCGCCCACCGCCACGGCGGCCAGCAGCACCGCGCACAGCAGCAGGACCGCCCGCACCGCCGAGTGACGCACGCCCAGGCCCGCGGCGACGTCGTCGCCGAGGTGCATCGGCCTGAACTGGAACGCGACGCCGGTGACGACGGCCAGGAGGACGAGCGTGCCCCAGAGCGCCGGCATGACGTCGTCCCACGACCGGTTGTCCAGGGAGCCGACCAGCCAGGCCTGGGCCTGGGCCACGTCCCTGATGTCGGCCGTGGCCAGCAGCCAGGTCGTGATCGACTCCATCACGGCGCTCACCGAGATGCCGATGAGGATGAGCCGGAAGCCGTCGATCCCGCGCCGCCAGGCGAGGAAGTACACCAGAAGACCCGTACCGAGACCGCCCGCGAGGGCTGCCGTGGACAGGCCCACGGAGTCGGTGATCGCCGCGGCCGTCCCGCCGGACACCGTCACCAGGAACACCGCGGTCGCGCTCGCGCCCAGGGTGATTCCCAGAACGTCCGGGCTGGCCAGCGGGTTGCGGGCGACGGACTGCGTGATCGCCCCGGACACCCCCAGCGCGATCCCCACGACGAGCCCGGCGAGGGCCCGCGGCATCCGCAAGTCCATGATCACGAACTCGTCGACCTGTTCCCCCTGCCCGAGGATCGTGGAGATCACCCGGGACAGGCCGATCGGGAAGTCCCCGACGCCGATGGACACGCAGAACAGCAGGAGGCTCACGGCCGCCAGCAGGGCCGTGACGAGGACGGCCCGGGGCCGCCATACGAACGACACGGGGCCGAGCCGTACGCCCGGCGCCACCGTCGGCTTCACCTCCGTCCCGTTCATGCGTTCCTGAACTTTCCGCGCCACACCATGACGGCGAAGAAGGGGGCGCCCAGGAGGGCGACGAGGACACCCGCGTCCAGCTCGCCCGGCCGCACCACCACCCGGCCCACGATGTCGCAGACCAGGAGGACGATCGCGCCGAGCAGACCCGCGCAGGGCGCCAGCCAGCGGTAGTCGGGCCCGGTCAGGTACCGGGCCACGTGGGCCACCATGAGTCCGAGGAACGCGATGGGACCGCACGCGGTCGTCGCCGCGCCCGCGAGCAGCGTGATGGCGGTGACGCCGACGGTCCGGCTGAGCGCGATGTTCACGCCCAGTCCGCGCGCCACGTCGTCGCCCAGGTTGAGCAGGTTGATCGCGGGCAGCGTGGTCAGTGCCAGCAGCAGTCCGGCCGCGATGAACGCGGTCATCGGCCAGATGACGTCGAATCCGACACCGGCCACGGAGCCCGAGTTCCAGAACCGCAGCGCGTTCAGGGACTTCTGGTCCGAGAGCGCGACGGCCGTGGTCATCGCGGCGAGGAACACCGTGACCCCCTGGCCGGCCAGGGCGAGGGTCAGCGGATTGCCCGCCCCCCGCCCGATGCTCGCCAGCCCGAACACCACCACACCGGCGACCGCCGCCCCCAGGAAGCCGAACCAGACGTACTGGAACGGGTCGGAGAGGCCGAACAGGGCGATCACCGACACCACGGCGAACGAGGCACCGGAGTTCACCCCCAGCAGGCCCGTGTCGGCGATCGGGTTGCGCGTGTACCCCTGGATCAGCGCTCCGCCGACCCCGAGGGCGATGCCCGCCACGATCGCGAGCACCGTCCGGGGCACCCGGACGGTCCGCACGATGAGCCGGATCTCGGTGAGCCGCTGGTCGGGGTCGGGCGGCGCGGACAGCCCGTGCCACACCTCGGCGGGACTCAACGCGCGCGCGCCGACGGCCAGCGACACCGCCGCCGCGATCACGAGAATCCCCACCAGGATGCCCAGACCCACAACTCGCCGCCGTCTGACCCGTGTTGTGGCCACGGTCGCGGGGCGCTCCACTGCAGTCGTGCCCATGTGGACGTACGTTATCCCTTTGATCAACCCCGGCGGGCGTGGTCGCCCGCGCCGTCGGCGACCGTCCGGGCCTCGTCGGAGGCCGACTTGCGGCCCCGGTCGAGGAGCGAGTCCAGGATGTCGCCGACCCTGACGGCGGTGTTGGACAGCAGGGACGAGGTGATGCCGTGGGTGTGCTCCGTGCCGCCCTGCAGGTAGATCCCGCAGCCCAGTTCGGGATCCGTCGCCACGCGGTAGTCACGTTCGACACGGACCCGGCCCTCGTCGTCGCGCAGGCAGCGGTCGGCGACCTCGCCGAGCAGGCCGACGGGGTCGGCGGGGCGGTAACCGGTGGCGAAGACCGCCACGTCGGCGTCGAGGAGGGTCTCCTCGCCGGTGACGAGGGAGGTGACGGTGGCGCGCACCTTGTCCGGCGTCTCCTCGACGTCGGTGAGCCGGGAGACGTTGAGGAAGCGCAGCCGCTCGGTGCCGAGGACCTTCTCCCGGTACATCTGCCGGTACAGGTCGTCGATCAGGTCGATGTCCACCACGGAGTAGTTGGTGTTGCCGTGGTAGTCCATCAGCCGGCGCTTGACGGTCTCCGGCGCGGTGAAGAACTCGTCGACGGCCCCGGGGTCGAAGATGCGGTTGGCGAAGCCGCTGTCGTCGGCGGGGCTGTAGCCGTAGCGGGAGAAGACGGCGCAGATCTCGGCGTCGGGGAACCGGCGGTGGAGGTAGGCGACGTTCTCGGCGGCGCTCTGTCCGGCGCCCACGACGACGAACCGGGAGGGCGAGGTCCCCTCCAGTTCATCCACCTTCGACAGGAGTTCGGAGTTGTGCCAGACACGGGCGCCGCGCTCCACGCCCTCCGGCATCAGGGGGCGCAGGCCGGTGCCGATGACGAGGTTGCGCGCGCGGTGGACCGCGAGCCCTTCCCCCGACCGGACCGTCACGTCCAGGTACTCCACGGAACCGTCACGGACCACGGGCATGACGCCGACGACCTCGTGGCCGTAGGAGACCAGGTCGTCGACCTGGCCGGCGGCCCACTCGAAGTAGTCGTGGAACTCCACCCGCAGCGGGAAGAGGTTCTTGTGGTTGATGAAGTCGATCAGCCGTCCCCTGCTCTTGAGGTAGCACAGGAAGCTGAACTCGCTGGCCGGGTTCCGGAGCGTCACCAGGTCCTTGAGGAAGGACACCTGCATGGTCGCGTCGTCGATGAGCATGCCTCGGTGCCAGCCGAAGCGCGGCTGCTGCTCGAAGAAGCGCGCGGTGACCGCTTCCTCGCCGCCGACGCGTGCGTTGTGCTCGCTGAGCGCGATCGCCATGGCCACGTTGGACGGCCCGAAGCCGATACCAATGAGGTCGTGGATCGGAGGGGCGTCGCCGGGACGAGCCTGTGCCATGTCACTCCCATCGTGCGGTGCGGCCGCCGTGCGGGGGCAGGCGGCCGTTGGTCATGCATCGGGAAGTACGGGCGTCCGGGCATGCCGAAGATCAGCCGCCCCGAACTTAGGTAAGGCTAAGCTCAGCCTCACGGGCTGTCCATAGACAAAACGGGCACCCGGGGCGCGTCGACCGTCAACACACCCGTGAATGCGCCCCGTTGACCACTTAGGTAAGCCTTGCTTTACTGATCGCGGTCATTCCCTGCCCCGAGGAGGAACCCCATGCGGGTCGTCATGTTCGGCTACCAGACCTGGGGGCACCGCACCCTGCGAGCCCTCCTGGACTCCGAGCACGACGTGGTCCTGGTCGTGACCCACCCCAAGAGCGAGCACGCGTACGAGAAGATCTGGAGCGACTCGGTCGCCGACCTCGCCGAGGAGAACGGCGTACCGGTCGTGATCCGCAACCGCCCCGACGACGACGAGCTGTTCGACCGCCTCAAGGAGGCCGACCCGGACGTCATCGTGGCCAACAACTGGCGGACGTGGATCCCCCCGCGCATCTTCGGCCTGCCCCGCCACGGCACCCTGAACGTGCACGACTCGCTGCTGCCGAAGTACGCCGGCTTCTCCCCGCTGATCTGGGCGCTCATCAACGGCGAACCCGAAGTGGGCGTCACCGCGCACATGATGAACGACGAGCTCGACGCCGGTGACATCGTGCGGCAGGAGTCGGTCCCGGTCGGACCGACGGACACCGCGACCGACCTCTTCCACAAGACCGTCGACCTCATCGCACCGGTCACCATCGGCGCCCTCGACCTGATCGCCTCCGGGCGGACGGAGTTCACCAAGCAGGACCGCTCGCAGGCGAGCTTCTTCCACAAGCGGTCCATCGAGGACAGCCGCATCGACTGGACATGGCCGGCCGCGGACCTGGAGCGCCTGGTCCGCGCCCAGTCCGAGCCGTACCCCAGCGCCTTCACCTTCCACAAGGGCAAGCGGCTCGAGGTCCTGGCCGCCGTCGTCTCCGAGGGGCGGTACGGCGGCACGCCCGGCCGCGTCTTCTACCGCGAGGGCGACGGCGTGGTGATCGTCGCCGGCGCCGACGCCCGCACCGGCCGCAACCACGGCCTCGCCCTCACCCGCGTACGGACCGAGGACGGCCGGGAGCTGCCCGCGACCGAGTACTTCACCTCCATGGGCGGTTATCTGACGAACCGCCCCTGAGCCGCCGGGCGGCACGGCGTCGAGCGGCCCGTGCGGCGACGCCCGAGGCGCTCGAGGACGACGTCGGCGCTTGACCTGAACCGGACTTGAGCTTCTACGTTCGTCGCACAGCCGCCGGAGCCGACCGGCGGTGCCTTTCGAGGAGGTTCGTCATGGCCGAGCGCATGGACGGCACGGAGATCCCCGACCGTTACCGCTATGCGGTGGTCCCGCACATCATGGTCGACGACGCCGCCGCGGCGATCGACTTCTACCGGCGGGCGTTCGGCGCCCGCGAGGACTTCAGGGTCGACGCTCCCGGCGGCGGGATCCTGCACGCCGAGATCACTATCGGGCGGTCGGCGCTGATGCTGGGCGACGCGAGCGTGGACGAGGCGGAGGCCGGCTCCTTCGCCGCGCCGTCCTCGCTCGGCGGGGGCACCTCCGTCACGCTGCACGTCTTCGTGCCGGACGTCGACGCCCTGGCGGAGCGCGCGGAGGCGGCCGGCGCCGAGATCCTCCAGCCGCCGACCGACATGTTCCACGGCGACCGCACCGTCATCCTCAAGGATCCCTCGGGCCACATGTGGGTCTTCCTGACTCACCTGGAGGACGTCCCGGAGGAGGAGCTGCGGCGGCGCCTGGCCGCCGCCGGGTGACCGCTCCCGGCGGGCACGGCCGTGCGGCGGCGGGCGAAGTCCACGGTGCGGGCGAAGCAGTCCTCGACGTCCTCGTCGCCCAGGCCCACCCAGAGGTGGTCGCCGCCGCCGAGGAGCCGCAGGTCGGGGTCGTGACCGGCGGCCCGCAGGGCGTCGGCGAGGCGGACGGACTGCCGGGCGGGGACCAGCACGTCGTCGGTGCCGTGCAGGATCAGGAAGGGCGGCGCCTGGGGGCCGACGTGGGTGACCGGACTGGCGTCGCGGGCCGTGCCGGTCCGCTCCGCCGGGGCTCCGCCGAGCAGCAGGGCCTCGAAGGTGGACGGGTCACGGGCGTCGTAGGCGCCCTCGGGGTGGTCCTCGGCGAGTGCGGGCAGATCGGTGGGGGCGTACCAGGTGACGCAGCCGGAGACGGTGCCGGCGGGCCGGGTGAGGGCGGTCAGGGCCGCGAGGTGTCCGCCGGCCGACTCGCCCCACAGGACGGTCCGCGCGGTGTCCAGGCCGAGGTCGGCGGCGCGGGTGCGCAGCCAGGTGAGGCAGGCGGCCAGGTCGTCGGTCTGGGCGGGGTGGGGGGCCTCGCCGCTGAGGCGGTAGTCGGGGCAGGCGACGACGAACCCGGCCCGGGCGAGCCGGGCGAAGGGGCCGGGGTTCCAGTGGCGGAAGCGAGGGCCCAGGTCGTCGCGCAGGCCCGTGCGCCAGGCGCCGCCGTGGACGAAGACCACGACCGGGACGGGTCCCGCGGTGTCCTCGGGGAGCCACAGGTCGACGGCGAGCGGGCGGCTGCCCTCGGGGACGGCGTAGACGGCGCCGCGCAGCAGCCGCACGCCGTCGGCGGGGTGCGCGGGGTGCGGCAGGGGCAGCGCGGCCGGGTCGGGCGGGGCCAGGAGGTGGAAGGGGAACGTCACGGTGGGTGCCTTACGTCAGCGGGCCGTACGGGGCAGGATGCGGCGGGCGTTGGCGGTGGTGAGCGCGCGCCAGCTGCCGGCGCCGTCGGGTGCCGGGGCGGCGTCCAGGCCCGCGACGTGGGCCTCCACCCCGGCGGCGGGGGTCCAGCAGTGGTCGCTGCCGTACAGGAGCCGGTCGCTGCCGACGAGGTTCAGCAGGGCGGGGAGCTGGCGGGGCAGCGCGGGTCCCGCGAGGTCGTAGTGGAGGCGGCGGAGCTGTTCGACGGCGCCGGGGGCCGCGGTGCCCTCGGGCATGAACATCTTCATGAAGCCGTCGATGCGGTCGGCCAGCACCGGCAGGGCGCCACCGCAGTGCGGCACGATCACCGTGAGGCCGCGGTGGCGGTCCAGCGTCCCGGCCATGAGCAGGTCGGTGACGGTGCGGGCGGTGTCGAAGATGAACTCGATCATCGGCCGGGGGCGTCCGAGGGCGGACCGCTCCCAGCACACCGGGGACGTGGGGTGCAGGAAGACGACGGCGCGGCGCCGGCCGAGCTCGGCCCAGACGGGCTCCAGGTCCGGGTCGCCGAGGTAGGTGCCGTGGGTGTTGGTCTCCAGGACCACCCCGTCGGCGTGCAGGGTGTCGTAGGCGTACGCGATCTCCTCCAGGGCGCCGTCGACGTCCGGGAGCGGCAGTGAGGCGAACAGGCCGAAGCGGCCCGGGTGGTCGCGTACGGCCTGGGCGCCGGCCTCGTTGACCTCGCGGGCCAGGCGGCGGGCGGCGGTGTCGTCGCCGAAGTGGACGCCCGGCGAGGAGATCGAGAGCATCGAGGTCTCGATACCGCAGCGGTCCATCAGCTCCAGGTGCGCGGCCGCCGACCAGGTGGGCCAGGCGGGGACCCCGTCGGGGAGCTCGTGTCCGGCCTCGCGGGCCCGGCGGACGTAGGAGTCGGTGAGGAAGTGGGCGTGGACGTCGAGGTATCCGGGGGTGTCAGGGGACACGGGGGGTTCCTTCTTCTGCGGCGGACGGATCTTCTGCGGCGGACGCAGGAGGGGCGGGACGGCGCCGGGCCTGGCGGTCGCGTACGGCGGTGGCGGCGCGTTCGCCGAGCACGATGCCGGCCAGCCCGGTCAGGCCGAGGAGCGGCGGGGCGGGTGAGGTGAGGTCCATCGCCCAGTAGAGCGCCCCCATGAGCAGGCCGGCCGCGAAGGAGAGGGCGGCCTTGCGGAGGAAGCCGCGCGTGGCTCCGGCGGCGCTCACAGGGTCTCCAGCACTGCCTGGCCCAGCAGCATGCCCAGCAGTCCGGCCAGCGCGACGGGGGGCGGTGCGGGCGACTCGACCCGCACCAGCACGTAGGCCACGCCGACCAGCGCTCCGGCGATCAGTGCCTTCAGGTACGGCATGGACCGCTCAGCTTCCGGTGCGCCACTCGTGACCGGGCAGGAAGGTCACGTCGTACCGCTGCGGCACGGTGCCGAACTTGTGCGGCTCGGGCACGAACGGCCGCCGGGGCAGGCCGAGTTCCTCGGTGGGGGTGCCGAGGTTCTCGAAGAACCGCTCGAAGGTGCCGCCCGGTCCCGCGGCCACGCCGACGATCCGGCTGTGGTGGCGTTCGATGCGGTAGGCGTGCGGGCAGTTCTTGGGCACGAACCCGAAGTCGCCCGCGGTGAGCAGCTTCTCGTACTGCTCGCCCTCGAGGTCCTCGACGAACAGCCGCACCGCGCCGTCGGTGATGTAGAAGACCTCGTAGGTGTCGGGGTGGGAGTGGGCGGGGATGGTGTCGCCCTTCGGGCCCTCGCAGGTGAAGAAGTTGAAGGTGTTCTCGGTCTGCTCGCCGCCGGCGTAGACGGTGAACAGGTCGGTGAACAGGTGGGCGCGGTCGCCCCGGCCCTTCTCGATGAAGTACGGCTTGCCCGGCTCGGGCGGGATGTGGGAGCGCTCGCGGTAGCGGGTGGCGAACTCGATGGTCATGGTGGTCCTTCCCGTCGGAGAGGTGGGAGAAAGAAGGAAAGAAGGAAAAGGGACTCGGCCGGGGCGTCGGCGGCCCGCGCCCCGCCCGTGTCGGCCGTCCTCCTCACGCTAGACCGGCGGGGAGGGACGGACTGCGTACACTCGGGCACGTGATGAAGGAAAACGGACAGTTCCCCGTGGGCCGTGGACCGGACGGCGTCCCCGCCCTGGCCTACCTCCCGACGCCCGGCAGGCCGCCGGGTCTGGAGGTCCTCGACCTGCCGGGCCTCGCCGCCCGCGCCGAGGAGCGGGGGCTGCCCCTCACGGTGCCCGGACGTCCGGCCTTCCACGTGGTCGTCGCGGCCCGCGGCGGGCGGCTCGCGTGCTCGGTGGACTTCACCTCGTACCTCCTCACGCCGGGTGACTGGCTGTGGGTGTGGCCCGGACAGGTGCTCCGGTTCCCGGACGGGCACCGGGGCTGCGACGCCACCGTCCTGGTCTTCCCGACGGGTTTCCCCGGCGCGGCGACGGACGCGCTCATCCGGGACGGCGCGCACGTCCCGCACCGCCTCGTCACGCCGGACGAGCCGCGGCAGAGAGCCCTGCTGCGGCTCCTGGACGCCCTGGTCGAGGAGCACGCCGCGCTGTCCGACCTGTCGCTGGAGGCGTACGTCGAGACGCTGCGGAACCTGCTGTCGGTGATCCTGATCCGGCTCGTCCGTCTCGCCGACCCGCGGCGGCGGGGGCGTGACGGCGGCGGCGAACCGTTCCAGCTGTTCCGTGCGGCCGTCGAGGAGGACTTCCGCCGGACCCACCGGGTCGAGGACTACGCCGCCCGGCTCGGCTACAGTCCCCGCACCCTGACCCGGGCCACCCGGGCGGCCCTCGGCTGCGGCGCCAAGCGCTACATCGACGACCGGGTGCTGCTGGAGGCGAAGCGTCTGCTGGTCCACAGCTCGCTGCCGCCCGCCGCCATCGGCGAGCACCTCGGGTTCACCTATCCGACGGTCTTCAGCGCCTTCTTCCGCCAGCACACCGGCATGACGCCGACCGGGTTCCGGTCGCTGACGAGGCCCTGAGGGCGGAGGTCAGCCGCCGGCGGGGTCCTCCTCGGGGTCGCGCAGCCGCGGGATGAAGACGGAGAGCACCAGGGCCACGGCCGTGACCGCGGCGCCGAGCCAGAAGATCCCGGAGTAACCGGCGTCGAGGTAGAAGGCGGTGCCCTCGACGGTGGTGCTGTTCGCGCCGAGGACGGCGTAGGCACCGGCGGTCACGACGGCGCCGAACAGGCTGATGAGCATGTTGAGCATGCCGCTGCCCAGCCCCTGTTCGTCGGGCGAGACCACGCCGATCACCAGGACCGGCGCCACCGCGACGACCACGCCGGAGCCGAGGTTGGCGACGCAGGAGGTGACGACGAGCTGGAGTTCGTCGCCGTGGAAGAAGCCCACGAGGGTGTAGCCGACGGCCATGACCGCGAGGCCCGCGCACCACACCCGGCGCGCGTCGAAGCGGCGCAGGTACCGGCTGACCAGCATGCCGGTGCCGAACATCACCAGGTTCCAGCTCACGCTGACGACGGCGTTGTGGTGGGCCGTCCAGCCGAGCCCGTCCGAGACGCCCGGGATGGCGGGGTACAGGGCGAGCAGGATGGCGAGGCCCGGCATGGTGAAGGCGACCGTCTGGCCGAGACCGCCGGCCGTCAGCGCCAGGGCGACCGGGCGGCGGCGCAGGACCCGCAGGTCCAGGATCGGGTGGGCGCTGGAGCGCTCGACGATCAGGAAGGCGGTCAGCGCGGCGGCCCCCGCACCGAGCCAGCCCAGGGTCCGCACGTCCGCCCAGCCCCAGCTCTGCCCCTGGCCGAGGGCGTAGACCACGGCCGTCAGGCCACCGCCGAGGACCAGGCCGCCCGGCCAGTCGAGACGGGACCCGAAGGCGTGCCGGGGGGTCTCCGGGACCAGCAGCGCGATCAGCGCGAAGGCGACCGCGGTGGCGACGGCGAGGAACCACAGGACCCCGCGGTACCCCCAGGTGTCGATCAGCCATCCCGCGAGGAACGGGGAGCCGAGGGCCACCAGGCCGACGCTGCTGCCCATGATGCCGCTCGCCTGCTTCACCAGCCGGGACGGGAAGACGTCCCGCACGGCGGCGAACGACAGGGCGCCGAAGGGCCCGTAGCACCCGGCGATCGCCCGGCCGGCGAGGACCAGCCAGAAGCTGCCGGCCAGCGCGGCCAGCAGTTCGCCGAGGGCACCCAGGGCCGTCATCGCGAGCATGACGCGCCGCTTGCCGTACAGGTCGCCCAGCTTGATCACGAAGGGGGTGAGCAGGGTCGACACCAGGGTGAGGGTCAGGCCGAACCACACCACCTGGGTGGTGTGGAACGCCTGGGCGACGCCCGCGACGGCGTTGGCGCCGAGGATGCCGCCCGCGGCGAGCAACTGGGTCGGCCAGGCGAGTGCGATGAGGATCAGGACCAGGCGGGGTGTCCACCGTCCGTCCGCGGGGTCGCGGGGCGCGTGGTCGACCGTGGGGCTTGATGACGGCGTCGTCATGCCAGCCCTCCTTTCACGGAGGTGCCGAAGGAAGGGGGGAGCATGTGGGGGAAGGGCGGAGGACAGGCGGTCGTGACGCGTGGTTCACGGGGATGTGACAGCGCGGCAACCTGTCGTCGCGTGGGTCGATGATGACCCGAACACCTAGTGACCGCTAGGTTTCGAGAGTGTGGCCCACCTCACACAGTCGGCGCACAGAGGGCACGGCCGGCCGCCGCCCCGCACCCCGCCGGTACTGTTCTGGCATGGCGACACCCAGGGGACCCCGCGGCCACTACACGGCGGGCCGGGCGCGGCGCACGCAGATTCTGGAGGCCGCCCTGCTGCGCTTCGGCAGGGACGGCTACCGCAAGACCTCCCTCGCCCGCGTCGCACGGGACGCCGAGATCACCGACGCCGGACTGCTGCACCACTTCCGCGACAAGCAGCAGCTGCTGCTCGCGGTCGTCGAGTACTGGCACGAACGCATGGACGTGCGCTGGGAGCGCGTCTCCGACTCGGTGCGGGACGCCTTCCGCTGCCACCTGGAGGACACGGCCGAGACGCTCGGCATGCCCGGCATGGTGGAACTGGCGGTCGTGCTGACCGCCGAGGCCACCGCGCCCGACCATCCGGCCCACGACCACTTCACCACCTGGCAGGAGAAGGGCGTCGCGGAGCTCGCCGACCGGCTGCGGGCCGGCAGCGACAGCGGCGAGCTGCTCCCCGGGCTGGACCACGAGGGCATCGCCCGCGAGTGCGTCGCCGTGGACGCGGGCCTGCAGCAGCAGTGGCTGGCCTCGGGGCGGTCCTTCGACCTGATCGCGGTCATGCGCGCCCACCTCGACCGCCTGCTGCGGGGCATCTCCACGGACGGGCGGGGGCTGTAGACACCCCTTCGGAGCCGACGGAGCCCGGCGGTTCCGTTTGATTGTCATGAGCATGACTTAACACCCCGGACGGCACCCCGCGCGTGGCGCACGTCACGCACTCGAACACCTAGCAATCACTAGGTGTTCGCTGCATGATCGTGCCTGCTCCCCCGCCACCGCCGAGAAGGGCGCCATGAACCACCACTGGACCGCACGCGTCGTCAGCCCCCGCACGTCCGCGCCCGCCGAGGGTGCCCGCCCGGCCGCGCTGCTACGGAGCGAGTTCACCGCGCGGACGGCCGTACGGTCCGCGCGGCTCCTGGTCACGGCCCTCGGCGTGTACGAACTGGAGCTCAACGGCACCACGGTGGGCGACCACGTGCTGGCCCCCGGCTGGACGAGCTACCGCCACCGCCACCGCTACCAGTCCTTCGACGTCACCCCCCTGGTCCGCGAGGGCCGCAACGCCTGGGGCGCCCACCTCGCCGACGGCTGGTACCGGGGCCTGCTCGGCTTCAACGGCGGCACCCGGGACGTCTACGGCGAGCGCACCGGGCTCCTCGCCGAACTGCACCTCGAGTACGCCGACGGCACCACCGGGACCGTCACCACCGGGGACGGCTGGCGCTGGAGCGCCGGGCCGGTCCTCGCCGCCGGTCTGTACGAGGGCGAGGAGTACGACGCCCGCCGGGAACGGACGGGCTTCAGCGAAGCCGGATTCGACGACTCGGCGTGGCAGCCGGCCGACGTCGTCGACTTCGACACCACCGTCCTCTTCCCCGCCGACAGCCCGCCGGTGCGCCGCACCGAACACCTCGCGCCCGTCGCGGTCACCACCTCGCCCACCGGGCGCACGGTCCTCGACTTCGGCCAGAACCTCGTCGGACGGCTGCGCATCCGGGTCCGCGGCGAGGCCGGCCGCACGGTGACCCTCCGCCACGCGGAGGTCCTCGAGGACGGCGACCTCTGCACGCGCCCGCTGCGGCACGCCGTCGCCACCGACCGCTACGTCCTGCGCGGCGACCCGGCGGGCGAGGAGTGGGAACCCCGCTTCACCTTCCACGGCTTCCGCTACGCCGACGTCGAGGGCTGGCCCGGCGACCTCGACCCGGCCGACGTCACGGCCGTGGTCGTCCACAGCGACCTGCGTCGCACGGGCTGGTTCTCCTGCTCGGACGCCTCCCTGAACCGGCTGCACGAGAACGTGGTGTGGGGGATGCGCGGCAACTTCGTCGACGTGCCCACCGACTGCCCGCAGCGCGACGAACGGCTCGGCTGGACCGGGGACGTCCAGGTCTTCGCCCCCACCGCCGCCTTCCTCCACGACGTCCGCGACTTCCTGCGCTCCTGGCTGCGCGACCTCGCCGCCGACCAGGGCGCCGACGAACGGCGCGTGCCGCCGGTGTTCAGCCCCGACATCCCGGTGATCACCCCGGTGCCGATCCCGCCCGGCAACCCGCCGATGGCCGGCTGGTGCGACGCGGCCGTCGTCGTGCCCTGGGTGCTGTACGAGCGCTACGGCGACACGGAGGTGCTGCGCGCCCAGTACCCGTCGATGCGCGCCTGGGTCGACGCCGTCGACCGCCTGGCCGGACCGGACCGGATCTGGGGCGAGGGATTCCAGTTCGGCGACTGGCTGGACCCGACCGCCCCGGCGGACGACCCCGGCCGCGCGATGACGTCGTCCGCCCTGGTCGCCACGGCGTACTTCGCGCACTCCGCGCGGCTGCTGGCCCGCACCGCGGAGGTCCTGGACGACCACGACGAAGCCGTCCGCCACCACGCCCTGGCCGACGCGGTCCGCGACGCCTTCCTCGCCCGTTTCCACGCCGGCGGCGGACGCCTGACGGAGGAGACGCAGACCGCCTACGCCCTCGCCCTGTGCTTCCGGCTGCTCGAGGACGACGCCGAGCGCGCCGAGGCCGGACGCCGGCTGGCCGCCCTGGTGGCGGAGCGCGGCCACCGCATCGGCACCGGGTTCCTCGGCACCCCCCTGGTGTGCGACGCGCTGGCCGGCACCGGACACGTGGACACCGCCTACCGGCTGCTGACGCAGCGGGCGTGCCCGTCCTGGCTGTACCAGGTCGACATGGGCGCCACCACCGTGTGGGAACGCTGGGACAGCATGCTTCCCGACGGCAGCGTCAACCCCGGCGAGATGACCTCCTTCAACCACTACGCGCTCGGCGCGGTCGCCGACTGGATGCACCGCACCGTGGCCGGTCTGGCTCCCGCCGAGCCGGGCTACCGGCGGCTGCTGGTCCGTCCCCGCCCCGGAGGCGGCCTCACCTGGGCCCGGGCCGAACACGAGACGCCGTACGGCCGGGCCGAGGCCGGGTGGAGCCGGGAGGGCGACCGGCTGCGCGTCGACGTCGTCGTGCCGCCCGACGTCACCGCGCTGGTCGACCTCCCGGATGCGGAGCCCGTGGAGGCCGGACCCGGCCGGCACACCTTCTACACGCCGTTCCCCGGGACCACGCCGCTCCCCGGGACCACGCCGCTCCCCGGGACCGCGCCGCTCCCCGGGACCGCGCCGTCCCCCGGGACCGCGCGGTGACGTCCGACGCGGCCACGCGGTGACGTCCGACGGCCACGCGGTGACGTCCGACGACCGCCTCACCCGACCCAGTACGAGGAGCACACACATGACCCACACCAGCCTGCCCGACACCTTCCTGTGGGGCGTGGCCACCGCGGGACACCAGAACGAGGGCGACAACAGCGCCAGTGACACCTGGTTCCTGGAGCACACGACACCCTCGCTGTTCCGCGAGCCGAGCGGTCCGGCGTGCCGCGGCTACCAGCGGTGGGCGACGGACCTCGACCTGGCCGCGGGCCTCGGGCTCAACGCCTTCCGGTTCTCCGTCGAGTGGGCCCGCGTCGAACCCGAGCGCGGCGTCGTCTCCGCCGAGGCCCTCGACCACTACGAGCGCAAGGTCGACGGCTGCCTCGAACGCGGGCTCGCCCCCCTGGTGACGTTCAGCCACTTCACCGCACCGCACTGGTTCGCCGCGGCCGGTTCCTGGACCGCCGCCGACGCCGCCGACCGCTTCGCCGAGCAGTGCGACCGCGTGATGGCGCGCTTCGGCGACCGCATCGCCTGCGGCGTCACCCTGAACGAGCCCAACCTGGAACAGCTGCTGCAGGCGGGCGCGAAGCTCCCCGCCGAGGCCGAGACGCTCAAGGCCCGGATGCTCGAGGCGGCCGCACACGCCGCCGGGAGCGACACCTACGCCAGTGCGAACGTCATCCCCGCCCACCGGCAGGACGAGTTCCAGGCCGCGTTCACCCGGGCGCACCGGGCCGCCCGCGACGCGATCAAGGCCCGCCGCGCCGACCTGCCCGTCGGCGTCTCCATCGCCATCGCCGACGAAGTGGCCCTCCCGGGCGGTGAGGAACGCCGGGACGCCAAGCGTGCCGCCGTCTACGACCACTGGCTGCGCGAGGCACGCCACGACGACTTCATCGGTGTGCAGAACTACGAGCGGATCGTCCACGGCCCCGACGGCGAGGTGACGCCCGACGGCGAACGCAACGGGATGGGCACCGTCATCGAGCCCGCGTCCCTCGCGGGCGCCGTGCGCTACGCCCACGAGGTGGCGGGGGTGCCGGTCCTCGTCACCGAACACGGCATCCAGACCCCGGACGACGCGCAGCGCGCCGCCTTCGTCCCCGCCGCCGTCGAACACCTCGCGGCCGAGGTGCGCGCGGGGACGCCCGTCCTCGGGTACTGCCACTGGACGCTCATGGACAACTTCGAGTGGATCTTCGGGTACGGCGCCCAGCTCGGGCTCCACGAGGTCGACCGCGACACCTTCGAGCGCCGCCCGAAGCCGAGCGCGAAGGCGTACGCGGACGTGGTGCGGCGCCACCGGGGCCCGCACGTGTGACCCGGCGCCCGGAGCTGAGCCGGCGATCGACCGGGCAGGGGTGGGGACGCGGGGGCGAACGGCGACGGGGAGCGCTCCCGGTCGGTGGGACGGGGGTCCGGCCGGCCGGACCCCCGTCGGAGGTCAGCTCGTGGGGAAGTTGTCAGGGGTGCTGATCCGGCTCTTGAGCAGCGCCCCGGACTCGGTCAGCACGCCACTGCCGCTGTAGTCGGTGCCGTTGCAGGTGCCGGGCCTGAACGCCGCGCTGCCCTCGTTGGCGTCGGAGTAGGTCCAGTTCGCGTAACTGATCCTCAGCTGGTCGAGCAGGTCCAGCCAGGCCGTGCTGCTCGCCCGGTCCACCGCTCCGCCGCCGGTGGCGCTCACCGTGCCGAACTCGGAGACGAACAGCGGCAGTCGCGAGGCCGCCCGGCTCACCGTGGCGCGGTAGTTGTCCTTGTGGCTCGCGGCGTAGAAGTGGAACGCGTACATGATGTTGGTGGCGTTGACGGGGTTGTCGACGACCTCGCTCTCGCTGGAGCCGTCCGAGACTCCCAGCGAGGACCAGCCGCGGGTGCCGACGATGACGACGGCGTCCGGGTCGGCGGCCCGGATCACCGGGATGACCTGCTCGGCGTAGCTCTTGATGGCCGCCCAGCTCACGCCGTTGGGCTCATTGGCTATCTCGTAGATCACGTTCTTCTTGCCGGCGTTGCGGGCGGCGACGGAGGCGAAGAACGTCTTCGCGCGGTCGAGGTTGAAGTTCGGGTCGCCCGGCGTGAGGGTGTGGAAGTCGATCACGGCGTACATGCCACGGGCCTCGGCCATGTCGACGAGGCTGTTCACGCGGCCGGTGAAGCCCGCGGGGTCGGTCTCGTAACCGTCCTCCTGCACGTACATGGCGATGCGCAGCAGGTCCGACCGCCAGTCCTTCGCGAGCGCGTCCAGGGACGCGGTGTTGTAGCACCGGTTGAACCACTGGATGCCGTGGGTGCTCATGCCGCGCAGCTGGATGGGGCGGTCGTGCTGGTTGCACAGGTTCACTCCGCAGACGTGGAGCTGTCCGTTGACGTCCACGGGGGTGCCGTCGCCCGGGGTGGGCGGGGGCTCTTCGACGGAGCCCGTGCAGGCGACGCCGTTGAGCGTGAACGCCGTGGGCCGCGGGTTGGCACCCGTGAAGGAGCCGGTGAATCCCACGTCGGCGGTCGCGCCGGTGGCCAGCGTGCGGTTCCAGTCGACAGCGGTGGCGGTGACCGCGGAGCCGGACTGCGCCCAGGTGGCGTTCCAGCCCTGGACGACCTTCTGCCCGGCGTCCGGCATGGTGAACCCGAGCGTCCACCCGGAGACGGGGTCGCCCAGGTTGGTGATCTTCACTCCGGCCTGGAAGCCGCCCTGCCACTGGCTGGCGACCGTGTAGTCGACCCTGCAGCCGGTGGCGGCCGCCGCCTGCGGACCGGACAGTGCCGTGAGGCCCAGGACCGTCGCGCAGGTGGCCAGTAAGGCCAAAAAGCGTTTCACAGCGTTCCTCCTCATGCGATGCGAGTACAGCGTGATACACGCGATGGGAGCGCTCCCAAAGCCCGTCGGCCCGAGACCGTACACCGGTGCGCCGATGCGCGATAGCCGTGTGACGGCCGAAGAATGCCGCGGCGCGGGTGACCGCTGTTCAGACGGAGGCGGACGGGGCCGTCGACGCCCGGACCGCCGCCCTGGCCGTCCTGGTCGACACGGCCAACCGGCTCGGTTCCCCCGTCACGGCACCTCGCGGCGCACGAGCGCCTCGGCGAAGGGCTCGCCGGCACGGCGGGCGTACGCCATCCGCTCGCGCACCTCCCTCAGCGTGCGCGGGCGGTACCCGGGCCCGCCGCAGCAGCTCTTGTGGAAGTGGGCTCCCGCGTGCAGCAGACGCCCGGGACGACGGCGAGACGCCGGAGCGCCTGGCCCGCACCACCGAGGATCTGGCGCGCGCCGCCGTGAGCAACCTCGGCCCGTAGCCATGCGATGACGCCCGCCGCGAGGGCGTCCGGCTCGTGCTGATCCGGCTCGCCGCCGCTCCGCCGCTCCGCCGCTCCGCTCGCCTCGCCGACGGGCGCGCGTCACGTCGTCCGCGGCCTTCCCCGCCCTCGCCCGCACATGCCGAGCCTTGACCGCATACAGTCAGCGAGGTTCAACAGGGGAGGGAAACCCGCACGTGAAGCACGTGAAGCACCACATCACCCGCCGCGCCGCCACCGCGTTACTGTGCGCCGTCACCACCGTGATCCTCACCGGCTGCGGCCCGGACGGTACCGGGGCCGACGCGAAGAGCACCGCGTCGGCGACCGGGGCGAAGCACGCGTTCGACACCATGACGCTTGAGCAGATCGACCATCAGGCCCGGGAAGCCCTCGGGAACACCACCAGCATGCGCTTCATCGGCAAGGCCGACAGCGACGGCCGACAGATGGAGGTCGACCTGGCCATGGACGTCCACGGCTCCTGCAACGGCACGGTGGACACCTCCCCCGGCGCCATGCGCATCATCAAGAAGGGTTCCCTCGTCCACGTCAAGGCCGGGGAGGACTTCTGGCGGGCCACCTTCAGCCGCGGGATGACAGCCGAGCAGGCCGAGGAGATGGTCGACCTCTTCACGGGCCGCTGGATCAAGCCACCCAGAGGGATGTCGGAGATCCTCGGGCGCATGTGCGGCGGTTTCGACGCCCTGCTCGAGGGACTGGACCCCCTGTCCGACGGAAGCGCCACCCGCGAGGCCGATGCCACCGTGGGCGGCCGGCCGGTCGCCGTGCTCACCGAGAGGACCACGACCGAGACCACGACCGTCTACATCGCCAAGGAGGGCGAGCCCCACCTCCTGCGGGCCACGGCCACAGGCGGTGATGTGTCCATGGACCTCACCTTCACCGACCACGACAAGCCCGTCGACACCACCCCGCCGCCGCCCGACCAGGTCCTCGACCCCACCACGCTCCGCTGATCCCGCGTGCGTGCCCGCCCGGCCGGTGAATCCGCCGGCCGGGCGCCCGCCCGTCAGATCGGGAAGTGCGCGTGGCCCCTGGCCTGCGCGGTGACCCAGCGGGTGTCGGTGAAGGCCTCGGCGCCGGCCTGTCCGCCGAAGCGGCCGTAGCCGGAGCTCTTCACGCCGCCGAAGGGGGCCTGCGGTTCGTCGGCGATGGACTGGTCGTTGACGTGGACGATGCCGGTGCGCAGCCGGCCGGCGACCTCCAGTCCCTTGGCCAGGTTCTCGGTGATGACGCCCGCGGTGAGCCCGTAGGGGGTGTCGTTGGCGAGCGCGACGGCCTCGTCGGTGCCGTCGACGACGTGGACGACGGCCGCCGGGCCGAAGATCTCGTCGTAGTAGATCTTCATCTCCTTGGTGACCCCGGTGAGGACGACCGGGCGGATCAGGGTGCCCGGTTCCTCGATCTCGCCGGTGCCCGCGGCCAGTTCCGCGCCCCGGGAGACCGCGTCCGCGACCAGCGCCGAGACCCGGCGGGCGGCGGCCTCGTTCACGACCGGGCCGACCGCGGTGCCCGGGTCGCCCGGGTCGCCGCAGGGCAGCGCCCGGACGCGGGCGGCGAACTTGGCGGTGAACTCGTCGGCGACCGCACGGTGGACGATGACCCGGTCCACGCACATGCAGATCTGGCCCGCGTTCATGAAGGAGCCGAAGACCGCGGCGTCCACCGCGTAGTCGACGTCCGCGTCCTCCAGCACCAGCAGGGGGTTCTTGCCGCCGAGTTCGAGGACGGCGGGCTTGAGGTGCTGAGCGGCCTGGACGCCGATGGTGCGGCCGACCTCCGTGGAGCCGGTGAAGTTGACCATCCGCACCCGGGGGTCGGAGATCAGCGCGGAGACCACCTCGGCCGCGTCGGCGCGGTCGTTGGTGACGACGTTGAGCACGCCCGCGGGCAGTCCCGCCTCGTGCAGGACGTCCGAGATCAGCAGGCCGCAGGCGATCGGCGCGTCCTCGCTGGGCTTCATCACCACGGTGTTGCCCATCACGATGGGCAGCGCCACCGCACGGACGCCGAGGATGACCGGCGCGTTCCACGGCGAGATCGCGGCGATCACCCCCTTGGGCACCCGCACCTGGGTGGAGAGGACGCCGTCGGCGTCGGTGGCGAGGATCTGGCCGGTCGGGCGGCTCACCTCGGCCGCCGCCTCCAGCAGGATGCCGGCGGCCAGGTGGGCGTTGAAGCCCGCCCAGGGGGCGACGCCGCCGACCTCCGTGGCCATCAGCCGTACGACCTCCTCGGTGCGCTCGGTCATCAGCTGCGCGGCGCGCAGGAAGATCCGGCGGCGTTCGGCCGGCTTGGTCGCGGCCCACGCCTCGAACGCGGCGTCGGCGGCGTCCACGGCACGGCGTACGTCGTCCGGGGTGCCCGCGGCGACCTCCGCGCAGACGGCGCCGGTCCAGGGATTGGTGTCGGACGTGGTGCGGCCGGAGGAGGCGGGGACCTCCTGGCCGTTGATGATCAGTCCTCGGGAGACGGACACGAGATGCTCCTGTACAGGGGATATGGGACTCAGGCCTGGGCGGGCGAGGGTGCGGGGCCGGTCGCCCGGCGGGTGCGCAGGGCACGGTGGGCGAGACCGACGAGGGCCGGGGCGGCCACCGGCGCGATCATGTAGTTCCAGAAGTGCTCGTACGTCCCGGAGAGCAGGGCCGGTCCGAAGGCGCGCGCCGGGTTGATGCTCGCGCCGGTCACGGTGCCCAGGGTCGCGACGACCACGCCCACTCCGATGCCGATGACCGCCGGGATCAGCGCCCCCAGGGCGGGTCTGCTCATCACCAGCGCCACCGTCACGAAGACCGCGGCGAGCGCGGCGCCCTCGACGAGGAACAGTTCGACCGTACCCGTCCCGGGTGCGGGGTGCACGGCCCCGTGCCCGACCTGGCGCACGGCCCCGCCCCACACCAGCCCGGCCAGCGCGGTACCGGCCGCGGATCCGGCGAGCTGCGCGGTGACGTACGGGAGGACGGCGCGGGACGGAAGAAGACCGCTCGACCACAGGAAAACGGTGACGCCGGGGTGCATGTGGCCCCCGGATGCGCGGCCGGGCGGCGAGTACATCAGGCCCGCGATGAGCGCGGCGACCGCGACTCCCGCGACGGCGAACAGGGTCCGGGGGTCGCCGACCGCCAGCGGCGACCCGGGGAGGGCCAGCCAGCGGATCAGGCTCACCACCGCGAAGAGAAGCACCGTGGTCAGCGCGAACTCGTACGCGCTGTGCCGGACGAGATCCGCGCGGCTCCGGGCGGAAGTGCTCATGGGAGTCCTCATCAGGGGAAGGGGCGGCCCGGCGGAATGCGTCCCGCAGCACACCGGGCCGCTGTTTTTTCGCTGAGTGAACTTACTTTCATTGACCGAGTGCGCCGAGTCTGTGCGATCGCCGGGACGCTGTCAATGGCCGGTAGCGTTCTCCCGAAGACGGGTACGGCCTCATGCGCCGGGAAGCCGACATACAGGAGGAAGTGCCATGGCGCCGGGCGTTTCGAAGGCGGCACCGGAGGCGCCGACGGCCCCCGCGCCGGCCGACTCCCCCGCGGAAGCCGCCGGCCCGCTGGAGCGCGGACTGGCCGTGCTGCGGATCGTCGCGGACGCCCCCCACTCCGTACGCCCGAGCGATCTCGCCCGCGCGACCGGCCTGGCGCGATCGACCGTGGACCGGATCACCGCGACCCTGACCCACCTCGACCACCTGCGCGCCGTGGGACGCGACCTCGTGCCCGCCCCGCGCCTGATGGAATTCGGCAACGCCTACCTGCACGCGAGCGGCCTGTCCCAGGCGCTGCGGCCGAGCCTGGAGCGGCTGGCCCGCACCCTCGACGAGTCGGTCTCGGCGATCGTCCTCGACGGCTGCGACGCACGCATCGTCGGCAAGGCCGTCCCGCCCGGCCGGATGATCCCCCTGGGCTTCCGCGTCGGCGACCTGCTGCCCGCCGAGCGCTGCGCGGCCGGTGCCGTACTCGCCGCCGGCTGGCAGCCCGACACGTACGACGCGTGGCGGGCCCGCCGTGCCGCGGATCCGCTGGACGAGACCTTCCCGGCCGTTCCCGCGCGCCGCACCCCTCCTCCCCCCGAGCGGACGGAGGCCGACTTCGCCGCCTGGACCGCGGCGGCCGACGCGGACGGCTGGGCGCTGGACGACCAGCTGGTCGCTCCCGGTCTGGTCGCGCTCGCGGTCCCGGTACGCGACCCCGGCGGCCGGCCTGTCTGCGCGATCAGCGTGCTCGCGCACACCAGCCGCCACAGCGGCGACGAACTGCGCGCGCACGCGCTGGCCACGATGGAGGAGGAGGCCCGGCACATCGCGGACGCGCTGTACGGCACCTCGGAGGAAGCCGCCGCGCCGCCCACCACCCCCACACCCGTCCTCGCCCACGCCCCCGCCCCTGCCTCCGCCTATGCCGATGCCAAGCCCGAACTGGGACCGTCCTTCCTGCAGGCACTGGCCAGGGGCCTCGCCGTCCTGACCGCGCTCGGCCGGCGGCGCGGCGGACTCACCCTCGCCGAGGCCGCCGAGGCCGCCGGGCTCTCGTACCCCAGCACCCGCCGCAACCTCCTGACCCTCCGTCAACTGGGTTACGTGGAACAGCTCGGCCGCCGCTTCCTGCCTTCCCCGCGCGTCCTGGAACTCGGCTACGCACGGCTGTCCGCCCTCACCCTCGCCGACATCGCCCAGCCCCATCTGACCGAACTGGCCGGGCGGGCACGGGAGTCGGCCTCACTCGCGGTCCTCGACGGCACCGAGGTCCACTACGTGGCCCGGGCCGCCGTCCAGCAGATCACCAGCGCCCGGATCATGCCCGGCACGCGGCTGCCCGCGTACGCCACCTCCATGGGCCGGGTCCTGCTCGCGGACCTGCCCGAGGCGGACCGGCGGGAACGCATCGACGCCTCGCACCCCCGGGCCCTGACCCCGCACACCCTCACCTCGCCCGATGCGCTCGGTGCCGCCCTGGACCGGGTCGCCCGTGAGGGACACGCCTTGGTCGAGCAGGAGTTGGAGGCGGGACTGCGCTCGCTGGCCGTACCGGTCCGGGACCGGAGCGGGCGGGCCGTCGCAGCCGTGAACATCGCCCTGCACGCCGGCCCCGAGCCGCCCGAGCACACCAGGGACACCCTCCTCCCCGCACTGCGCGCCTGCGCCGCCCGCATCGAGTCGGACCTGGCGGTCGCGTTCGCCGACGGCCCCGTACAGACGGGCTGACCGCTCCGTGCGGTCCGTCCTCACGTCGGCCGCAGCGGCGCCGAATCCTTTTCCGCCCCCGCCGCCTCTTATCCGTGAACCGGCCGAGCGGGCCGGCGGACACCAGGAGGAACGAAGCATGACGATCGCGATCATCGCCGTGGCCGGTGTACTGCTGGTCTGCATGTGCAGCGTGACGTTGCTCAAGCGGAGGAACCGGAGCCGTGGTTGATCCGCGCCGGTCACGACGGCAGATCACCGGACACGAGCAGGACGCATGAGCCGCGGTTCCCCCTGGCCCGACGAGCGGCTGGTCAAGGCCGCCCAGGACGGCAACATCAGTTCGCTGACCGCTGTGATCGTGGAGTCGCAGCCCCATGTGCGCAGGTTCGCGCTGTCGCTGTGCGCCACACCGCAGGACGCCGAGGACGCGGCTCAGGAAGCACTGATCATCCTCTACCGGAAGATCGGCACGCTCCGCGCGTCCGGCGCCCTGGCCTCCTGGATGTTCCGCATCGTGCGCAACGAATGCCTGCGGCACCTACGGCTGCTCACCTCCGCCTCCGTCACCGAAGAGGCCGGCAGCGAGCCGGCACCCTCCGCGGAGACCTCGGTGCTGCGGCGGCTGGACGCCGAGCGGATCGCCGCCGCGGTCAGCGGTCTCCCCCGCGACCAGCGGCAGGTGCTGATCATGAGAGACGTCCAGGGGTATCCGGGCCGTCTCGTCGCACAGTCGCTCGGCCTGAGCAACGCGGCCATGAAATCGAGGCTCCACCGGGCCCGGGCCGCTCTGCGGCAAGCCCTGGCGACCGATGAAGCAGCCGAAGGAGAGGCACCACCGTGAAGACCGCCGAAACCGGCAAGCCCGTCCGCGCGGAGGCGGACTCCGCCATCTCCTCCGTCCCCCGGCACCTGCTGCGCGGTGTTCTGGGCTTCGGCCTGATCACCGGCTCGATCGCCCTGGTGCCCTTCGCCGGCCCCGCCGCCCTGCTGGCCGCACCCCTGGGCCTGGTCGCCCTCCGCGGCTGCCCGGCCTGCTGGGTGATCGACCTGGCGCAGACCGTCTCCCGCGGCCGTCTGGAACGCAGCTGCACGGACGGCGTCTGCACCCTGACGAAGGCGGGCGGCACCGCCTCGACGTGAACCACCTGCCCGGCAGCCCTCGGAGGGCATCGGCTGCGGGCAGGCTCCACGCCCGCCTCACACACCGCGACGTCGAAGCGGCCGCGCATCCACCGATGCGCCGTCAGGAAGGGTCGTCTCCGAGACTCCGGGGGCCTGCGTCGCCCGAAGTCCTCACCTTGTCGGCCTCGGCCCGGGCCCTCCGCTTGACCTGAGCCTTGGTTGAGGTCCTAGCGTGCGGCGGGCGCGATCACCGGCCGACGACAGGAGAAGACGACGATGATCCTCGTGACGGGTGCCACCGGAAACATCGGAAGCGCTCTGGTGCGGCAGTTGCGCCCGTCCGGCGCCGGACCGGTGCGGGGTCTGACCCGGGACGCCACCCGGGCCTCGTTCCCCGACGGGGTCGAAGCCGTCGAGGGTGACCTCACCCGGCCCGCCTCGCTGAAGCCGGCGCTGGACGGAGCGCGCTCCCTGTTCCTCGTACCGGGCATGGGCGCGGACGCGGACGTCCTCACGGCCGCCCGGCAGGCGGGCGTGGAGCACGTGGTGCTCGTGTCCTCCCTCACGGTGCGGACCCACCCGCACCTGCCCGCCGCCGCCGAGAACCTGGCCGTCGAGCGGCTGCTCCAGGACAGCGGGATGAGCTGGACGGTCCTGCGTCCGACCCAGTTCGCGTCGAACGCCCTGTGGTGGGCGGAGTCGATCCGGGAGCACCGGTCGATCCGGGTGCCCTACGCGGACACCGGGCTTCCCGCCGTCCACCCGGCCGACATCGCGGCGGTGGCCCGGGCGTCACTGACCGAGCCGGGTCGTCATCACGGGCGGACGTACACGCTGACCGGACCGGAACGCATCACACCCCGGCAGCAGGCCCGGGCGATCGGGGCGGCCCTGGGGCACGAGGTGTCCGTCGAGGAGATCAGCCGGGAGGAGGCGCACCGGCAGATGGCCCCCTTCATGGGAGCGCAGACCGCGCACGCGGTGCTCGACCTGATGGGCGGGGACGTCAACGACGAACTGCTCACGGTGCACGACACGGTTCCGCGAGTCACCGGCTCCCCTGCCCTGCCCTTCGCGCGGTGGGCCACGGAGAACGTCGCCGCGTTCCGCTGACGGTCCGTCTTCCGGCGGCGTCGCAGTGGCCACCGGCAGCCGCTCGCCTCGCCACCCGGCCGCAGAACATCAGTGGTACCGCCTTCCTGCCTGAATCACACCACTGAGCATGGCAGTTGGTGGACCATGGAGTGATCTGCGAGGAACGCGTCACCGTGTTCGCGGCATTCGACATCCATGAGGGAGCCATGCCTGCGTCATCGGAGCCGAAGCCCGGTCCGGCTCATGAGCACGGGCGAGAGTGGTTGCGGCAGGCCGCGGCTTCCGGTTGGGCCTCCACCGGGGCTTCCGGCGGACTCGGCTGCTTCCCGTGGACGACGCTCGCGGTGCTGGTCGCCCTCGTTTCGGGGCTGTTCGCAACGCTGTACAGCAGCGACGACGGGCCGGGAGACCAGAGAACCTACGTCGAGGAGATCAGCCAGGCTCGCCGGCAACTCTTCAAGGGCCAGCTCATTCACACGGACACCAGGTCCTTGGGTCTCGTGGCCGGTGCGGAACCGCGCTCGTTCCGCGTCGAGGTCCTGGGCAGTTGGCGCCGCCCCGGTCCCGGTGAGACGCAGGCTCCGGTCAGCGCGGGGTCCCAGATCGGAGTGAAGCTGCACTGCTCAGGCGCCGGGGTGCGGTGCACGCCGTTGTCGTCGGAACGGCAGAGTGTCCTCTCCGGGAAGGACAGGGCGACCTGGATGTGGGACGTGAGCGCGCGGCACGCCGGGAAGGTCGGCATCGCCCTCACCGTGACCGCCTACTTCCGCGATGGCGACACCGTGCTCCTCGAGAAGCCGCCGATGACATCGCGCGTCGAGGTGGCGGCACCGCCCGGCGACGGCAGTTGGTTCTCCTGGATCAAGGACTCGTGGCAGTGGGTGGCGGGCGCGATCACCGGTCTGGGCGGACTCGCCGTGTCGGTGACCGCCATCGTCACCGCGGTCGTCATGGTGATCCGCCGCCGGCTTCCGGGTGCCGACACGGAGGAAGCGGGCGCCCCTGAGCTCATGCGTGACCCCGGTCCACGACCGAGGACACGGTCGACACGAGAGGACCGTTCACGTCTCGGCCGTCCACGCACGCGGCCGACTGTCGTCAGGAGCCTTCCTCCCAGCCGTCGGAGAGACGCTCGACGCGAACCGCGCGAGTGACAGCCCGCAAGGCGACGAACCCCAGGGAGCGCTACGGCCATCGAGCAGTGCGTCCGCGGGTGGTACGGCTGGTGTACGGGTCCGGTGCCGTGCCCGCGACGTTGCGGCTCGCGTTGAACAAGGCCCGGCGGCGGGTCGGGCGCCGCTGCGGTGCGGGTGGGCAGGGTGCGTTCCGGGACGGAAGGACGTGAGGGTGTGAGCACGGTGCGGGAGACGCGGGGCGGTCGGGCGGCGAAGGCGAAGGAGGAGGGCGGGGATGATCTGCCGAGGGCTTGGTCGGCGTACGGAAGGCTGCTCCAGCATCTGCGCAAACGGGCCGGGTTGAATCAGCAGCAGCTCGGTGAGGCCATCGACTACTCGCTGGAGCAGGTCGCCTCGGTCGAGCAGGGGCGACGGCCGGCGAAGGCGGCGTTCACGAGGGCGGCGGACCGGGTGCTGGAGGCGGGCGGGGTCCTGGAGGTGCTCCAGGACGAGGTGGACCGGGCGAAACTGCCGCGCTTCTTCCGCAACTTCGCGCTCATCGAGGCGGAGGTCGTCAGTCGCTTCTCGTACGATCCGCTGTTGGTGCCGGGGTTGTTGCAGACGGAAGCGTATGCGCGGGCGGTGTTCGCGGGCCCTGAACGTCGAGGAGTCTGCACGACTCATCGAGCGGATGGTGGGAGAGACGTGAGCGTGGAGCAGGTGACCGAGAACGTGGACGGGCTGCACTGGTTCAAGAGCAGCTACAGCGGATCGGACGGCGGCGACTGCGTGGAGGTGGCCGCCGGCCTCGACGTCGTGTACGTACGGGACTCGAAAGCCCTGTGTGACGGGACCATGCTGCGGATCGGCCGGGACGAGTGGGCCACGTTCGTGGCGCTCTTGGCCGTATAGCACCACTGGGATTCCTGAGCGCGACAACGGGCTGGTCCGACTCACTTCAGGTGACCCGGACCAGCCCGTTGTCATGCCGTCCGCTCAGAAAAGCGGAGCCTTCGATGTGCTGAGGTGACCTTGTAGGCAGCCTGCGGAGACCGGGCCGTGGCCGGAAGTCCGTCCCTTGTGGTCCTGCGGGGGCTCATCGGCCGTCTCGGCACGGAAGGCATGAGGGTCGTCCGTGCTGGCGTAGGCTCCGGGTCTCAGTCCACTCCCCGCAGGTAGACACGGCTGTGCTGGGCGTCGACCGGGTGCACGGCGACGAACAACGAGTCCAGATCGCCCTGGCAGGGGGCACAGACCGGGCCTTCCGTCACATCGGCAAGTGTCTCCGGTTCCTTCAGGCCGAGGCGGGTGAAGGGTGTCGTCTGCTCCACCTCCGCGGCCGACGGGAGGGGGGCCTTGCGGTGCGACAGGGGGTTCTCCGGGGCCAGGTCCTCGACGAATTCCCCGGTGTCCGTCCCGGGCAGGGTGAACGCGAGGAGCAGTCCGTCGTCCTGGAAGCCCTTCTGGTGGGCGGCCCTGCGGTCGGTGGCCCCGGCGGGGACCGTGACGTGCAGCCGCTCGGCGACCTCCTCCGGTGTCACCCCCTTGATCCAGTAGGGGACCCGCTGTCCGCCGTCGGCCTCGTCACGGGTTGCCGTCTCCTTCGAGGAGGAGGTCGGGGATGATGACGGCGAACAGGCGGTCAGGGCGCAGAGCAGCGTCCCGGCGCACAGTGCGCCGACGAGCGACACGACCGTGCGCGCGGGGCCGGTCGCCCCGGCGGACACGTGCCTCACCGGGCCTCTCCGTTGCGTCCGGGGTCCGTGCGCGTGCCGTCCCGTCCGGGGTCGGCGGGATCGGGGAGTGGTTCGGGTTCGGTTCCCAGGTCGTGGTGCCGCACCGTCCCACCGCCTCTCATGTCGTACTCCTAGTGCAGTCGGGCCATGTCCGCGTCGGTGACGGTCGTCGGCCCGATCGGAGTGGCCTTTCCGGGGTCCCAGTTGTACCGGTCCCAGGAGGCGACGAGAAGCAGGCCCCGTCCGGACTCGCCGTCGGCCCCTGTCCCTGAGTCCGGGGTCGGCAGGGGCAGATGTTCGCCCCGTGCGTCGGTGACTCCGATCCGCAGGGTCGTGGGTGTCAGGGTCAGGGCGAGGCGTGCGTTCCTGCCCTGCACCCGGCCGTGCAGGGCGGCGTCGGCGGTCAGTTCCGCGATGAGGAGGGAGGCTGTGGCCATGCCGTCGTCGTCGGTGGGCTCCAGCTCCGGCCGTCCCCGGTGGCGAGCCAGCGTTGGGCGGCGTGGCGTGCGGTGGTGGGGAACATGGTGCGGAAGTGGCCTGTGCCGACGGTCGGTTCGGTGAGCAGGCCGGGCACGGACAGGTCCGTCGGCAGGGTGCCGCAGAACACGCGCGGCACCGCGACATCACGTGCGGGCGCGAGCGGTCGTTCTCACACCGGAGCCGGTCGGGGATCACGGGTTGCCCAGGTACGTGGTCGCCTCGACCTTGTTCAGGTGGATGAGGATGTCATGGGCCTCGCCGAGGGCGATCCTGTATTCCACGGGGTCGGGCCAGCCGGCGCCCACGTTCCAGGTGGGGCGGGGCTCGGCCAGCCAGGTGCGCACGGAGCGGGGGGCGGTGCGCATGTCCAGGATGTAATCGCGCTGGTGGGCCCGGTCCAGGGTGTGTTCGTTGGAGCCCGGCTTCGCGGCGTCCACGCGGTAGGTGCGGATCACGTCGTCGTCGGTGCCGAACGCCTTGAAGGCGCCGCTGTGGAAGCTGAAGCCGATGCTGACGTAGTCCCCGCCCAGCGCGTCGCGCAGGAACGCGCCCTGGGTCTTCGGGTAGCGCGGGTCGAAGGCGTCGTAGGAGACGTGGGTGTTGTGGGCCGACAGCAGGATCCGGTCGCCGGTGTGGCGGTGCCACCAGGCCACGTTCTCGGCCATCACCCGGTCGCGGTACTTCATCATCTCCGTGACCTGGGCCTCGTCGGTGATGTCGTAGGAATAGCCCTGGGCCATCTGGTGGATGGCCCTCGCGTGCTGGACCGTCCAGATGTGTTCCCGTCGGCTCTCGCCGAGGGCCGGGCGCTGGTCGCGGAGCAGTTCGTACGCCTCCAGGGTGCGCTCGGCGCGCTTCCTGCGTTCCGTCAGGGGGAGTTGGAGGTACCGCTCCAGGTACGTGGCGGCGTCGGTGGCCGGTGTCAGGCCGTCGTAGAGGGCGGTGACGCGGGCCTTCAGGTGCGGGTGGGTACGGGCCACGTGGTCGGTCACCCGGTCGTACAGCTCCGGTCCGGCGTAACCCATGTCGTTGCCCGCGAAGCGCACCGGGTCGGTGGGGTGGTGGCGGTTGTGGGCGCGCATCCACTCGATGAGGTCCAGGTAGTCCGCGTTGTTCCAGATGCGGTAGGAGCCCTGGAACTCCTCGCGTGCTATGCGGTCGAGGTCGCCCTTGCCGTACAGCACGTACTCGTTGACGCGGACGCCGCTGCTCCAGGGCAGTTCCAGGGAGAAGGTCCGGAAGCCCTTCCGCTCGACCAGGTGGCGCAGGACCCGGTGCTTCATCCGGAAGAAGTCCCGGGAGCCGTGGGTGGCCTCGCCCAGGCCCACCACCTCGGCGTCCTTCACCATGTGGCCCAGCGCGGTCAAGTCCCGCAGGCTGCCTTCGGGGTCGGTGCTCCTCAGTGTGTGGGCGCTGCGCCCGATCGCGTCGGCCACGCTCCCCACGGTCGGGCCGGAGGAGTGTTCCGGCGGGCCGGCGGTGGCCGGGGTTCCGGCCGCCACGGCACTCAGGGAGAGGAAGAGAACCGAGGAGAGCACTGCTGCCTTGCGTGGTGTCATGCCAGTAGGTTTCCGTGCGCACGCAGGTGTGCGCCAACCCGTGGGCTGCCCACTCCCAGGTACCGCAGGCACTACTCGGCGAGGGCCGCCCCCCGGGGGGGGCGGGCGGGGTCACGCGGAGGTCGCCGCCCTGCACATCAGCGTGGGCGCGACGAGGCCCCGTATCACCAGCGTCCAGGGCGACCTCGGCGCCCGTGACCGGGTCGAGACAGCGGCCTGGGCCCGGGAGTCGGGGTTCCCCGCCCAACGCCCCGCCTCGGGCGGGTGCGGCCCCCCGGGCGCCGGGCGCGCTCGGCTCCGGACATGAGAACGAGCCGGCCCGGACCGCGTGTGCGGTCCCCCGCTTCCTGTGCGCCCTCGCCCCGGCGGACACCACCTCCCGGCCGAGCGTCCCGCCCACGGCGACCGGGCGGACACCGAAAGCCAGGCCGTCCACCGCGTCC